>JBAUVQ010000233.1:0-17736 GCA_049583305.1 Methylocystis sp.
GCGGCAAAGCCGCATGAGCCGCAAGCAGCGCCTTGGCGATGACCTCCAGCGTCGCATGGCCGGCGACAAGCTCCTCGATCCGCCGCGCGAACCGCTTCGGCGTCGTCGGCCCCACCTTCAGCCCGAATCCGCGCAATATGCCGCGCAGGCTCATCTCGATGTCGTAGAGCTTCGACTGGACCAGTTTGCGCGCCGTCAGAAACGCCCGCGTTTCTTACGCCGCCATCGACTTGCAATGCACCGGTCGAAACCAGCCGAGTCGCATCAGTTGCGCGATACCGCGCGCGTCGTTGCGGTCGGCCTTGATCGGCATCGTTTGTAGCGCCGCGCAAACATGCCGCGTCTCCAGCAGCTCCACCGCCAAGCCCGCCTCCTTCATCGCCGCGTAAAGCCATTGCGACAACGGCCCGGCCTCCAGGCCGATCCGCGCCAGATCCCGCCCGAGCGAGCCGAACCAGCCGATCAGCGCCGCCGGCTCGCTCGCGATCTTCGCCTCCCGCGCGAGCTTCCCGGCGCCGTCGACAATGCAAATGCTTGACGCTTCCAAAGACACGTCGATCCCCGCATAATAGTCCATGGTCATCCTCCGATGATGCTTGGAGCGGGCGAAAGTCCGACTCCGTTCACACCACCATTCTGGGGGATGACCACTCCGCCGCGAAGCCCCGGCCCCGCGGCGGCCCGTTACACCATTAGAGGCCGAAGGCCCCGGCTATCAGCGGCGCATCAACGCCGTGTTGCGCGGCTACGTGAAGCAGCGGCAGAAGCGTTGATCACGCTCCCGTCGCGGCCGTCAAACCGCGCTCCAGATCGGCCAGAATATCGTCGATATGCTCCAGCCCGATGGACAGGCGCACGTAGCCCTCGGTGACGCCGGAAGCGAGCTGCGCCTCTGGCGAGAGCTGTGAATGCGTCGTCGTCGCGGGGTGGATGGCGAGGCTGCGCGCGTCGCCGATATTGGCGACGTGGTAGAACATCGTCAGCGCGTCGATAAAGCGCCGCCCGGCGCTCAGCCCGCCCTTCAACTCGAAGCCGACCAGCGCGCCGTAGCCACCCCTAAGATATTTGTCGGCGCGGGCGCGCGCCTCGCCGCTCTGCCGGGACGGATGGATAACTTTCGCCACCTCGGGACGCCCCGCCAGAAACGCGGCGACCGCTTCCGCGTTCCGCACGTGGCGCTCCATGCGCAGAGTCAACGTCTCCACGCCCTGCAGGGTCATGAAGGCGTTGAAGGGCGAAAGCGCCGAGCCGAGATCGCGCAGCAGCGTCGTGCGGGCCTTGATGATGTAGGCGATCGGACCCAGCGGCTTCACCGCCTCGACCCAGACGGCGCCGTGATAGGACGGGTCCGGCGTGTTTAGCGCGGGTTGGCGGGCGGGCCATTTCTCCCAATCGAAATTGCCGCCGTCGATGATCGCGCCGCCAATCGACGTGCCGTGGCCGCCAAGATATTTGGTGGTCGAGTAGACCACGATGGCCGCGCCGTGATCGAGCGGGCGGCAAAGAATCGGAGCCGCCGTGTTGTCGACGATCAACGGCACGCCAATTTCGCGCCCGATCGCCGCGACCTCGGCGATCGGAAACACGGCGAGCTTGGGGTTCGGCAAGGTTTCCGCGTAATAGGCGCGGGTGCGCTCGTCCGTCGCTCGGCGGAAGTTTTCGGGGTCGATGGGGTCGACGAAGCGCACCTCCAGCCCCTGCTCTTTCAACGTATTGGCGAAAAGATTGTAAGTGCCGCCGTAAAGATCGGTCGAGGAGACGATGTTATCGCCGGCGCGCGCGAGATTTTGCACCGAAAAGGCCGACGCCGCCTGGCCCGACGCGACCGCCAAGGCCGCGACGCCGCCCTCGAGCGCGGCGAGCCGGGCCTCCAGCACGCCGGTCGTCGGATTGCCGATGCGCGTATAGATCTGGCCCATCTCCTTCAGCGCGAAGAGATTGGCCGCATGTTCCGTGTCGTGGAACTGATAGCTCGTCGTCTGGTAAATCGGCACGGCGACGGCGCCGTTGGTCGCGTCCGCGCGCCAGCCCGCATGCAGCGACAATGTTTCGGGGTGCTTGGAATCAATGGCCATGGCGTTTTCTCTCCTGGCGGGACGCGTTTAGCTTGGCCGGCGACGAAATGGAGAGTCGGAAGATAAATTCCTCCCGCGCCACGCTCGACCCCGCGCGGCGCTAGCGCCGCGGACGTGTCGACCGCGGAAGTCGCCGATGTGCCGTCCCTTTTTTCGGAGCTCAACATATAGACCCGACGCGACGAGTCCAGCTCAACCTCGAGGGGCTTCGATCCTTTGGCGGGACCGTCCGAATCGAGGCGGCGCGGGTGTCATCCCAACAGCCCGCCCGGTCGCGGAGCGAGCGGATTATCCGTCAGCGCCCCGGCGTCGGGCGCGTCCAGCGCCGGCGTTCCGGCGAAGGCCTTGTAAAGACCGGTCACGAAGCCCTCGTCCAAATCCTTGACGATGAAAACGATGCGCGTGCGATGGTCGGCGTCGGGCCATGCGCTCAAGCGGTGCGGCGGATGAAAAACATGCTGCACGCCGTGTATCACCACCGGCCGGGTCGGATCGTCCGAGAGGGCGACGACGCCTTTTACGCGGAGCAGTCTGGGTCCGTGCGCCTGCCGCAGCAGATCGAGAAACATGTCGAAAGCGGCGGGGGCCAGCGGCGTTTCGCTGGAAAGGCAGAATGCGCGGATATGGGCGTCGTGGCGGTTCACGTCCGCGGGAGCGCGGTGGTGATCGTGGCCGTGATGGCCCTCGCGCGCTTCCTCGACCGCATCCGCGTTGAGCCATTGCGCGAGGCGCGGGTTATGGCCCGCGGCGTCATAGAGACCGCAATCAAGAATCGCCTGGGGCGTCGCCTCGCCCTTCGCCCCGATCAGAATTCTGGCGCTCGGGTTGAGGCGCCTTAGCCGCTCCAGAAGGCTGGGAAGACGCGCCTCGCCTTCCGGCATGTCGGTCTTGGCGATGACCAGCCGGTCGGCGACCGCCGCCTGTTTGACCGCTTCCTCGTGCGCGTCGAGCGTCGCTTCGCCATTGATCGCGTCGACCAGCGTCGCGACGCCATCGAGTCGATACCGCAACATCAGATAGGGATGATACATGATCGCGTGCAGAACCGGCGCCGGGTCGGCGAGCCCGGTGGTCTCCAGGACGACCCGACGGAAAGGCGCGATGCGGCCATTGTCGCGTTTTCGCAACAAATCTTCCAGGGTCGCCACGAGATCGCCCCTGATGGTGCAGCAGACGCAGCCAGAACTCATCACGATCATGTCGCCGTCGATTTTTTCGACGAACAGATGATCGAGCCCAACATCGCCGAATTCGTTGATCAAGACGAGCGTGTCGGCGAGTTCCGGCGCGGCCAGCAGTCGATTGAGCAGCGTCGTCTTGCCCGCGCCCAGAAATCCCGTCAGCACCGTGAGGGGCAGCGGCGGCGGCGGACGCCGCGCGGCGCGGCCGCCGTCTTCCGTCTCCGTGATCTGGGCGCTCATCAGCCGACGACGCCTCCATTCACGGCGCTGGTCTTGGCGGCGTGGCCCTTGCCTTTTCGAGGCTTTTCCGCATGTTTCGGCCCGGGCTTGCCCTTTTCGACCGGATGCGCGGCGGCGTGAGCCTTTGGCTTTTTAGCCTCCACTTTCTTTTGGGGCGTCTTGGCCGGGAGTGCGGCGGCCTTGGCCTTCGCCTTGCCCTTGGTCGACTCGGCGTGGGCGACGCGGGCTTTGCGCGACGGCGGAGCTTCAACGCGCTTGGTCTCGGTCGCCTTCCTGGCCGCGCCGCGCATCGGCTTGGCGTCCTGCGCGGGGCGGGAAATCGGCGAAGCCTCGGCGCCTTCGGCGCCCCTGCCGTTCTCGCCGGAATAAGCGGTCGCCTCGGCCACGCCGCCGATCGCAACGCCCGCGGGTCGAGGACGCGCGACCGGACCTTGATAGCCGGGAGCGCGGCCGGCATAGACCGCGACCGGCGCGAACTGCTGGCGCGGCAATAATGCGAGATCCTTGACGCTGACCGCCTGCTGGCCGCCGGCCAGCGCGTCAAGCACGGGATTTCCTGTTGGGGCCGCGGTGATCGGGATCGCGACATCCTCGACCTCGGCCATGAATTCCTGGGTCGCCCGAGCGCGGTGACGGCAAACGGTGTCGCGCAGGTCGGGCGGCGCGGCGCCCTGGTTGCTTGGCAAGGATTCAAGCGACCCCATCGGCGAGCCGGTCTGGAAGGCGCGATCGAGCAGCGACGCGGTCTTCGCCGTGCGCGACGCCGGCGAGGGCGCCCCCAGCACCACCGCGATCAGCTTTTGCCCGCTATGGGTCGCGGATGCGACAAGATTATAGCCGGCGGGACAGGTGAAGCCGGTCTTCATGCCGTCGGCGCCGGGATAGCGGCCGAGCATCCCGTTGTGATTGGCGGTGACCTTTCCGCCGAACCGCATGCCATCGATATTGTAAAGACCGGCGAATTCCGGAAATCGCAGAAGCAGCGCGCGGCCGAGAATGGCGAGGTCGCGCGCCGAGGTCACATGCCGCGCGTCAGGCAGGCCGTTGGGGTTGACCCAGTTGGATTCTCGCATGCCCAGCGCCGCCGACGCCTTGTTCATCTCGTCGGCGAATGCCTCCACCGATCCCGACACGCCCTCGGCGACGGTGACGGCGACATCATTAGCGGATTTCACCATCAACATGATGAGCGCGTTGCGAAGCGTCACTTCGGACCCTGGACGAAACCCCATCTTCGAGGGCGCCATTTTGGCCGCGCGCGCGGAAACGACCATCGGCGTATCGAGGGTCAGTCGCCCCTCCCGCACCGCGTCCAGCGCGACGTAAACGGTCATCAACTTGGTGACCGAGGCTGGATACCAGACCGCGGTGGGGTCCTCTTGCTCGAGAATCTGCCCAGAGGCGACATCGATCACGACGGAGGGAGTCGCCCCCGCCGGCGCGGCGAAGCCGATCGGCAGAATCGTCGCGAGAGCGGCGAGCCCGCGAAATATAGGTTTTTCCGGCGGATGCATCCAAACCTTCTCTGTAAGTGTCGGCTTCGTCGGTTGTTTGACCGCGCGCGCCAGGATAGTCGCGAAACATCGAACCTTCAAATCGACGAAAATTAAGGCAAAGCCATGCCCTCGGCGTCGATTTCGCGCACCGCCGTCCGGATTTTGTCGCTTTGGCGGAGATAATGGCGTGCTATCCTGTCGTCCTGCGAGGAGGCGACGGGATCAAGTGATCGACAAGTTGGAATTTTTTATCACCGTCGCCAAGGAGCACAGTTTTTCGCGCGCGGCGGAAATCTGCGGCGTGACGCAACCCACTCTTTCCGCTGGAATAAAGCAGCTGGAGGATACGCTAGGCGTGCTGCTGGTCAACCGCTCGTCGCGTTTCCATGGCCTCACTGCGGAAGGCGAGCGCGTGCTGGTCTGGGCCAAGCGCATCGTCTCCGACGCGCGCGCGATGCGCATCGAGGTGCGGACGCTGCGGGAAGGCCTCTCCGGCCAGCTGAAAATGGCCGCCATTCCCACCGCGCTCGGCATCGTCTCGGCTCTGACCGGTCCCTTTCTCGAAAAACACCCCGACGTCCGCATCAAGGTGCTGTCCGCGCCCTCGACCGAAATTCTCTCCATGCTGGACAATCTCGATATAGACGCGGGCCTCACCTATCTCGACAATGAGCCCTTGGGTCGGGTGCGGACCGTTTCGCTCTGCGTCGAGCGTTACTGTCTGCTCACCGTCGCCGACAATCCGCTTGGAGACCGCGATCAGGTCACTTGGTCCGATGTCGGCCAGATTCCACTCTGCCTGCTGACGCCCGACATGCAAAATCGCCGCATCGTCGACGCGCTGATGCGAGAGGCGGGGGGCGCGCCGCTGACGACGCTGGAGTCGAATTCGGTCATTTTGCTTTACGACCATGTCAGAGCCGGCCACTGGGCGACCATCATGCCAGAAAAGCTGGCCGCGACATTGAGGGTCGGGGAGCCCGTGCGCGCCATCCCGATCGTCGAACCCGAGGCCGTGCATGAAATCGGCCTTGTCGTGCCCTTCCGCGATCCCGTGATCCCGCTGGTTGGGGCGCTGGTCGCCGAGGCGAGGAAGCTCGCCGCGAGCAAGGAACTCGCGATTTGATAGATGTCGCCTATCGCCCGACGAAAGGAGCCTATTGATCGCCGCGTGGTTTTGCGGCAGCGTATTATTAAACAGGGAAAAATGGCGGACTCTTAACAACCGTCAACCATAAGATCACAGGGAATGAAATGTCTGGAGCCTCACCTTGGGACGCCACGCGGGCGCGGGAGATCATCGCGGCCCATATCGACATGGAGGGGCCGGCCCTTCCAATTCTTCACGCTCTTCAGCACGAATTCGGCCATGTGCCGGAGGCGGCCGTGCCGCAACTCGCCGACGCGCTGAATATTTCGCGCGCCGAGATGCATGGCGTCGTGACCTTTTATCACGATTTCAAACGCGAGCCTCAGGGACGGCACGTTCTGAAAATCTGTCGGGCCGAGTCCTGTCAATCCATGGGGGCCGAGAAAATGGCGCGGGAGTTTCTCGCCCGCCTCAAGCTTGAGTGGGGACAGACGACGCAAGACGGCGCCTTGACCGTCGAGGCCGTTTACTGTCTCGGGCTCTGCGCTCACAGCCCGGCCGCCATGTATGACGACGAGCCTCTCGGCTGGGTCGACCGCGCCAAGCTCGACGAACTCGCGGAAGAGGCAAAAAGCGCATGACCAAGGTTTTCATCCCCCGCGACATGGCCGCGCTCGCCATGGGCGCCAAGAAGGTGGTCGCCGCCGTCCAGAAGGAAGCCGCCGCGCGCGGCCTCGACGTCGAGATCGTTCGCAACGGTTCGCGCGGCATGCTCTGGCTCGAACCTTTGGTCGAGGTGGAGACGCCGACCGGCCGCGTCGGCTACGGCAATGTGACGGCCGCCGACGTTCCCGCGCTGTTCGACGCCGGCTTCCTTTCAGGCGGCGAGCATAAATCCTCGATCGGCCTCGTCGAGAAACATCCCTATTTCGCCCGTCAACACCGCGTGACCTTCCAGCGTTGCGGGCGGATCGACCCGGTGTCCTTCGCCGAATACACCGCCAATGGCGGCTATAAGGGGCTCGACCGCGCTTTCGCGATAGGCCCCGTCGACACCATCGCCGAGGTGGCGGCCTCGGGGCTGCGCGGTCGCGGCGGCGCGGGTTTCCCGACCGGCATTAAATGGAAGACCGTCGCCGATTGTCCGGCGGGGAAAAAATATGTCGTGGTCAACGCGGACGAGGGCGACAGCGGCACCTTCGCCGACCGCATGATCATGGAGGGCGATCCGTTCTCGCTGATCGAGGGCATGACGATCTGCGCCTTCGCGATCGGCTCCGACAAGGGCTATGTTTATTTGCGCGCGGAATATCCCACCGCCGCTGAAATCTTCAACGAAGCGCTGATCGCCGCCCGCGCCGCCGGCGTTCTCGGAAAAAACATTCGCGGCTCCAATCTCTCCTTCGACATCGAGTTGCGCATGGGCGCCGGCGCCTATGTTTGCGGCGAGGAGACCTCGCTGCTCGAAAGCCTCGAGGGCAAGCGCGGCATCGTGCGCGCGAAACCGCCCCTGCCGGCGCATGTCGGTCTGTTCGGCAAGCCGACCGTCGTCAACAACGTGCTGTCGATGGCCACGGCGCCGATGATTCTCGCCGACGGCGGCGCCGCCTATAACGCCCTCGGCATGGGCCGCTCGCGCGGCACGATGCCATTGCAGATCGCCGGCAACGTTAAATACGGCGGGCTGTGCGAGGTTCCCTTCGGCCTGACGCTTGGAGAAATCGTCAACGACATCGGCGGCGGCACGCTCTCCGGGCGGCCGGTTCGCGCGGTGCAGGTCGGCGGTCCGCTCGGGGCCTATCTGCCGGTGTCGCTGTTCGACACGCCGTTCGACTATGAAGCCTACACCAAGGTGGACAGTCTAATCGGCCACGGCGGCCTAGTGGTGTTCGACGACACCGTGGATATGTCCTGGATGGCGCGTTTCGCGATGGAGTTCTGCGCGATCGAGAGTTGCGGCAAATGCACGCCTTGCCGCATCGGCTCGACTCGCGGCCTCGAGACGCTCGACAAGATCCGCGCCGGCGAGAACGTCGCCGCCAACATCGAGTTGCTGAAGGATCTCTGTCAGACGATGAAACTTGGATCGCTATGCGCGCTGGGAGGTTTTACGCCCTACCCGGTGGAAAGCGCGTTGCGTCACTTCCCCGAAGACTTCCACAAGCCGGCCCTTGAAGCCGCCGCCGAGTGAGGTACCGACCATGAGCCTGATCAAGGAAACCGATTTCGGAACGCCCGAATCGAAGTCTTCGAAATTCGTCACGCTGACCATAGACGGGCAAGTCGTCACCGTGCCCGAGGGCACGTCGATCATGCGCGCGGCGATGGAGATTGGGACGGAAATCCCGAAACTCTGCGCCACCGACAGCATCAAGGCCTTTGGCTCCTGCCGGCTTTGTCTGATCGAAATCGAGGGACGCAACGGCACGCCCGCCTCCTGCACGACCCCGGTCATGCCGGGAATTACCGTGCATACGCAGACGCCGCGGCTGAAGGCGATCCGGCGCGGCGTGATGGAGCTTTACATCTCCGACCACCCGCTCGATTGCCTGACCTGCGCCGCCAATGGCGACTGCGAATTGCAAACGCAAGCCGGCGCGGTCGGCCTGCGCGAGGTGCGCTACGGCTATGATGGCGCCAATCACGTCTTCGCGCGAAACAATGGCGCGGCGAATTTCGATTGGATGCCGAAGGACGAGTCCAACCCCTATTTCACCTATGATCCGTCGAAGTGCATCGTGTGCAACCGGTGCGTGCGCGCTTGCGAAGAGGTGCAGGGCACCTTCGCGCTGACGATCAGCGGTCGCGGTTTCGACAGCCGCGTGTCGCCGGGCATGTCGGAAGCCTTCATGGATTCCGAATGCGTCTCTTGCGGCGCTTGCGTGCAGGCCTGCCCGACCGCGACTCTGACCGAGAAGTCGGTGATCGAGGTTGGCCAGCCCGAACATTCCGCGGTGACCACTTGCGCCTACTGCGGCGTTGGCTGCACCTTCAAGGCGGAAATGCGCGGCGAGGAAGTCGTGCGCATGACGCCATGGAAAGACGGCAAGGCCAATCATGGCCACAGCTGCATCAAGGGCCGCTTCGCCTATGGCTATGCGACGCACCGCGAGCGCCAGCTTGAGCCGATGATTCGCGACTCGATTCATGAGCCCTGGCGCGTCGTCTCCTGGGACGAAGCGATCGGCTTCACCGCCCGACGCTTTAAGGAAATCCAGGCCAAATACGGCAAGGATTCCGTCGGCGTGATCACCTCCTCGCGCTGCACCAACGAGGAAAGCTTTTTGGTGCAAAAGCTGACCCGCGCCGGCTTCGGCAACAACAACACCGACACGTGCGCGCGCGTCTGCCATTCGCCGACCGGCTATGGCCTCAACCAGGCTTTTGGCACCTCGGCCGGCACGCAAGACTTCGACTCGGTCGACGACGCCGATGTGATCCTGATTATCGGCTGCAATCCGACCGACGCGCATCCGGTGTTCGGCTCGCGCATGAAAGCGCGTCTGCGCGAAGGCGCGAGACTGATCGTCGTCGATCCGCGCCGCATCGACCTCGTGCGCTCGCCGCACATCGAGGCCGATTATCATTTGCCGTTGAAGCCCGGAACCAATGTCGCGGTCGTCACCGCGATAGCGCATGTCATCGTCACCGAAGGATTGGTGAACGAGAAATTCGTGCGCGAACGCTGCGATTGGGACGAATTCCAGGATTGGGCCGCTTTCGTCGCCGAGGAGCGCAACAGTCCTGAATCGACCGAGAAACTCACCGGCGTTCCGGCCAGCGATGTCCGCGCGGCCGCGCGGCTTTACGCCACGGGCGGCAACGGCGCGATCTATTACGGCCTCGGCGTGACGGAGCATAGCCAGGGCTCCACGACCGTCATGGGCGTCGCCAATCTCGCCTTGGCGACCGGCAACCTGGGGCGGCGCGGCGTTGGCGTGAACCCGCTACGCGGCCAGAATAATGTGCAAGGCTCCTGCGACATGGGTTCGTTCCCGCACGAATTGCCGGGATATCGACATATTTCGAACGAGGCCGTGCGCGCCGAGTTCGAGGCGGAATGGGGCGTCAAGCTTGATCCGGAGCCGGGCCTTCGCATCCCCAATATGTTCGACGCGGCCGTCGACGGCACGTTCAAGGGGCTTTACGTGCAGGGCGAGGATATTCTCCAGTCCGACCCCGACACCAAGCATGTCTCGGCGGGCCTCGCCGCGATGGACCTGGTTGTCGTGCAGGATCTGTTCCTGGTCGAGACGGCCAATTACGCCCATGTCTTCCTGCCGGGCTGCACATTCCTCGAAAAGGACGGCACCTTCACCAACGCTGAACGCCGCATTCAGCGCGTTCGCAAGGTGATGAGCCCTAAAAATGGCTATGGCGATTGGGAGATCACGCAACTCATCGCCAACGCGATGGGACTCGGGTGGAAATACACGCATCCAAGCGAGATCATGGACGAAATCGCGCGGCTGACGCCAAGCTTCAAGGGCGTGTCCTTCGACAGGCTCGACGAGGATGGTTCGGTGCAGTGGCCGTGCAACGACGAGCACCCGCACGGCGTGCCGATCATGCACACGGAGACTTTCGCGCGCGGCAAGGGCAAGTTCGTCATCACCGAATATATCCCGACCGACGAGAAGACCGGGCCGCGCTTCCCGCTGCTGCTCACCACCGGACGCATTCTCTCGCAATATAACGTCGGCGCGCAAACGCGCCGCACCGAGAACAGCAATTGGCATCCCGAGGACGTGCTGGAAATCCACCCGCATGACGCCGAGTTGCGCGGCGTGAAGGACCGCGATTGGGTGCGCGTGCAAAGCCGCGCCGGCGAAGCGTCGCTGCGCGCCCAGATCACCAATCGCGTGGCTCCGGGCGTGGTCTACACGACCTTCCATCATCCGATGACTCAGGCCAATGTGATCACCACCGATAATTCGGATTGGGCGACCAATTGCCCCGAATATAAGGTGACGGCGGTGCAGGTGTCGCCCTCCAACGGTCCGACCGACTGGCAGGAGCAATATCGGGAGTTGTCCGAGGCGAGCCGCCGAATCGTCGGAAAGGTCGACGCCGCGGAATGACCGATGCGATTCCGGCGCCGTCGGTCAAAGTGTCCTGTCTGGCGCGGCGCGAGGAGGCGACCACGCCCGCGTCGCGCGTGATCCCGGAGGAGACGGCGATCGCCTTCACCTATGGCGGCGCCACTCACGCGGTCATGATGGCGACGCCCGCCGATCTCGATGATTTCGCGACCGGCTTCGCGATAACCGAAGGACTCATCGAGTCCGACGCGCCGGCGCTCGATGTGGAAATCGTCGTCTCGGAGCTTGGAATTGAATTGCGGAGCTGGCTGCCGGGCCAGCGTCAGGAGCAGTACGCCGCCCGGCGGCGCTCGATGGCGGGGCCGACCGGATGCGGTCTTTGCGGCATCGAGAGCCTCGAACAGGCGACCCGCGATCCTCCGGTGCTGCAAAACGCGTTACGCGTGTCCGCCACGGCGCTGATCGACGCGATGGAGCGAATGCCGGGCGCGCAAAAGCTGAATACGGAAACCCGAGCGGTCCACGCCGCCGCGTTCTGGAACCCGGCATCGGGGTTGCTCATCCTGCGCGAGGATGTCGGACGTCATAACGCGCTCGACAAACTCGCCGGCGCGCTGGCTCGGCGGGGAGAAGCCGGCTCTTCCGGCGTCGTGCTGATGACCAGCCGCGTCTCGGTCGAGCTCGTCCAAAAGACCGCGCGCATCGGCGCGTCGGTGATCGCCGCGATTTCCGCCCCCACCGCGCTGGCGGTGCGCACGGCCGAGGCTTGCGGCATGACGCTCGTCGCGATATTGCGCGGGCGGGAATTCGAGATCTTCACGCACCCCGCCCGCATCATCGAACAGGCGTCCTCACATGTCGCATAGCACTTCCGAACATCTGGTGAAAATGGCCAACCAGATTGGCGATTTTTTTAGCTCGCAAAAGACGCCCGACAACGCGGCGGGCGTCGCCGATCACATAAACAAATTCTGGGACCCGCGCATGCGCGCCGGCATTGTCGACCATGTGGCTCATGGCGGCGAGGGGCTGAAACCCATCGTGATCGAGGCGATCAAGCGGCTAGCCCGCACGCAAGGCGCCGGCTCCAAATAGCGCGACGGAGGTCAGGACGCGCGGACTTCTCAAGGCGTCGTCGTCCACGCGACCGGCCTCGATCCGTCAGAGGATAAGGCGGCGCCCGCCTTTATACCGAGCCACGGAACGACGAAGGCATGAACAAAAACACTCGCGGAACCGGGGATAAGCCTCGATTCGACACGCCGGGCGGCGCGGCGCCGCGCGCCGAGTCGCGTCCGACGCGTCGCCGCCATCATGGGCGCGAACTCGATGATCCCTATGCGTGGCTCGCGGCGCCAAATTGGCGCGAGGTGCTGCGCGACGCGAGCGCGCTGCCCAAGGACATCGCCGCCCTGCTCAAAGCGGAAAACGCCTATTGCGATCGCGTGTTGGCGCCGCTGAAAGCCTTGCGCGGGACGCTGATCGCCGAGATGCGCGGACGGATCAAGGAAGACGACGCGGACCCGCCCTGGCCGGATGGACCCTTCGCCTATTTCGTAAGATATCGCGAAGGCGGCGAGCATCCGCTCTATTGTCGGAGCAAGCGCGAGGGCGGCGGGGATCGAATCCTGCTCGACGGCGACGCGCTCGGAAGACGCGCCGAGTTCTTCGATATCGGCGAGACGGTCCATGCGCCCGACCACGCCCAACTCGCCTGGAGCGTCGACGACAAGGGCTCTGAACTCTATTCCGTCCGCACGCGGTCGCTCGACGACGGCGTCGACCGACCCGACATCGTGCGCGAAACCAATGGCGCGGTGGTCTGGGACCGCGGTTGCAAAAGCTTCCTTTATGTCCGCGTCGACGAAAATCATCGCACGGCGCAAGTGTTCCGCCATCTCATCGGCGCGGACCCGGCGAAAGACGCGCTCATCGTCGAGGAGAGCGATCCGGCATGGTTCGTCACGCTGCGCGAGAGTCGATGCGGACGCTTCGCCGTTGTCTCGATCCACGGTCACGACGCCAGCGAATGTCATCTGGTGGATTTGCGCGACGGCGAGGCGAAACCGCGATGCGTCGCGCCGCGAGAGCCGGGCTTACACTACGATGTCGAACCGCACGGCGATGTGCTGTATATCCGCGCCAACGCGGACGGCGCCGAGGATTTCGCGCTTTTTTCGGCTCCGCTGACGTCTGTCTCGCGCGAAGACTGGCGCGAACTCGTCCCACACCGCGCCGGCCGGATGATCGACGCCTTCACGGTATACGCCGGTCATCTCGCCTGGCTGGAGTCGGAAAATTCGCTCCCGCGACTGATAGTTCGCGAATTGGCCGGCGGCCAGGAACATGCGATCGGCTTTGACGAGGAGGCCTACGCGCTTTCTCTCGAGCCTGGTCTCGAATTCGACACGACGACGCTGCGCTTCACCTATTCGTCGATGACGACGCCGCATGAAACCTACGACTACGACATGGCGTCGCGCGCGCGCGTTCTGATCAAGCGCGAGGAGATTCCTTCCGGTCACGATCCCAAGGATTATGTGACCCGTCGGCTGTTCGCGCGAGCGGAGGACGGCGAGAGCGTGCCAATCACGGTGTTGCATCGGGCCGATTTCGCGCCCGGCCCCGGCGCGCCGTTATTGCTTTACGGATATGGCGCGTACGGGGACGCGCTCTCCGCGAGTTTCGATCCCAATGTGTTGTCGCTGGTCGATCGCGGTCTCGTTTACGCGCTGGCTCATGTGCGTGGCGGCGTGGACAAGGGCTGGCGCTGGTATGAGACCGGAAAGCTCGAACACAAGACCAACGGCTTCACGGATTTTATCGCCTGCGCGCGGCGTCTGATCGACGTGGGCTACACATTCGAGGGAGCGATTGTCGCGCAAGGCGCCAGCGCCGGCGGCATGCTCATGGGCGCGGTCGCCAATATGGCGCCGGAGCTTTTCGCGGGCGTCATCGCCAGCGTGCCCTTCGTCGACGTGCTCAACACGATGCTGCGCGACGATTTGCCGCTGACGCCGCCCGAATGGCTGGAGTGGGGCAATCCAATAGCCGACGCGAGCGCCTTCGACCGACTGAGGTCCTATTCACCCTACGATAACGTCGCTCCTCAAGACTATCCGCCAATTCTGGCGGTCGCGGGGCTGACCGATCCGCGCGTGACCTATTGGGAGCCGCTGAAATGGGTGCAACGCCTGCGCGCCACGATGACCGGCGGCGGTCCGATTCTCCTGCATACGCAAATGGGCGCGGGTCACGCCGGCGCCTCCGGACGCTTCGAGCAACTGGGCGACATCGCGCTCGAATACGCTTTCGCGCTCGCCTGCGCGGAGAAGGCCAATTCCCGAAAATCGGGCGAAGGCGCGTCGATTATTTCCCGACAATAAATCTGCATAAGAGCCGGGAACCGCCTCGACCGAGAATGGAACGGGTGGTCGCCGCGCAATTTCCTTTGTTCGGTGCTCATCCCCAGCGATGCCGACGTCGCTGGATGAGATGAGACGCGCTCTTGAAACGTCCCGCCCGGTCAACGGCGGCGAGGAGTAACGCCCCGCCGCCAAATTCGAAATTCGAGCGAAATCGCTGGATCAGTACAGCTTGCCGTCCTGCCCCTTCCAACCGCCCGAACCTTCGTCAAAGCGGGTCTCATCCTTGAACTCGATGGTCTTCCCGGGCTCGATATATTGTTTTTCCTTGATCATCCTATTCTGCACCGTCGTCGAATAATATGTGCTCGCCGAGCAGCCGGCCGCGACGGTCTTGGCGCCGTCGGCGGCTTCGGTCGGCTTGCATTCGGGATGCGCGCCTTTCGGGAATTCGACCTTCGCGGTGAAGTAAAACTCCACGCCCGCGTGACCCGAGCCCTCGACGTCCAACCGCCAGAAGCGATCCACCTTGAATTCGATGAGCTTGGCGTCGGGATCGAATTTCGCCTTCACCAGATTATCGAATACTTGCTTCGCCTGATCCGGGCCGGGTTCGCAATTGATCAGGCAGAAAGCGTTGGCTGGCGCGATCGCGCCCAAAACCATGGCGAAAGCCGCCGGTATGAGAATTTTCAGTTTGCTCATGGGTGCGTCTCCTGCATTTTTTCTTGCAGCGGCTTTTTCCAGGGAACGGCGTCACGGTGACCGGCGCCGAGATGACGGTCTCATTTCTTTTGCTGCAGTCTCCAAGCTGCACGCCACTTTGATCCGCCGCAAGTGCGCGGCGAGAGACCAATTGTCGCATCGCGCTCCGCATCGCCCAGGAATGCGCCCCGAGGTTGCGTCGGCAATTCCCGCGTCCTATTGACGCGCGAGGCGCGCGCGACCGACCGACGGCGCGTCGTCGGACCAAACGAACCACGAGAGAGGGAGATTCATGTCCGTCCACAAGCTACTGCTCCTGCCCGGCGACGGGATCGGCCCGGAGATCACCGCGGAGGCGGAAAAGGTTCTGGCCTTTCTGAACGGCGCGGGCGTGGCCCGGTTCGAGATGGAGACCGGTCTCGTGGGCGGCGCCGCTTACGACGCGCATAAACAGGCGATCAGCGAAGCCGACATGACCAGAGCGCATGAGGCGGACGCCGTGCTGCTCGCAGCGGTCGGCGGCCCCAAATGGGACGGCGTCCCGTACGACGTCCGTCCCGAGGCGGGCCTGCTGCGGCTGCGCAAGGACTTGGGCCTGTTCGCCAATCTGCGTCCGGCGATCTGCTACCCGGCGCTGGCGGAGGCCTCGTCGTTGAAGCGCGAACTGGTCGACGGCCTCGACATCATGATCGTCCGCGAATTGACCGGCGGCGTCTATTTCGGCGAGCCCAAGGAGATCGTCGACCTCGGCAACGGTCAGAAGCGCGCCGTCGACACGCAAGTATACGAAACCTACGAGATCGAGCGCATCGGCAGAGTGGCTTTCGAACTGGCGCGCAAACGCGGCAACAGGGTCACGTCATCGGATAAATGCAACGTGATGAAATCCGGCCTGTTGTGGCGCGAGGTCATCACCGCGCTGCACAAGCGCGAATATCAGGATGTGAAGCTCGAACACATGCTCGCCGACGCGCTCGCCATGCAGCTGGTGCGCTGGCCGAAGCAGTTCGACGTCGTCGTGACCGACAATCTCTTCGGCGACATGCTCTCGGACGAAGCGGCGATGCTCACGGGCTCGCTCGGCATGTTGCCGTCGGCTTCGCTCGGCGCGCCCGACGCGCAGGGCAAGCGCAAGGCGATGTACGAGCCGTGCCATGGTTCGGCTCCCGACATCGCGGGCAAGGGAATAGCCAATCCGATCGCGATGATCGGCTCGCTCGGCATGGCCATGCGCTATTCCTTCGACCTGCCGAAGGCGGCGGACGCCATCGACGCGGCCATCTCGGCGGTCCTGGCGCAGGGCCTGCGCACCGCCGACATCAAGGGGTCGGCGACGGATACGGTGTCCACGGGACAGATGGGCGACGCCATCGTCAGGGAGCTTGGCAAGACGCTGAACTAGGCGCGGGCCCTTGCGTTTTATCGCCGGCCTCGCGCGCGAGGCCGGCGCTTCGTTGCGCGTTCATGCGCGTTTACGCGCGCGGTTGAAGGACGCGGGCGAGGCGCCGAGCGTGGCCCGAATCAGGCAGTCGAATGAAAATTCACCATCCCGCGATTCGTTTGCATGCCGCGCCCTGCGCGCCAAAGGCATAATGATCGCCGCAGGCGTAGGCCGTGGGCGGTTCGCCGGTCTGATGGAAAAGATCGTAGCCCTCCTTGAGATTGCGCCAGAACTCGGCCCATTGCGCGCCGCCGCCACTCTCCGTGGCGAAAAACGACAGGAAGCCGCCAGCGCCACCGCCGGTTTCGCGAGCGATCGCCGCGTCCGTCATCCGGAAGGGAAAGATGTGCACCGGCACCTCACGTTGGCCCGCCGTAAGCGCCGCGGCGACAAAGCCGTAGATTTCCTCGATGCCCTTGTCGGTCATGGCGAAGCAACCGACCGATTTGCAATTGCCGTGCACCATCACCAAGCCGCCGGTATGGCCGTTCTGGCGGTCGAAAGCGTTGGGATAGCCGACGTTAAAGGCGAGATGATAATTCGAATGCGGGTTCAACTGGCGCGCCGAGACCGAATAAAACCCCTCCGGCGATTGATAATCGGCCTCTCTGACCTTGGGACCCAATCGCCCCGACCACTTGCAGACCGGGAAGGTGCGATAGAGCGAATAGCGCCCGTTCACCTTCAGCCAGAGCTCTAGTTCCCCCTCTTTCTTGAAAATCCGGATGAAAGCTGGGGCGCCCATATTGAAGCGCGCCGGTTGCGGGGGTTGGGTGAACTCTTCGGGAGGGGCCGGCCGCAACGCCGGCTCGGTGTGCGCGGCAAGTTCGCGCGCCGCTGGGGGTGAGGCTTCGGGCGGCTCCAACGCGGCAAAATCGCGTGGCCGGGCGGGTGGAAGCGGAACATTGGCGGTAACCGACTCCGGAGGAGAGCCCGCCACGGGCTCTGGTGGGCTCGGCGGAGCGGCGGCGACGGATTCCCGCTCCGGACCGGGCGCCGCCGTCGGAGCGGACGGATCCAGGGCGGCGAGCACGCGTGGGCGCGCGGGCGGCAACGGAACGTTGGCGACGCCCGAAGCGGAAGAATCGATCGCCTTGGACG
>JBAUVQ010000234.1:0-3231 GCA_049583305.1 Methylocystis sp.
ACAGGGGCTGGTTCGCGCCGCGAATGGCGCCAGATGCTCGGCGTCGCGCAGGGCGGCCTCGTCCTCGCGCAGCCGCGCGATCTTTACGCAGGCGGCCGCGGCGCGCAAAGCCAAGCGCTGGCGCAGCGCGCCGGAAAAGGGATTTTCCACGGCGACGACGCGATCGAGCAAGGCGAGACCGGCGCCGGCGAAGAAAGCTGGATCACTCGATCGGCCCGCCGTTTCGCCGATCCGCGCCCATGCGGGAAAGGCCAAGGCATTCAGTGTATTACTTTCAACCTCGGTCGCGCCGTCGCCCCGCGAACGGCGTCGACGCGGCGTCTTCCCGGACGGCTCGCGGGGGGCGAGGCGATTGAAAGCGGCGTCGCGGGGTCGAATCGAGGCATGCGCGAGCGTAACACGCGGCGGCGCTTTGTCAGCCAGTTTCGGTAAAATTCCGCCGCCCTTGTCTTGTTAAAGAAATGTCCGACAATGTGTGCTTCTTGGTGTTCCGGGCCATGCCGGATCCCCGATAGTCTATTCCGTGGTTTCCGTGTCGAGTTCTCACCTCATCTCAAGATATTTTCCGGTCGTGTCCCGTTTATAGGAAAGCGCTCTGTTTTCGATATGTTGAAAACAAATTGCGATCTTACGGTTCCTACACCGCCTTGGGGTGTTCTTAAAAAGCGCTCTCAATCAGCACGCCGCAAAAGACCGGCCGTCAGCGCAGTGGGGAGAAAAACGAGCGGCTTGGCGAACACCCGCCGGGGAGGAGTCGCCGACGAAATCAGGACCGACGAGCGGATTAGCCATCGTGATTGCAGCGCGGTTCCCAATGCTCAGCGCGATGATCAAAATGCGCGGCAAAGCGCTTACGACGACCATGATTTCATTCAGGTCGAAGGCCGGCGCCAGCGTCAGAAGAAGGGTCAGCAGACGAACGGGATATCGGCAAATGGCGCTTACGCGCTCACCAGCTCATCGCTGGATCCAGACCTCGACCCGCCGGTTCTTGCTCTTGCCGGCGTCGGTGTCGTTGCAGGCGACCGGTGCCAAGAAGGAGAACGACTGTATGGCCCCGCGTGGCATGTTCACACCCGCGTCGCGCAATTGCATCGCGACGGTTTCGGCGCGCTGTCGCGCCAACCTTTCGTTCCTGACCCAGCTGCCGTCGGTATCCGCAAAGCCGACGATTTGGAAGCGTTTGCTGCTGCTCCCCAGCTGCCGCAGATAACGCGCCAGCCGTGCGACATCCTGCTGCGCGCGCGTGTCGAGAGCCGAACTTCCCGTCTCGAAGCGGAATTCCATCGAGCTGCGGCGCGAATCCTCCATCGCCCGACTGAAAGCGCGAACGGCGACGGGAGACAATTCCTTGTCGGCGGGCAGCCCAAACGTCGGGTTGTCGGATATTTTACCCGCCCAGGCGCGCTGCTCCTGGGGATCCTGAAACTCGACGGCGAGGTTGTAAAACTCCGCGTCGGCGATGATCGGTTGCGCGTCGTCGGAGAGCGCAAATTTCAGAACGTCACGAGCCACGGGGTCGTTCGGTTGTCCAACCGTGTAGAGATAGAGGCGCCGTGAAAGCGGGTATTCTTCGCTCTTGATCGAAAAGGGAGAGGGTGAACTCGCGACGCCGCAGCTCGATCCGATCTTCAGCGCACGATTTTTCCCCACATAGGGCATGGCGATGAAGCCGACGCCGCCAAGATCTTTGCTCACCTCCGCCGAGAGAAGTTCGCTCGATTCGAAGGCGTGGGCGCTTGCGGCGATTGTCTTCTGACACGCCGAAGTATCGAGAACGAGGTGTTTGAAAGTGTCGAACGTGCCCGACTTGTTGTCGCGCCGATAGACCGTGATCGGGCGGTCCGGTCCTCCCAGCTCGCTCCAATTGGTCGCTTGGCCCGAGAAGACTCTGCAGAGCTGCTCGAGCGTCAATTGGTCGACTGGACTGTCCTGGTTGACTATGACTGCGATGCCGTCCATCGCCAGAACGTGCTCGTTCTCGGACGCCAAGGAATTCGTGTTGAATTGATCGCGAATCTTGTCGACATATTCTTGTTTCATTCGACTCGACGACATGCCGATCTGGGCTTTGCCCGCGAGCAGACCCTCCGGCGCGGTCTTGGAGCCATGCGCGCGGAAGTCGATCGTTGCCTTGACATCGGATCCTTGATGTAAAGCGATCTCCTGCTCTTCGGGCGCGATCGGCTTGAATGAGGGGCGCGCGCCATAGTTCTTGACGGCGAAGCCCTCGATGATCATCGGCATCAGCCGTTCGCCGATGGTGTTGGAGCCGTGGATGCCGAACTTCCCGCTTGGCGTTGCGCTCTGCGAGGGACTGCAGGTCGGCGCGTCGATGCCTCGAACGGACGCGACGGGATATTCCAGCGGCGTCGAAGAGCCGGCGACATAGAGAAAGAACTTGCCGTCGCGCGTCTCGAAGCGTTCAGCCCCTATCGTCGTTCCATCGGCGAAGCAGAACATCGTCTTGGATTGCGCCGACGCAGGAACGCAAGCGACCAACAACGCGGCGAGAAGCGCCGCGCGACGCAGGAGCTGGTAATCGTTCATTGCATGAGTCCTGAAATCGTGCAGGAGCCGGCGCGACAAGCGCGTGCAAGCTGCGGGTATTCTCAAAGAAACGGCGGTCTCGTAGGAAGCGTAAGCGCGCGATATTTCCGATTTATGACATTCGTCGTCGGCAGATTTCGATCGTCCGAACACTTATCAGACGCAACGAGATGCCTTATAGGAAAATGGGTTAATCAGCGCAGCGCCATTTGCCATTCGAGGACGCGCCATGCCGATCGCCTTATCGAGAATCGCGCTCTGGACGCTGTTCGGCGTCCTACTTTTCATCGGCGGCTTCGTGCTGCTTTCCGCATGTGATCTCGCCATTCGCCCGCTCTTCGGTCTGAGTTATTGCGCGGCTTCCAAAACAAACCCGGCTCTCGTCGCGGAACGGGAGCGGGCGCGCGACCTCCAAGAACGCGTTCGCCAGGCGGAACTGACCATCGCAAAAACGCCTGTCTGCCCACCGACGCGCAACACCGAGACGACGCCACCGCGCGACGACGCCGCCCGGCCCAAAATCGAGGAAACGCTCAAGGTGCCGGAGAAGGTCTCGCAACTGAAAGGCTGCTGGGAGTCCGTTACAGGAGATCAACCGATCGTAACCGACGACGAACAGCAACGCGTCGTCGGCCATGTGCGCATCTGCTATTGTTTCGATGCGCGGGGTCGAGGCGAGAT
>JBAUVQ010000235.1:0-6453 GCA_049583305.1 Methylocystis sp.
CTTGCTCGGCAGCATCTCCTCGCCGATCAGCAGGATCGGGGCGTTGCTGTGCATGGCCAGCTCGCGCACGAGCTCGATCCAGCCCTTGTCGACGGCCTTGTCGGCCTCGTCGATGAACAGCGGGCGCCTGGCGTCCTCGGCCAGCAAAACGGCGGCGCGCTCGGCCAGTTCCGCCACGGAACCGCGCGGCTCGGCGCAACCGCCTTCGCGCAGAATGGCGGCGAGAAACACCTTGCGCGTCCAGCTGTCGCCGATCTCTACGCGGATGCCGCGCGTCTTGTTCATCGCGTAGATCGCCGCGTAGCTTTTGCCAAAGCCCGAGGGACCGTGCATGACGCCAATATTGGGCAGCGTCGGCAGGCGGTTTTGCAGTTTCTTCACTTGCTCGTAAAAGCCCGAGACGTTTTTCAACGCGGCGAATGACGGCGGCGGCTTGATAATTCTTTCGGCGTCTGACATTTTGCTCCTGCTTGCTTTCTGTTGAGGGCGCGTCCGTTCCAGCGGCGCGCCCTTTATTTTGGCTCCGCCTAACGCAACGCCGCCTCGCCGAAATCCTCGAAAATCTCGCGCATCGCGCTGTATTCATGGCCGGCCTGATAGCCGCCGAGCCACAACGCATCCTCGGTCGAAATGGTCTCGCCGCGCTCCAGCGCCGCCTCCAGCGTGAGGGCGCGGCGGAAGCGCATCTGCTTGGTCTCGGGCAGCCTGGCGATGGGCGCGGCCTGCATCGCCTTCGAAATCAGCTCTTCGTCGAGCGCGGCCGGAGTCGGCGCTTCTCCAAGCGCGTCGCGCGCGGCGCCGAGCGCCGGCGTGTCATGCGCCTCGCTCGGGCGCGGGAACTCGACCAGTTTCCCGGCCTCGCGCGCCTTGTCGCGCACCAGCGCGTCGACGGCCTCGCGCGGCGATATCTTGCGCATGTCGGCCTTCAGCTCCGCGAGCTTCTCCTGGGTCATCTGCTTGCGGATGGCCTTGGCCTTGGCGAGCGCTTCCTGAGGGTCGACGCCCGCGAGCTCCGGACACACGGCCTCGCCGATAAATGTCTCGCCATCGGCCGAGAACACGAAAGCGCGGCCCATATCCTCGGGGTCCATGCGCACGAACACGCGATCTCCGGGCAGGCAATTGGGCGCGAGATAGAAGCTGTGGTCGATGCGCACGCCCTGCTTTTGCACGACGCGCATGCCGTCCGAGCCCGCGAGCGGCGCGAGCAACAGATCTAGCGCGCGAATATCGGCTTCCGGCACGCGCTTGATCTTGCCGGGATAGGACGCCGCTTTGGCGAAGGGCGTCGCGCCCTCAATGCCGGAATGCGGGCGCATCGCATAGCGCGCGCTGGCCCAATCGTCGCAGATCGATTGCAGCGCCGTGGCCGTCAGTTCGACCTTGAAGGCGCTGCCGTCGTCTTCCTTCAACCGCGCGGCGAAGGCCTTGCGCTCCTCGATCATCTTGCGATCGGCGACGTTGTGCCCGACGAAACCCGGCAATATCGCCGCGCAATCATGCTGGAAGGTCTTCACCGCGCGCTCGATATGGCCCTTTTGCCAGGGCGCGAACGGCGCGGAGAGCTCGATTTCTATGTCGAGCGCCGCGAACAGCCGGTTTGTCGATTTGGCCTTAAAATCCGAGCCATTGTCCGTCTTGACCCGCTCCGGGACGCCCCAGGCGAGGATCGCGCGGCGCATCAACAGCGCGACGGCCTCGGCGCGGGGCGTCTTCGACACATAGACGATCAACCGGCGCGAGAAGATGTCGACGCAGAGGTAGACGCTGTGGCGCCCGTTGACGCAGAGCACGTCGGCCGGCGAGGCGTCGATCATCCAGAGTTCGTTGAGCCGCGACACTGGGGCGGAATTCGTCCCCGTGGGGCGATATTTGCTGTTCCACTTGTCGGGATTGGTCACCCGCGTCAGCAGCTCGGCCTCTTCGGTTTTAAGCCGCTTTAAAAAGTGCTGGACCGTGCGCACCGGCGGCTGCTCGCCGCTGAATTTTTCCGCGAAATTGGCCTGAATCAGCCCCTGCACATGCGACGCCGACAGCCAGGGCTGATGGGCGATGCGCGACAGGATGAACGCGCGCACATCGGCGGCATCGAGCGCGCCCTTGCCGCGCCGGTTGGCGCCGCGATCGACCGCGAGCCGGCCGATGTCGCCGGCGGACTTCAACGCGCGCCAGCGGGCCAGCGAGCCCTTGGAAATCTTGGCGACGGATTGCCTGATCCACGGCTCGATCGGCGTCGCGCCGGCGTTGTAGACATGGACGAACAGCCGGTCGCCGACGTTGCGCGAGAGGCTCGCGGCCCTGGCGAAGCGGTCCGCCGCCGAAAGGATGGCGAGACGCGCGTCGCGGCCCTCCATCGCCGGAAGGAAGGGCTCGTCGTCGCCGCGCGCCGCGTCCTCCGCGGTGATGTCGACGACGCCGATGGTCTTCATCGCGAAGGCCGCGCGCGCCTCGCCCGACAGCAGCTCGACATGATATTCGAGCCCGCCGCCGCGCCCTTTGCGCGCGCGCACCTTGCCGGTCTGGCTCTCCCAGCCCTCGCGCTCGGCGACCTGCTCCCAGCCGCCCCGAGTCGTGGGGAAACCGGGCAGATTGAGCCCCGCGAGTTCCGATGTGGAGAACCAGTCGCGCATTATTCGGCGTCCTCGTTCTTGGCGTAGACGAGGCGGTAGGTGTCCATGAACTTCTTGCGGGTGCCCTTGGACGCCTTGCCGAATTGATCCATCAAGGCGTCAAGAATGCGCACCTGAGGGTCGTTTTTCGGCTGCTGCTCGATCCCCGCCGCCCATTTGGCTTGAAGGACGTTGCGGGCGGTTCCGGCCTTGATGAAGCCAGTGGCGACGCGCTGCTGATGGGGTTCGAGCGCGGCGAGCGCGAGCAATTCGAGCTGATTGTCCTCGACCATCGTGCCGCGAATGGCGTCGATAGCCTCTTGATCGAGCTTTTCGGCGATCCGGCAGGCGAGTTGGATCGTTCGCTCGGAGAGGCCGATCTTTTTGGCGGCGTCGGCCGTGAAGCGCTCGGGAAAATCAAGTTGCAGACTTTGCGATTTGAGCCTCTCCTTGAATTTCTTGTCCTTGCGATTGCCGCCATGGCCGAGCGCCTCGTTGCGCTCGTTGTAAAACTGCTTGCGCTTGGCGATGAAGATCGCGCGGTCGAGCGCGTTGAGCTCGTGGCGCGCCAAATTCTCGTCGATCTCGTCTATTTTCGCCGAAAGCTCGTCGGTTTCGCGGACGATCACGGTCTCGCCGACCACAAGCTCCGTCCAGCCGAGCAGCTTCATCGCCGCGAGGCGATGCGCGCCGACGATCAGGACGAAGGACTTGGACTCGGCCGCGAGCATTGGAAAGGCCGGGCGCACGACGATCGGCTGAATCAGCCCCTTTTGCTCGATCGACGCGGCGATCAGCTCGACCTGATCGATGTCGATCGGCCGCAGCCGGTCGGTGGCGTCGATATCGGCGATGAGGATGGTTTTGGGCGCGTCGGTCATAGCGGCCACCCCTTCACGGGGATGCGCAGGAGGACTTCCTGAAGGTCGACTTCCTTGATTAGTCCCTCGATCGAACCAGTGCACAGCGAGGCGAAATTGCCGATCGACGGTTCAAAAGCGAATTTCAAAGGAATGGTCGTGGCGCAACAAGCGCCATCCTTAACGTCGCCGCCAGCCCCTCTCATTCGAACGTCGACGCTTATTTCGATATTGAGTTCGTAATCCTCATTCAGCGGGGGTGTCTGGCTTTCGGGGGAACTGGAAAGACGCGCGGAGCTCATAGGGAGCCCCCAATGATCAGGGTCTCCAAATCCTCCGCCTCTTCCCGCAACGCCTTGAGCGAGTCCTCGCAGAGGTAGTTGAAATAGCTTGGGGTCGCGTTGCGCGATTCCGCGAGCGGAATGATCTTTTCGAACTCGCGCCGGCACAAAACGACGCGTTCGACTTCTTTTGTTCGAACGAAGACATTTATTTCGATGTGAAGTTCGTGATCCTCGGCCATGGGGGCTCTCGGTTTGGGGAGGGGAAGGAAAAGGGCGCGGCGATCGAGGAAGAGCCTGGGAGGCTGGGAGCGCGATCGCCGCGCCAGTCGCGGGCCGCCAGGGGGATTGAGGCTGGCCCGAGGGGAGAAGCGTTAACCAAAGGTTAAGCCGCGCGGCTGCGGGCTCTCGACTCGTAACGGCGGCCTGACATAGGCTTGAGCGCCGGCCGCGCCAGTTTCGCCGTGGAGATCAGCTTGCCGTCCTCGTCGAACCACTGCGGCCAGAGCTCGCAAAGCGGAACATCGAGAAACTCGGCTATCGCCGCGTTGGCGCGGGGATGCGGCGTGATCATCGCCCAATATATCGTCTGCCTCTTGAGCCCGACCGAGCGCCCGATCTCCGCGAAGCTCGATCCTCGCTTGCGCACAGCCGCCATGATGTCGGCCCGGTGCCAGCCCGGCCATTGTTCCGCGTTCTTCAATGTCGCTCTCCTGATTCCACCTTGTAAGGCGGATTTAAGCCGACATTGGCGCGTGCGTCAACCTTGTATGGTGGATTTGTGAGCGAGGATGACGAAATCTTCGCCAAGGAGGACTTTGGCGAGCGCGTAAGGGCTCTGACCGACCGTTTCGCTTCGGTCGCCGAGGCCGCGCGCTTTCTGGGAGTCAAGGAGCAGACGCTGCGCAATGCGCGCGAGGGCAAAAACGAGCCGCGCGCGCCGTTGCTGTTGGCGCTTTCGAAGAAGCTCCATGTCTCGCTGGGCTATTTGCTCGGGCTGAGCGACGATCCGTCGGCGCCGACGCTCGCAAGCTGGGTGGCCGACTTTCCCCCGCGTATGGTGCCCCGCTTCGATGCCCGCGCCGCCGCCGGCGCCGGCGCCGTCAATCACGTGGTCGCGCCGGAGGAAGGGCTCGCCTTCCCCGAGTGGATGCTAAGGAAGCTCGCGCCCTCGACCGCGAAGCTCTGTTTCCTGCGCGCCAGTGGCGACAGCATGGAGCCGACGATCGGCAACAATGCGCTGCTGCTCATCGACGAGCGCATTCAGGAACGCCAGCTGCCGGATGTCGCGCCCAGGCCAAAAAGCGACTACGATCACCCGGATATTTACGTCTTCCTGCTCGGCCCCGATCTGCGCGTGAAGCGACTGCGCAAAAAGCCGAACGGGGACGTTCTGATCATGAGCGACAACCGCGCCCACGACCCCGAGCTGCTGCGCGGGGACGATTTGAAGCGGCTTAAAATATGCGGGCGAGTGATATGGTGGGACAATCGGTTATGAGGCGATTTATCGCGGCGCTGGCAGCATTGGCGATGTGTGCGGCGCCCTTGCGCGCCGAAGGCGTCGAACACGCGAGACACATTTTCATCAAGAACTACGTTTTTGCCCTGACGCTGGAAGGCGCTTGCAAGGCATGGCGCTTGAACCGCCTGAAAGCCATGGTCGCGCGCTCGATGCTCCAGATCGACGACGAAGCATTCGAGGACGGCGGCGCATATCACAAGGAATTTATGACCTATGCGTCGCAGGTCAAAACAATCGTCGGCGCGATGGACAATGATCTCGCCTGTGACACGGCCCAGGAGATGTATGGCCCGTCGGGGCAGGTCGCTAAAGATTGGATGAGCAGAAGGTGATATGGCCGATTATCGCGTTAACGCTTTTGTTAATCGCGTCGCCGGCGCTCGCCTGCAAGGGCTGCGGCTGTCGGGGTGGTCCAGGGTATCGCGGCCCCGATGGGCGCTGCGTCGGCTTCGCCGCGCTGGACGCGACTTGCGGCGTCCCGCCGGAGACCCGCTGCACGAAGGAAGGCGCGGCCAAGGTCGAGGAGCCCGAGTGTTCCGGCTGCGGTTGCAAGGGAGGCCCAGGCTATCGCGCCCCCGACCACAATTGCGTGGGCTGGGACCGCCTGAAAGCCGTCTGCGGCGACCCGCCAACGACGCGTTGCACATTCGAGGGAGCCGCCCCGACGCCGGCTTTAAAGGCGCATTGAAGGATGATTTAGTGACAGGTTCAGTAAAATTGTAGACTATTGCGCCGCCGCGTCCGATCCTTACGCTTGCTTGGCCTCGCGCCGATTTTCCACTAACTCGCCGCGACGCCCCGCCAGTTGCGAGTTCGCGCCGCCCGGGAGAGCGAGAGCCCCGGATTTCCGGGGTTCTGTTCAGCAGCCACGCCACGCCGGCCGCCACCGTCACTCATTCGATCTTGCGCGGTCATCTTCTCGCCCGATCGATCCACCACGCCGCCAAACGCCCGCTCCGCCTAGGCTTTTCCCTTTTGATCCCCGCCAATCCCGCCCGATCCCGCCTAACCCATACGATCTTGCGGGTTACAGCGCGAAAAGAATGCGCAACGGGTCTGGACAAGCCGGCAAGCGCTTTCTATAAGCCGGGCTTGCCGCGCGAACAGCGCGCGCCCGGGTAGCTCAGTTGGTAGAGCATGCGACTGAAAATCGCAGTGTCGGTGGTTCGATTCCGCCC
>JBAUVQ010000236.1:0-30572 GCA_049583305.1 Methylocystis sp.
GCGCCGATGTCGTGGCGACCGCCACCGTGCCGCTGGAAACAGCGGTGCTGGGTGGTTCGACCCGAGTCGCGCTGCCGGGCGGACGCATGGTCGATGTGAAAGTTCCGGCCGGAATGGACGACGGCCAGCAAATCCGTTTGCGTGGGCAGGGGCACCCCGGGCCGGTGGGCGGCGAGGCTGGCGACGCGCTGGTCACGGTGAAAATCGTGCCGCATCCCTATTTTCGAGTCGAGGGTCGCGACTTGCGGCTTGATCTTCCGGTGACGCTGTATGAGGCGGCGCTCGGAGCCAAGGTTGAGACGCCGACACTCGCGGGCAAGGTGGAGCTGAGCATACCGCCCGGCTCCAACGGCGGCCGGGTCTTGCGCCTGCGCGGCAAGGGTCTGCCGGCCTCCGATGGAAAGCCGGCGGGCGATCTCTATGTTTCGCTGAAACTGATGGCGCCCGAGGCGGCGGACTCGGAATACGAGGCGCTGATGACGAAATTGCGAGACAAGAAACCATACGACCCGCGCAAGGGATTTTAGCCAGTGCGACTTTTGGAGTTGGTTCGAACGGGGCCGCAGCCTCGGGAGCCGGCAGGCGCAATGGCGCGAAAACAAAGTGTTAGCTGGGGATTAATCACGCTTAATCGACTGTGGCAATATTGACACGGTCACGAGATTTCGTCGCCGTCGCATTGACGTGACGGCTCAAAGCGTAAAAAATCGGCGCAAGTAAGAAAAACAAGCGGTAGACTCATACTCGCTTGGGGAGCCGCCATGATCCGCCGTCAACGTCTTCAAGAAATCTCCACGCTGGCGCTTCTGGCCGCGATAACGACAAGCCCGGCCTTGGCGCAGGAGGCGCTGCCGGACATCGAGGTCGGGCGCAAAATCACGCGACCCTCAACCAGCACGGCTCCCACTCCGGCCAAACCCAAGCCCAAGCCCGCGCCCGTCGTTGTCGCCGCTCCGGCGCCCCCCAAGCCCGTGAACCTCGATCCCGACGCTGTCACGCCGCCGCGTCCGTTGGAGTCCGCCAGCTCGATCTATGTTTCCGGCGCCGAAGTCCAGTCCCACTCCTATACCCGGCCCGGCGAGTCGCTCGAGATCGTCCCCGGCCTGCTCGTCACTCAGCATAGCGGCGAGGGCAAGGCCAATCAATATCAGCTGCGCGGCTTCCAACTCGACCACGGCACCGATCTCGCGATCAACATCGACGGCATGCCGCTCAACATGCCGACCCATGGCCACGGCCAGGGCTACGCCGACGCCAACTTCCTGATGCCGGAGCTGTTCGACACGATATTGGCGCATAAGGGTCCGTATTTCGCGGAGGAAGGCGACTTCTCCGCCGCCGGCGCGATCCATATCAACCTGATCGACAGCCTACCCAACGGCAACACCTTCACCGCCATCGCCGGCAGTTACGACTATGGAATTCTGCAAGCCATGACCTCCAGCAAGGTCGCGGGCGGCAATCTGCTCAGCGCCGTGCAGGGCGGCTATTATAATGGCCCGTGGACGATCGGCGACGGGATGCACAAGATCAACGGCCTGCTCCGCTGGTCGGAGGGCAATCAGGCCAACGGCTTTTCGCTCACCGCGATGGCCTACGCCAACGACTGGCACGCGACCAACCAGATTCCCGAGCGCGGCGTGACGTCGGGATTGATAAATCTCTTCGGCAACATCGACCCGACCGATCGGGGCGACACCACGCGCTTCAGCCTCTCGACTCGGTGGAGCGAGACCACCGAGAACAGCCACACGCGGATCGAAGCCTTCGCGGCTCATACGACGCTCGATCTCCTCAACGACTTCGATTATTTCCTGACCCAGCCGATTTTGGGCGATCAGTTCCGCCAGTTCGATCGCCGCACGACCATGGGAATCAACGCGGAACACGGCTGGAAATACCAATTCGCCGGCTTCCCCGTCGAAACGCGCATCGGCTTGCAAGGGCGCTACGACAACATTCGCGTCGGCTTGCAGGACACCAGTCAGACGGTGGCTTACGCGACCGTCGAGAACGACCAGGTGGCGCAAGGCAATGTCGGCGTCTGGACCGACACCACCGTGAAATGGACCCCCTGGCTGCGCACGACGACAGGCATTCGCTATGACTTTTTCGCCGCGGCGATCGGCGACTATCAGAACCCGTTGGCGGCGCCGACGGGCGTGCCCTTCGGAACGCCGGGCGCGCTGCCAATCTGGACCGGCCCCTGGAATTCCGGCCATAAGGCGGACGGGATGGACAGCCCCAAACTGGCCATCACGTTGGGTCCATGGGAGAAGACCGAATTCTTCATCAACGCGGGCGAAGGTTTCCATTCCGTCGACGCGCGCGCGACTGTCACGACTCTGAATCCCGGCGACGGCACGGTCGGGGCGACGACTCCTTTCCTGGTCAAGGCGCGCGGCGCCGAGGTCGGCGCGCGAACCAAATTCCTCGAGGGCCTCGACTCCACGATCAGCTTCTGGGGCCTGAATTTCGACTCCGAAAACCAGTTCGACGGCGACACCGGCACGACGCTGTTCGGGCGTCCGAGCCGCCGCTACGGCATCGAATTCAACAATCACTATTCGCCTTACAGCTGGCTGCATTTCGACGGCGATCTCGCGCTCAGCCACGCGCGCTCGCGCGGCTTCGACACGCCGCAGCTCGCCCAGTGGATTACGCTCGTGACGCCCGGGACGATCAACTATATGACGTTCCTCGGCAACGCGCCGGGCAATTACATTCCGGAGGGACCGCCGGTCGTCGCCTCGATCGCCGTCGAAGCCGGCGAAAAGACCGGCTGGTTCACCGGACTTAAATACCGCTTCAAGGGCGTCTATCCCTTGACGGAGGACGGCTATTTCAAGGCCCCGGCCACGGGGACGATCAATCTGCGCGTCGGCTATAAGTGGGACAACGGCCTCAAATTTCAGATCGACGGCTACAACGTCCTCAATTCCCGCTCGGACCAGATCACTTACGCCTATGGCTCGATGCTGCCGACCGATCCGCTCTACGCGCCTTGCCAGAACAGCACCGCTCCCGCGGCGGTCTGCGCCATCGGCATGATGGACCGCCACTTCAAGCCGATCGAGCCGGGGGTGATCCGCGTGACGTTGAGCGGCCCGCTGTCCGCGCACGCCTTCGACCCGATTTTCAACTCCGCCCCCGACGCCCATACGCCGTATAAGGATTTCCTGGCGATCGCCTCCAACGTGGTCAGCGGAAACGCCTTCCCGACGGACTACGACGGAACGGAGACGTCCTCGGGCCTGCCCAACAGAAAGGGGCCGCTCCCCTATGGGCCGACGCCCGTCAACTGGACCGGTCTCCATGCCGGCTTGAACGCCGGCGGCATCTTCGGCGCGAGCAACCTCAACGTGACCGGCAGCCCGATGGCGCCCGGCGGCGACGTGGGGGCCGCGAACGCCGTCACCGGCGCCCTCACCAGCGGCTTGGGCAATTTCGGCGACTTCCTCGGCGGCGGCCAGATCGGCTACGACTGGCAGATCGGTCATGACCAATTCGGCCGCGCCCGCTTCGTCGTCGGCTTGGAGGCCGACATTCAGGCGGAAGCCGGCGCCGGCGCTGGCGGCGTGCTCGCCAACGCCGCGCCGGGCGCCTTCAACCCCGCGAATACGATCACCGGCAATGTCTCGGCATCCGAGCATCTCGACTATCTCGGCGCCGCGCGCGCGCGCGCCGGCTATCTGCTCAAGCCGTTCCTGCTCCTCTACGCGACCGGCGGTCTCGCTTACGGCCAAGCCGAGATGAGCACGCAAACGTCATTGCTGGCGATTAACGCGGCCGGCGCGCCGCTGGGGTCCGCCTTTGGTTCGACCCGATATTCCAATATGCTTGTGGGCTGGATGGCCGGCGCCGGTCTCGAATGGATGTTCCATCCGAACTGGAGCTTCAAGGCGGAGTATCTCTACTACGATCTCGGTTCCGTCTCGGTCTCGGGCGCGATGCCGGCGACGACGCCCGCTGGCGCGCCGTCCAACGCCTATGCTCTTGCGAGTCAGACCAGCGCGCGCTTTAACGGCAATGTCGTGCGTGGCGGGTTGAACTATCACTTCAACTGGGGCGCTCCGGCTCCGGTCGTCGCGAAATATTGACCGCCGCGTCGGGCGGAGCCTAGCGTTTCCGCCTGAACCAGGAGACAAGCCGGCAATGGGCGCGACGATCGCTTCCTTCGAGCAGATGATCGCGCCCGTTTCGCTGGACGAATTTTTCGCCAGATACTGGGAGAAGGAGCCGCTGTTCATCCAGCGCTCCGATCCGGGTTTTTATGACGAACTGCTCACGCTTTCCGATCTGCAAAACACGATCTCCAGCGGCGGATTGCGTTATCCGGCGATTCAACTTTCGCGGGACGGCGGCTTCCTGCCGCCCGAGGCCTTTTGCAAGAGTATTCGCGCGGGCGGCGTCGTCTTCGAGGGCGTGCCGGAACTCGCGCGCGTTCAGGCGGAATACCAAAGCGGAAGCACGCTTTCGCTGCCCGGCTTTCATCGAGCCTGGGGACCGCTGGCGCGGCTAGCTTCCGCCGTCGAGGCCTATCTCGATCACGCGGTCCACACCAATATCTACATCACGCCGGGCGCGGTGTCGGGCTTTGGCCCGCATCACGACACGCACGAAGTCTTCATCTTTCAGATCTCCGGCGGCAAGCACTGGAAGATTTATCCGCCCATCATCGAGTTGCCGCACTCCAGTCAGCTGTTTCGCCCGCAAATGTTCACGGGCGCGGCTCCGATGCTCGAACTCGACATCGAGCCCGGCGATCTGCTCTATTTGCCACGCGGCGTCGTGCATTCGACCACGACGTCGAACCGCGCCTCCGCGCATGCGACGCTTGGCGTCACGGTCTACACATGGGTGGAACTGCTGGCGATGTGGCTGCAATCCTCCAAGGACAAGGTCGATTTGCGCCGCGCGCTGCCGCCGGGCTTCGCCCACCGCCCGGAATTAAAGCGAGAGCTGATGGATGGCTTCGCCAAGCTGGTCGCCGAGCTTCACGAAAAGCTCGACAGCGAGAGTCTGGTCGAAAGTTTTTTGCAACGCGCGCGAGAAGGCTATCCCGGCCAGCGCGCGGCGGAGGGCGGATTCGACGCCAGTGTCGTCGTGATCGGTCCGCGCAGCGAGTTGAGAGCGCTTCCCCGCGACCTTTATCGCATGTCCGAGGAAGGCGGAGGCATCGTTTTGAGATTCGAGGGCAAGACCCTTCCCATCTCAGCCCGCGCCCGCGCCGTTCTCGAGGACATGCGCGGGAGGCCGTCGTTCCGGCCAGCCGAGCTCGCCGGCGATTTGAACGAGGAGACGAAATTGGCCCTGGCGCGCTATCTGCACAAGGAAGGCTTTTTGATCCAGTGCGAATAAGCGCGCCCGTCAGATCGTCTGATTATAGGCCCCGACTTCCGGGTTTTCACGCAGCACCGCGTCGAGTTCCCCGAACATTTGGCGCATGCGCGCTTCCGACGCGGGGCTTTCGACGACGACCACCAGCTCCGGCTTGTTCGAGGACGCCCGCACGAGGCCCCATGTGCCGTCGCCGACCGTCACCCGCACGCCGTTCACGGTGACGAGATCGCGGATCGGACCGCCGAGAAACGGGACGCCTCGCGCGTGCATGTCCTGGAATCGCGCGGTCACTTTCTCCACGACGCCGTATTTGACTTCATCGCCGCAATGCGGCGACATCGTGGGCGAGCCCCAGGTCTTCGGCAGATCGGCGTAGAGCTGAGCCATCGACTTGTCGGGATTGCGATTGAGCATCTCCAGCACGTGGATCGCCGTCAGCAAACCGTCGTCGTAGCCGCGCCCGACCGGAGCGTTGAAGAAGAAATGCCCGGATTTCTCGAAGCCGGCCAGCGCCTTGGTCTCGCTGACGCGGCGCTTGATGTAGGAGTGGCCGGTCTTCCAATAATCCGTCACGACACCGCGAGCGGTCAGCACGGGGTCGGTCGCGAACAGGCCTGTCGATTTCACGTCGACGACAAAGCGGGCGTTGGGATGGATTTTGGAGAGATCGCGCGCCAGCATCACGCCGATCTTGTCGGCGAATATCTCGTCGCCGTTGTTGTCGACGACGCCGCAGCGGTCGCCGTCGCCGTCGAAGCCAAGGCCGACGTCGGCGCCGCTCTCGCGGACCTTGGCGGCGATGGCGTGCAGCATTTCCAAGTCTTCGGGGTTGGGATTGTAGCGCGGAAAAGTGTAGTCGAGCTCCACGTCGAGCGGAATCACCTCGCAACCGAGCCGCTCCAGAAGCTGGGGCGCGAAGGCGCCGGCGGTGCCGTTGCCGCAGGCCGCGACGACCTTCATCTTGCGGGAAAAATTCACGCCGCGCGCGAGATCGTCGAGATAGCGCTCGCGGAAGTTTTCGACGAAGCGATAGGAGCCTCCGTCCGCCTGGCGGAACTTTCCGGACAGCACGATTTCCTTGAGCCGGCCCATTTCCTCGGGACCGAAGGTCACCGGCCGCTGCGCGCCCATCTTCACGCCGGTCCAGCCATTATCGTTGTGCGAAGCCGTGACCATGGCGACGGCGGGAACGTCGAGTTCGAACTGCGCGAAATAGGCCATTGGCGACAGAGCGAGGCCAATGTCGTGGACGCGCACGCCGGCGCCCATGAGGCCGGTGATCATCGCCAGTTTGATCGAAGCCGAATAGGCGCGGTAATCATGGCCAGTCGCCAGTTCCAGCGGAACGCCCATTTCGTGCAGCAGCGTGCCGAGCCCGAGCCCCAGAGCCTGCACGCCCATCAAATTGAGCTCTTTCTCGAAGAGCCAGCGCGCGTCATATTCGCGAAAACCGGTCGGCTTCACGAGCGGAGTCTGCTCATAGGCGTAGGTGTTGGGCTTCAAGTCTGACACGGGCTTGGGAAACATAGGCGGGTCCTCGGGAGCGAAGGCGTGTCGCTGCTTAGCCGAAACGGAGCGCGGGGCCAACCGGACAGCCGCCGCGGCGCGACCTAATAGCAAACCATCCCCGGTTATTCGACGCCGAGCCATGACCGGCAGATGACCCTATTCAGGCGAAAGCAGGGCGTATATGAATAGCGCCCTGAACCGGCCGCCTCGGGTGGGCCCAAGAATCCTCCCCTAAGGAGACGCGACGTTGAGCGAAGCCAAAGACCTCTATGAACTGGGCGAGATTCCGCCGCTTGGGCACGTCCCCGCGAATATGTACGCCTGGGTCGTCCGCAAGGAGCGGCATGGGCCGCCCGAGGAGGCCATGCAGCTCGAAGTCGTGCCGACCTGGGAGCTCGACAGCCACGACGTCTTGGTGCTGGTGATGGCGGCGGGCGTTAACTACAACGGCGTCTGGGCGGCGCTCGGCCAGCCTATTTCGGTGCTCGACGCGCATAAGCAGCCTTACCACATCGCGGGCTCCGACGCCGCCGGAATCGTTTGGAAGGTCGGGGCCAAGGTCAAGCGCTGGAAGGTCGGCGACGAGGTCGTCGTTCATTGTAACCAGGATGACGGCGACGACGAGGAGTGCAACGGCGGCGACCCGATGTTTTCGGCGTCGCAGCGCATCTGGGGTTACGAGACGCCGGACGGCTCCTTCGCGCAATTCTGCCGCGTGCAAGACCGCCAGCTGATGGAACGACCGAAGCACCTTACATGGGAAGAATCGGCCTGCTACACGCTGACGCTCGCCACCGCCTATCGCATGCTCTTCGGTCACGAGCCGCATCGCCTGAAGCCATCGGACAACGTCCTGATCTGGGGCGCCTCGGGCGGTCTCGGCGTCTTCGGCGTGCAGCTGTGCGCGGCGGCGGGCGCCAACGCCATCGGCATTATCTCGGACGAGAGCAAGCGCGACTACGTGCTCTCGCTCGGCGCCAAGGGCGTCATCAACCGCAAGGATTTCAAGTGCTGGGGGCAAATGCCCACGGTCAACACGCCCGAATATAACGAGTGGACCAAGAACGCCCGCGCCTTCGGCAAGGCGATCTGGGACATCACCGGCAAGAAGGACGTGGATATCGTCTTCGAGCATCCGGGCGAGCAGACTTTCCCGGTCTCCTGCCTCGTCGTCAAACGCGGCGGCATGGTGGTGTTCTGCGCGGGCACGACGGGCTTCAACCTGACCTTCGACGCGCGCTACGTCTGGATGCGGCAGAAGCGCATCCAGGGCTCGCATTTCGCGCATCTGAAGCAGGCCGCCGCCGCCAATCGGTTCGTCATCGACCGCCGCGTCGACCCCTGCATGTCCGAGGTTTTTCCCTGGGATAAGATCCCGCTCGCGCACACGAAAATGTGGAAGAACCAGCACGCGCCAGGAAACATGGCCGTGCTCGTTAACGCCCCCACCACCGGCCTGCGCAGTATCGAGGACGTGATCGAGGCTGGGAAGAAAAAGTAATGTTGAGCGCGCGAGGGGGGCTTAGCTGCCTCTCTCGCGCGCGCTCTCATGCCAGCGGCGCAGCGAATAATAGGTCAATAGAGAGAGCGCGCCGTAAATCGCGACGCCCGTGAGCGAAAGCAGCGCCAGCGCCGCGAACATGCGGGGGATGTCGAGGCGAAATCCGGCCTCGACGATGCGGAACGCGAGGCCCGTGCCCTGTCCGGCCGCGCCCGCCGCCAGTTCCGCCACGACAGCGCCAATCAACGCGAGCCCACCGGCGATGCGCAGCCCCGCGAGAAACTGCGGCAGCGCCGCGGGCGCCCGTAAATAGATCAACCGTCGCCAAGCCGAGGCCCGGTAAAGATCGAAGAGATCAAGCAGGGCGTGATCGACCGAGGCGAGCCCCAGCGCGGTGTTCGACAGGATCGGAAAAAACGCCACCAAAAAGGCGCAGACCAGCACCGCGCGCGGCGGCGACAGATAGACCAGAAGCAGCGGCGCGATCGCGACGATGGGCGTCACCTGAAGCATGATGGCGTAGGGCGTCAGCGTGCGCGCCAGCCATTTGGATTGCGCCATCGCCAGGGCGAGCAACACGCCGCAAACCGTCGCCAGCGCCAGCGCCTGAAGCGTGATCGACAGGGTGACGAGCAGCGACGAAAACAGCAGTTCGCGATCCTCGATCAGCTTTTGCGCGATGACGCTCGGCGCCGGCAGCACATAGGGCGGGATTCCCCGCAGCACGACGGCCGCCTGCCACAGCGCCAGAAAGCCGGCGAAGGCGACGAGCGGCGGCGTGGCCGCCGCCAGAAATTCGCGCAAATTTGATGTCGGCGCGCTCATGGTTCGTCATCCCCCATGGCGCGGCGCAAGGCGTTCGAGGCTCGGCGCGAAAGCCGCGAAAACAGGGGGCCGAGGCGATATTCCGCGTCGCGCGGCGCGGCGGGATCGACCGGGATTTGGTCGACGATCTCGCCACCCTCGGCCGCCAAGACGACGATGCGCGTCGAAAGATAAACGCTCTCGCCGACCGAATGGGTGACGAAGACGATGGTCGTATCCAGCCTGGCCTTCAAGGCCAGCAGCTCGTTGTTGAGCTTGAAGCGCGTCACCTCGTCGAGCGCCGCGAAAGGCTCGTCCATCAGCAGCAGAACGGGGCGCGTCACCAGCGCCCGGGCTATGGCGCAGCGCATCTTCATGCCGCCCGAAAGCTCGCGCGGCAGCGCGTCGCGGAACCCCGAGAGGTCAACCAGCGCCAGCGCCTCCTCGACGCGCGGCGCCGACAGCGCCCGGGAAACGCCCGCGAGCCGCAATGGCAGATAGACGTTGGCGAACACGTCGAGCCAGGGCAACAGCGTCGCGTCCTGAAACACGAAGCCGAGCCGCTCGCGCTGGACGGGATCGGCCCAAAGAATCTCTCCGCGCGTCGGCTTCGTCAGACCAGCCAGAAGACGCAGCGCCGTCGATTTGCCGCAGCCCGACGGGCCGAGCAGCGTCACAATCTCGCGGGGATAAACATCGAGATCGAGCGCGCGCAGCACGTCGTGTCCGCCGTCGAAACTCTTGCCGACGCCACGCATGGACACCAGCGGCGCGCCTCCCGATGGCGGCGTCATTTGGCGGCGGGCTCCAGGCCGACGCCCTTGTTCACGAATTGCAGCGTATAGCCTTGTTTGTAGGGCAGATCAGCGGGCACGACCCCGGCTCGCGCCATTTTATCGAAGAAGCTTTTGATCCGCGCATCGGTCATCGCGCCTATGCCGAGCGTTTGCGCGTCGCCCGAATCGACGACCCCGCGCTCCCTTAGCTTGGCGATCGAATAGGCGAGCTGGTCGTCGGTCATTTCTGGATTATCCCGCTTGATCAAGGCGTTCGCCGCGCTGGCGTCGCCATGGATATAATTGCGCCAGCCGATGATCGACGCGTCGACGAAGCGTTGCACGAGGTCGGGATTTTTCTTGACGGTCTCGGCGCGCGCCTCGATCGTCGTCGAATAGCTGTCGTAGCCGTAATCAGCCAAGAGAAACACATTAGGCTTGAAGCCGCCCGCGCGCTCGACCTGATAGGGCTCGGAGCTCAAGAAGCCCTGCTCGATCGACCGCGGATCGGCGATGAAGGGCGCCTGATTGAAGCCATAGGGCTTCACCTTCTCCTCGCGAAAACCATAGGCCTGTTTCAGCCACTGATAGACCGACACGAGCATGTCGCTGGCGATGAATGCGGTCGCCTTGGGCAAATCCTCGAAGCGGTCAAAGCCGACACCGGGATGCGACATCAAGATCACCGGATCGATCTGGAACATGCTGGCGACGACGATCACGGGGATTTTTTGCTGAACCGCCTCGAAGGTCTGGATGAGATTGGCGCCCATCGCGAAATCGACGCGGCCGGCGGCCAGCAGCAGACGCGCATTGGTCTGCGGCCCGCCTTGCTGGATTTTTACATCCAGCCCATGGCGGGCGTACGTTCCGTCGACGACCGCCTGGTAAAAGCCGCCGTGCTCGGCCTGCGCGCGCCAGTTGGTGGCGAAGGTCACATTGTCCAGCGCCCACGCCGGTAAAACGAAAAGGCACAGCGCGGCGGCAAGGATGAGGCGCGGCATGGTCGATTCCCCCGAGCAAACACCGATGTGTGGCTGCTTCCGGAGGCCGAGGCAAGAGGCGATTTCACGCCGGCGTTTGTTAGTGTCACAGTCGGTCGCCGACTGGAGCACGGTGATCGCGAAGCATGTGATAACGCGCATGTTTTTGCGCAATCGCCCTGGCGCCGGCGCGTTTGGTCCTCCGCGAAGATGGCGCGGCCGCTTTTCCGCGCCCCGATGAACATCCGGGGGACGCGGACCGTCAATCGTCGCGAAGCGATTGAAAAGCGACCGTGGACACGATTTTTCTTTAGGGGCGACGAAGGCATTGCTGCCGCCGGCGGCTGCAGAATGCTGATATCGGGCTTCTCGCGAGCTCTTGAGCCGAGTTCGGAGCCTTGGCTGAGCGGGACGACCAATTGCAACATGCCCGCGCCATCCCTATAGTCCCGCGCCAAAAGCTTCTCGCGCGCCTGTCCGGGCGGCGCTCATAGGAAAAACCATCATGCTCGAAGGGCTGCGCGTCGCGTCGCAAAATTTGATCGGACGAACCATAATGGGCCTCGTCATGGGGTTCATCGCGATCAGCTTCGCGGTCTGGGGCATTGGTGACGTATTTCACGGCTTCTCGTCGCAACGTCTGGTTAAGATTGGCGGCGGCGAGGTGACCGTCGAAGCCTTCCGCGCCAGCTACCAGAGCGAATTGCGACGTCTTCAGCAGCGTTTGCGACGCGCCATCACCAACGAGGAGGCGCGGCGCGCCGGACTGGATCAGCAGGTGCTCGATCGGCTCATCACCGATATTTCGCTCGATCAGCGCACCCGCGCGTTGGGGTTGTCGATCAGCGAGGAAGAGACGCAGCGCTTGCTCAAATCGGAGAAGGTGTTTCAAGGCGTCTCCGGCGAATTCGACGCCGATCGCTTCAAGCAGATCATCCACGACGCCGGCTTCACCGAAAGATCCTTTCTCGTGGATCAGAAGGGCGCCTATCTTCGCAAGGAAATCACCGACAGCGTGACCTCCGGCCTGGAGCCGCCCCGCTTGATGCTGGAGGCTATTCAACATTTCCGCGACGAAACGCGGAGCATCGACGCGATTCTGTTGCCCGCTTCGACCGTCGGCCCGATCGCCGCGCCGAGCGAGGAGGAGGTGAAAAAGTATTTCGCCCAGCGGGAATCGAGTTTTCGCGCGAAGGAGTTTCGCACGATGACGGTGCTCTCCGCGACCCCCGCAGCGCTGGCCAAGCCGGCCGAAATCCAGGCGGAAGAGGTTCGAAAATACTACGACGAGGTCAAGGCCCAACGCTTCGGCTCGCCTGAAAAGCGCGAGGTCGGCCAAATCGTATTCAAGGCGGAGGCCGAGGCCAAGAACGCCCTGGACCGGCTCAAGGGCGGGCTCTCTTTCGACGCTCTCGTCGCCGAACGCAAGCTCAACCCGAAGGACGTGAACCTCGGCCTTGTCACCCAGAGCGATTTTGGCGACGCCAAGGTGGGGACCGCGGTTTTCGCCTTGGCGGCGCCTGGCTACGTGGACATGGTCGCGACGCCCTTCGGCTTCGTTATCTCACAGGTGCGAAAAATCCAGCCGGCCGTCTTCACCAAGACTTATGAGCTGGCGGAGGCTGAGCTCCGCTCCGAACTAGCGGCGCGCAAGGCGGCCCCCAGCGTGCACGCGCAGCACGATGCGATCGAGGATCAGCGCGCCGCCGGCAAGACCCTCAAGGAAGCCGGCGCGGCGGTGGGTCTCGCGACACGCGACATCGAAGCCGTCGACGACGCGGGGCGCGACAAATCCGGCAAGGCCGTCGCCGATATCCCTGGCGGACCCGAACTCCTCAAGGCCGTCTTTGCTTCCGATAAGGGCGTCGATAACGAGGCGGTGGCGACGCGCGACGGCGGTTATGTCTGGTTCGAGGTGACCGGCGTCGAACAGGCCCGTCAACAGACCTTCGACGAAGTGAAGAGCGATGTCGAAGCGGCGATGCGCAAGGAAGCGCTGGAGAAGGCGTTGAGCGCCAAGGCCAAGGAACTTGTCGAACAACTGCGGGCCGGCAAGCCGATCGACAATCTCGCCGGCGAACTTGGCCTGCAAATCCGGCACGTCACCGGTGTGAAACGCGCCAATCGGCCCGACTACTCGCCCGCGACGATCGTGCAATTCTTCGAGGCTCCGCCGCACGGCGCCGGGTCGGCGCCGGTCGAAGGCGGGCAGCTGGTGTTCTTCGTGGCCGAGGACGCCACCCCGAAGTTCGACCCGGCTTCACCGGAGGTGTCGACCATCGTCGAGCAGTTGAAGCCGGCGCTGGCTAACGATGTGCTCGAACAATATGTCGGTGGGCTCGAAAAAGCGCTCGGCGTGGAGATCGACCAGAAGGCGTTGCAAGCGGCGATCGGTGGAGACACCGACAAGTGACCGGTGAACTGGCCGAGCCCGCCTATGACGTCTTCGCGGCCGACTACGAGGCGGGGCGCGCCTGTCTCGTCTCGATAAGACTGGTGGGCGATCTGGAGACTCCGGTTTCCGCCTATTTGAAACTTTCGCGTGGGCGGGAAGGCAATGCTTTTCTGCTGGAATCAGTGGAAGGCGGCGCGGCGCGCGGGCGATATTCGATGATCGGCCTCGATCCCGATTTGATCTTCCGGGTCAAGGACGGGGCGTGCGAGATCAACCGCGACGCGCTAAGCGACGCGACGGGCTTCACGCCCTGCGACAAGGCGCCCCTCGACGCCCTAAGGCATTTGATCGCCGAATCGTCCGTTCCGCGGCGCGAGGGGCTTCCCCCGATGGCGGCGGGAATATTCGGTTATCTCGGCTACGACATGGTGCGCCAGATGGAGCGGTTGGCGCCCGCCAAGGACGATAAGATTGGCGCGCCCGACGCATTTTTGATGCGTCCAACGATCGTGGTGGTGTTCGATAGCGTGCGCGACGAGCTCTGCGTGGTGACGCCAGTGCGCCCGTGTAAAGCAACGGCGCCGCGGGCGGCGCACGAGGCCGCGCTCGCGCGACTGGAGCGAATCGCCGAGAGACTTGAAGCCGCGCTGGACCATAGGGAAGCCTGCGACAATCCGCTGCTCGTGGCGCACAATCCCGTGTCGAACACGCCGCCGGCGCGTTTTCTGGAAATGGTCGAACGCGCCAAGGAATACATTCGCGCCGGCGACATATTCCAGGTGGTGTTGTCGCAGCGTTTCACCGCGCCTTTCGTTTTACCCGCCTTCGCGCTGTATCGCGCGCTGCGGCGCGTGAATCCCGCGCCATTTCTGTGCTTTCTCGATTTCCGCGATTTCCAGATCGTCTGCTCCAGTCCGGAAATCCTGGTTCGTGTCGCCAACGACAAGGTCACGATTCGCCCCATCGCCGGAACCCGCTGGCGCGGCGAGCGGATCGAGGAAGACGAGCGCCTCGCCCAGGAGTTGCTGGCCGACGAAAAGGAACGCGCCGAGCATCTCATGCTGCTCGATCTTGGGCGCAACGACGTCGGCCGCGTCGCCAAGACCGGAACGGTGACCGTCACCGACAGCTTCGCGATCGAACGCTATAGCCATGTCATGCATATCGTCTCGAACGTGGAGGGAGAGCTCGATCCAGGCCATGACTGCATCGACGCTTTAGCCGCCGGCTTTCCGGCCGGCACGGTGTCGGGCGCGCCCAAGGTGCGGGCGATGGAGATCATCGACGAGCTGGAGACTGACAAACGCGGCATTTACGGCGGGTGTATCGGGTATTTCGGTTCGGGAGGGCAGATGGACACCTGCATCGTGTTGCGCACCGCCATCGTTAGGGATGGTCGGATGCATGTGCAGGCGGGAGCGGGCGTCGTTTACGACAGCGATCCCGCCTCGGAACAGCGCGAATGCCAGAACAAGGCGATGGCGTTATTTCGCGCGGCCGAGGAGGCGGTGCGCTTCGCGGCGCGCGCCCGGCGCGGGCAATAGGCCGAGCCCATGGCCGAGCCCTCCGGCAATTACGACGACGCCGACGACCCTTACCGAGCGATTCGCGTCGGCGATCCCGGATCCGCGGGCGAGGCGACCAAATGGGGCCATCTGCTGACGCGCTTCATGCGTGTCCTGGCGTTATTCTGGCTTTTGCAAGGCCTGGCGCAATGGTACGTCGTGCTCACGGCGCGGGCGCCGATCTTCGACACGATGCCCACCAGCGCCGCGCTGGCCATCATCTTCTTCAGCGTGCTCGACCTTGTCGCCGGAGTCGGGCTTTGGCTGGCGACTCCGTGGGGCGGCGTCCTCTGGCTGCTTATCGCCAGCGCGCAAATTTTCGTCGCCGCGAGTTTGCCTCGATTTTTCGCGGGCGGATATTGGCTGATCGGCGTGGATTTGCTGCTGATCGCGCTATATTTCGCGTTAACCTTCGAGGCGGGGCGGGATTTCGAGGCGCAAAAGCTGATGGAGCAGTTCCGCAGGCGCAAATCCTCCCCGCGCGCGCAACCATCGCCATTTAGTCGATTGGGGCGTTTTTTTCCCCGTTCCGCTGAAAACAAGAGCGAGGGGTCGAAAAAGGGCGCGGGCGCCAAATCGTCCGTCACGAAGGGGCCTCCCCCCGATGGCTCGACGCCGCTATCCCCGACGAATTCTCTTGCCAAGCCGGCGGGAAAGTCGGTCGAAACGCCGGGCTTGGCTCCCAGAAAAAGCCCTGAGCATAAACCGGAAGGTTAACCGGCATTCAGCGTAAATCCATTGTTTAATTCACGCTCCATTCACTGCAACGCAAGCGTTTCTGGTAAACTTGGGATTCAGGCTGTTGTTTAAACCGGTCTTCATCCGGCGGCATTAGGTTCGCTTCATGAACGGCAATCCAGAGATGCTGCAACGCATCCAGCCAGATGACGGAGAAGACCATGACCGCTGCCACGAAACAAGCGCCCCAGCAGACGCGGGCCGAACGCCTCGGCGAAATCCGCCCGGTCTACATGGAAGCGCTCACGCTGGTCGAGCGTCTGCACCGCCGTCTTCTCGACGTGATCAAGGATGAATTCGACCGCCGCGACCGTGGCGATGTCAATTCCGTCCAGGCCTTGCTCCTCTACAACATCGGAGACAAGGAATTGACGGCGAGCGAATTGCGCACGCGCGGCTATTATCTTGGCTCCAATGTCTCTTACAACGTCAAGAAGCTGGTCGAAATGGGCTATCTGCATCACGCCCGTTCGCGCATCGACCGCCGCTCGGTGCGCATCAGCCTGACCCCCAAGGGCAAGGAAGTCCACGACATCGTGAGCGATCTATACGAAAAGCACGCCATGACGGTCGAGCAGATCGGGGGCGTCAGCAGCGAGGAATTTAAGGTCCTCAACACCTCCTTGAGCCGTCTCGAGCGCTTCTGGACCGATCAGATCCGCTATCGCCTGTAATAGCTCCCCGAGGCCGTTTTTCTTCTCTCCCTCCGCCTCCCACCTATCGCCGGATGGGCGTCTCCTCCCTGGAGACCGCGCCTCCGGCGTTTTTCTTGCGCCCGAGGCGAAATGAACCCGAGCCGGAACGCGCTCGGTGGTTGCCTCGCGCCGCGCCTCGGCCTAATGAAAAACGAAGGGCGCTTGCCGAGGAACGGACCGAAACGAATGGCCAATGTCACGCTGATCGACAATTACGACAGCTTCACATTTAATCTCGTGCATTATTTCGGCGAGCTCGGGGCGCGTGTCGCCGTGCACCGCAACGATAAGGTCACCGTCGACGAGGTGCTGGCCGCCGCGCCCGACGCCATAGTGCTGTCGCCGGGGCCGTGCACGCCGCGAGAGGCTGGAATTTGCCTTGATCTCATCGCCGCCGCCGGCAAGGAAGTCCCGATCTTTGGCGTATGTCTTGGTCATCAGGCCATTGGCGAGAGTTTCGGCGGCGAGGTTGTGCGCGCGCCGCTGCCAATCCACGGCAAGATGGCGACGATTCTGCACCAGGGGGAGACGATTTTTCGGGGCATAGAGGGGCCGTTTCAGGCGACACGCTATCACTCGCTTGTCGTTAAGCGCGAAACTTTACCCGGCTGCCTCCATATCACCGCGACGACCCCGGACGGACTGATCATGGCTCTCTCGCACGAGAGCCTGCCGGTTCACGGCGTGCAGTTCCATCCAGAGAGCATCACCTCGCAACACGGCCACAAAATCCTTGGCAATTTTCTCGATCTGGCCAAGGAATGGAACGACAGACGGCCGCCTCGAGCCAAGGTCGCGTGAGCGCGTTCAAACTCTTTCTCCCGGGGCTGGCGGAAGGCGAACATCTTCCGCGCGAACGGGCGCGGGAGGCTTTTTCGTTGATTCTGCAGGGCGCCGCGACGCCGGCGCAGCTCGGCGCCTTTTTAATGGCGCTGCGCCAGCGCGGCGAAACCCCCGAGGAATTGATCGGCGCGGCGCAGGCGATGCGCGCCGCCATGATCCGGGTCGAGGCGCCGGAAGCCGCCATCGATATCGTCGGCACCGGCGGCGACGGCGCCAACACCTATAATATCTCGACCCTGGCGGCGATCATTGCCGCCGCTTGTGGCGTTCCCGTCGCCAAGCATGGCGGCAAGGCCGCCTCCTCGCGCTCGGGCGCCACCGACGTTTTGGCCGAATTGGGCGTCAAGGTCGGGCTCGACGCCGCCTCGGCCAGCGCCTGCCTCCGCGAGGCCGGTATATGCTTCATGGCCGCGCCGACACATCATCCGGCGCTGCGTCACGCCGCGCCCGTCCGTTCGGAACTGGGGCTGCGCACGATTTTCAATTTACTCGGGCCGATGTGCAATCCGGCCGGGGTCAAGCGCCAGATTTTGGGTGTCTACGCCAAGGAATGGCTCGAGCCCATGGCGCTGGCGTTGAGGGAGCTAGGTTCGGAAACCGTTTGGCTGCTGCACGGGAGCGATGGGCTCGACGAGGCCACGGTCACCGGGTCAACCCACGTCGTCGCGCTGGAGCGAGGCGCGCTGCGTTCGTTCGAGATTCGCCCGGAGGACGCGGGCCTACCCTTGGCCGCGCCGCGAGAACTGATCGGCGGCGATCCGGCTTCTAACGCCCGCGCGCTGCGCGAGGTTCTCGGCGGCGCGCGCAACGCCTATCGCGACATCGCCGTGCTCAACGCCGCGATCGCGTTGGTTGTCGCCGGCGAGGCGAAAGATGCAAGCGAAGGCGCCGCGATGGCGGCGTCGGCTCTGGACAGCGGGGCCGCGCGGGGGAAATTGGACCAGCTCGCGCGAGCGTCCAACCGCTAGCGTTTTTGCGCCTTCGCTTGCCAAAAGGCTAGATGTCGTAAAACTATAAAAAGCGTCGACGGCGATCTCAGGAACGTTGAAATTTACGCAAATCATCAACTCCCCGCATATTCATCGCGAGGTTCTGAACCGCCCGAGGAGGGGCGAGGCCATGCAAAAACTTTCACCCCGCCTCGTGGGCCTTTTCTTCTCGGCCATTCTTTGCGCGATTGGCGCGACCGGGATCGCGGTTGGTTGCACGCGGACTCTTTACGTGGGCGCGGACGATACGGTCATCACCGGACGCAACATGGATTGGAAGGAGGACATGGCCTCCAATCTCTGGGTGTTTCCCGCCGGACTCAAACGCGACGGCGCCGCTGGGGCGCGTTCGATCCGTTGGGTTTCCAAATACGGCAGCGTAATCGTCTCCGGCTATGAAGTCGGGACGACGGACGGCCTCAACGAAAAAGGGCTAGCGGCCAATCTGCTCTATCTCGTGGAGTCGGAATATCCCAAGCCCGACGGCAAACGCCCAGTGCTGTCGATCTCCGCCTGGACGCAATATGCGCTCGACAATTACGCCACGGTCGACGAGGCGGTCTCGGCGCTGGCCAAGGAACCGTTCAATCTGCTGGCGCCCTCCTTGCCGAACGGCGTTCCCGCCGCGCTTCATCTCTCGATTTCCGACGCCTCGGGAGATTCGGCCATCTTCGAATATGTAAAGGGAAAGCTGACGATTCATCACGGCAAGCAATATAAGGTGATGACCAATTCGCCGACCTACGACCAGCAACTCGCTATCGCCGAATATTGGCGCGGCGTCGGCGGTCTCGCTTTCCTGCCAGGAACCAACCGCGCCGCCGACCGCTTCGCCCGCGCGTCGTTTCTGCTCGACTCGATTCCCAAGCAGACCGACCCAAATTTCATCAAGGGCGTGCCCGAGCAGTCATTCGCCTATCAGGCGGTGGCCAGCGTTTTGAGCGTGCAGCGCGCGGTCAGCGTGCCGCTTGGCATTTCGACACCCGACCAACCCAATATTTCGTCGACGATCTGGCGCGTCGCGGCCGATCAGAAAAACCTCGTCTATTATTTCGACTCCGCCACGCGGCCGAACACATTTTGGGTCTCGCTCGCCAAGCTGAACCTAAAACCGGGAGCGTCGGTCAGGAAACTCACGATCCAGAACGGCGAGGTGTTTTCGGGCGAGGTCGCGGAGCAGTTCAAGGACGCGCGGCCATTCAAATTCCTGCCCGCGTCCGCGCCCTAGGAAACATCGGCGCGCCGCTGTTTTTATGCTAGGATCGACCGCGATCAAGGGCGGAGGGCTCGCGCATCGCGCGGCGGCTTTCTAACGGCTGAGAAAATGACCGACATTCTGCACAAAATCGAATCCTACAAACGCACGGAGATCGCGGAAGCGAAAGTGCGGATGCCGTTGTCCGCCCTGGAGCGCAAGGTTCGCGATCACGATCCGCCGCGCGGCTTCGTCCACGCGATCGAGCAGAAGTTGAGCGAGGGCCGCATCGCGCTGATCGCCGAGATCAAGAAGGCGAGCCCGTCCAGGGGCGTTATCCGCGCCGACTTCGACCCCCCGGCGCTCGCCCGCGCCTATCAGTCGGGCGGCGCGGCCTGCCTTTCGGTGCTGACGGACGGCCCCTCGTTTCAGGGCAGCCTGGAGTTTCTCGAAAGCGCCCGAAAAGCCACGCATCTGCCCGCCCTGCGCAAGGATTTTCTTTACGATCCCTATCAGGTGTTCGAGGCGCGGGCCCATGGCGCGGATTGCGTGCTGATCATCATGGCGGCGGTGACCGACTCGGAGGCCAAGGCGCTCAACACCACCGCGCATGATTTGCGCATGGACGTTTTGGTCGAGGTGCACGACGAGCGTGAGCTCGAGCGCGCGCTGGGGCTGGAGACCCGGCTGATCGGCGTCAACAACCGAAATCTCCACGACTTCAAGGTGTCGCTCGAAACGAGCGAGCGGCTGGCGGAGAATGTCCCCAAGGACAAGATTCTCGTCGCGGAGAGCGGCATAACGACGCATGAGGACTGCCTGCGTCTCGAAAAATCCGGCATCTTCGCCTTTCTCGTCGGCGAGAGCCTGATGCGCAAGCCGGATGTCGAAGTCGCCGCGCGCGAACTGCTGCAGGGAGCCCACGCCAGCGCGCCCGCCCGCGTTAGAGCGTAAATGACGGGATTGACGCATATCGGCCCGAAGGGCGAGGCGCATATGGTCGACGTGTCGGAAAAGCCCGACAGCGCCCGCGTCGCGCTCGCTCGGGGCCGGGTCGTCATGGCGCGAGAGACGCTGGCATTGGCGCTGGCCGGCGAGGCCAAGAAGGGCGATGTGTTCGGCGTCGCGCGCGTCGCCGGGATCATGGCCGCGAAGAAGACGCATGAATTGATCCCGCTGTGTCATCCGCTCGGCCTCTCGAAGATCTCGGTGGACATAAACCCGGACGAGACGCTGCCCGGCGTGTTGGTCATGGCCGAGGCGAGCGTGACCGGCAAGACCGGCGTCGAGATGGAGGCCCTGACCGCCGTCGCCGTCGCCTGCCTGACGATCTACGACATGTTGAAGGCCGTCGACCGCGCCATGCGCATCGAGGGCGTCGAGCTGGTTGAGAAGCGTGGGGGCAAGAGTGGTCATTGGACGCGCGAGAAAGACCAGCCATGACGGAACAGAAGCCCCTCGGCGTCGACGAGGCCCTCGCGCGCGTGCTGGAGCACGCCCGCCCGCTCGGCGAGCCCGAGACTCTGCCCTTGGCCCTCGCCTTGGGCCGCACGCTGGCGGAGGACCTTAAAGCGAGGCGCACGCAACCGCCCGTCGACATTTCCGCGATGGACGGCTACGCCATCCGCCACGCCGACTTCCAGGAGCCGGAGTCGCGCCTGAGAGTCGTGGGGGAGAGCGCCGCCGGCCACGCTTTCGAGGGCGCGCTGAAATCCGGCGAATGCGTCCGCATCCTGACCGGCGCGCGCGTGCCCGAGGGCGCGGACGCGATCCTGTTGCAAGAAGACGTCGTCGTCGAGAACGGGCTGATCCACGCCGTCGAAATCCCGGCGCGAGGCCGTCACATCCGAACAGCCGGGCTCGATTTTTCAGCGGGCGCGATCGTGCTCCCGGCGGGAACGCGGCTGGGTCCGCCGCAGATCGCGCTGGCCGCCGCGGCCGATCACGGCCAGCTCATGGTCGCGCGCCGACCGCGGGTCGCGATCCTCGCCAGCGGAGACGAGTTGGTCGAGCCGGGCCAGGGCGCTGCAGGCGATCGAATCGTCAGCTGCAACGACCTCGCCGTCGCCGGCGTCGTCGCGCAATTCGGCGGAGAGGCGGTAGGTCTCGGCATTTTTCGTGACGATCTCGCCGATCTCAGGCGGGGCTTGGCGCTAGCGCGAGAAACCCGCGCGGATGTGCTGGTGACGCTGGGCGGGGCCTCGGTCGGCGATCACGATCTTCTACGCCCGGCCTTGGCCGCCGAGGGCATGACGCCGGGCTTCTGGCGCATCGCCATGCGTCCGGGCAAGCCGCTGATCTTCGGACGACTCCGTGAGACCTTCGTGCTGGGGCTGCCCGGCAATCCCGTCGCCTGCTATGTTTGCGCGCTGATCTTTCTGGCCCCGCTGCTGCGAGCCTTGCAGGGCGATCCGACGGCGGGAGAGGACCGGACCGAAAGCGCGCTGCTCGGCGTCGAGCTACCCGCCAACAAGGGCCGCCGAGATTTTTTGCGCGCGAGCCTGTCAAAGGACGCGCTGGGGCGGGTCGTCGCCACGCCGCTTCCCTTGCAGGACTCCTCGATGCTCACGGAGCTTGCGCGATCGCAGGCGCTCCTGATCCGCGAAATCGGCGCTCCGCCGGCCCGGGCGGGCGACCCCTGCCGGATATTGCGCCTCCTCTGAGTGCGTGGTTCCTTTATCGCAAGTGGACGGCCCCGAAATCGGGATTTCGCCAATGGGAACGCTCGCGGCGGTCGGGGATTGGGAGCAACGGAAATCGCCCCTCCCAACCATCGTCATTTTTTGTTAGTCTCTAAATTAGCAAATTATAATAGCGCTAATATATAAACATTAATATAAACGTTTACATACAATGGCTTGGCATCCAACCATTGCGGCGCGCTTGGAGAGCCCCTTGGCTGAAAGCCCCTTGTGGTGGTTATCCGCCCGGCTTAGCAGTCCGCACAGGGGTCGAATCCTCGGGAAGAGGGGGAGACGAACCCAAACACAATCTTCCCTAGTCCCGCCGCGTCAGCCGCGACGGATCGGGGTTATCGACGATATCGCGCCCATCGCGCGGACGAGGACAAACGAGACGGCTCCCCTTAGGGACGGCGGGCCGAGTAAAGCGCCATTCCGCCTACATCAAGCGCCAGGGCCACGCCGACGAAACCGGCGTTGGCCAGGGCTTCCTCTTGTTGTCGACGCGTCACGAATAGCCCGGAGCTTTCGCGGCCATCCTCCTCGCGATAGTGGTCGCCGTAGAGGAAAAGCCCATTTGGACGAATGACCGCGAAGATCGTGTCGAATAAGTCCGGCAGGCGGGATGTATGGCGAACCTCATGCGCGGCCTGCAGGGTGACAACGGCATCCACGATCCCGAGGCTCGCGCCCCAATCCGCCTTGCGAAAGTCCTCCAGAAGGAATCTCACCGGTCGGGCGTCGCTCCCGAGATAAGCGCGGGCCAGATCGTGCATCGCGGGAGACAAATCGACGGCCGTATATTGTTCCACCTCGCAGGCCCGCACGATGGCGGCGGCGAGATGTCCGGGCCCGGAACCAAGTTCGACGACACGGAACGGGCGGCTGAAATAAGCCTTGAGCGCGAGGACAAAGGCCTCGAAGAATCGAGGCCTCCACGGGCGACGCTTTATCGTGTCCTCCACCCATGCGAGCGCCTGGGCGGGGTCATTGAAATCGATCGGACTGGGAACCTCGGCGGGTTCCGGCGGTGCGCATGCTGTCATGAGGATTGGCTACTAAAGCGTTGGCGCGCCGGCAAGCGGGCGCTCTTTACTTCCCCGCCGCGCCTCCGTAGGTTCCCGGCCGAATCCCCACGGCGAAGCCGTCGACCGACACAAAGGCCAAACTCCATGCGCGCCGAACCGCAAGCGCTGAAAGACGAGATCGAGCAGTCCATGGGACTGCTGAGGAGGCATCTTTGACGCCCCTACAGCGACTCGCCGTCTCGCAGAACTGAACGCCAGGGTCGAAGACCCCGATCTTTGGAACAACGCCGAGGAAGCGCAAAAGATCATGCGCGAGCGCACCGAGCTGGAAGACCGGCTCGGCGCGCTGGAGAAGCTCGACCGCGAACTCGACGACGCCGTCACCCTCGTCGACCTCGGCGAGATGGAGAACGACGCGGGCGCCGAGAAGGAAGGCGTCGACGCGATGAAGGCGCTGCTTAAAGAAGCGCGCCGCCGCCAGATCGAGGCGCTGTTTTCCGGCGAAGCCGATGGCAACGACACTTATATCGAGGTCCATTCCGGCGCGGGCGGCACCGAGAGCCAGGACTGGACGCGCATGCTGTTTCGCATGTACGCCCGCTGGGCCGAGCGCAAAAAGTTCAAGGTCGAGGTGATCGAGGAGACGCCCGGCGAAGAGGCCGGGATGAAATCCGGCACGCTGCTGATCAAGGGCCATAACGCGCACGGCTGGGCCAAGACCGAATCGGGCGTGCATCGGCTCGTGCGCATCTCGCCCTTCGACTCCAACGCGCGCCGCCACACGAGCTTCGCCTCGGTCTGGGTCTATCCGGTCGTCGACGACAAGATCGAGATCGAGGTCAACGAGGCCGATTGCCGGATCGACACCTATCGCTCGCAGGGCGCGGGCGGCCAGCACATCAACACGACCGATTCGGCGATCCGCATCACGCATATGCCCTCGGGCATCGTCGTGGCGTGCCAGGCCGAGCGGTCGCAGCACAAGAACCGCGCCACCGCCTGGAACATGCTGCGCGCGCGGCTTTACGAAAAGGAGCTGGAGCGGCGCGAGGCCGAGGCCAACGCGATGCAGGCGTCCCGGACGGAGATCGGCTGGGGCCATCAAATCCGCTCCTACGTGTTGCAGCCCTATCAGCTGGTCAAGGATTTGCGCACGGGACACACCTCGGGCACCCCGTCCGAGGTGCTCGACGGCGAACTCGACGATTTCATGCAGGCGTCCCTGGCCCAGCGGGTCTACGGAGGCGGGCCCGAAACGGTCGAGGACGCGGAATAACGGAGCGCGCGGAAACCTAGAATCTCGAAATTTCGAGCCCGACGGTTGTCACGTCCGGGGGTCGGGCATAATATGGGGTTCATGGACACGAAACTGCTTTCGCCAGCCGCGAGCGAGGAGGCCGTTGATGCGGCCGAAGCGCGGTCAAACGCACTTTCCACGCGTTTGACCGCGGCGGGATTGCGTCCGACGCGCCAGCGCATGGCGTTGGGGGAGCTGCTGTTTGGACGGGGCGAAGGCTTCATCGACCGCCATGTGACGGCGGAACGGCTGTTCGAGGAAGCAACGGCGGCGAAAATGCCGGTCTCGCTCGCGACCGTCTACAACACCCTGCACCAGTTCACCGCCGCCGGCCTGCTGCGAGAGATCGCGGTGGACGGCGCGCGCGTCTATTTTGACACCAACACGTCAGAGCATCATCATTTCCTGCTCGAGGACGACGGCGAACTCTACGACATTCCCGGCTCCAATATCGCGGTGGAGAATCTGCCCGCGCCTCCGACGGGTCTCAGGGTGGCCCGCGTCGATGTCGTCGTTAGACTCCGGCGCGAGCAAGGCGTTTAGCCTGGGCTTTGTCGCTTGCCTCGCGCGGGGGCGAAGTGAGAGCCCCCCTTACTCGACCTTCTCGCCGGGATAGGCGCCCCAAAGATTCTCTTGCTTCATGTAGCCGTCGAAGCCGGTTCCGACGACGCGGCACCACTCCCCATCGCAGCGGCGAAGCGTGGCGATCACCCCTGGCGAGAGCTTGGCGACGGGGGTCGTGTGATCGCTGGCGGTGAGGATCAGCGGCTCCTTCTTCCAGGGGGCCACCAGGGCGGTGCGGCGGCCGGACAGCAGGGAGTGCAGCACCCAACCCTCCACGCCCTCGGAATCGCGAATCTTGCGCCAGATTTCGAATTCGGCCGTGATTTCGACGGGAAGGCCGGCGCGCTCGTAGACCCAGAGCGTCCGGTGATCCTTGCTCGGACCCTCGTGAAGATTTACGCGGTCGGATTTAAGGCTGGCGAAGCGCGGCAGCGGAAGTTTGCTGACCGGCCCGATCTGCGCCTGCTGCGCCCGCGCCTCCCGCGAATCGACCAGCGGCGACAGGGCCAGGACGAGGACCGCGGCGAAAACCGCGACCACCGACCCGCCTGCGATTCTTGAGCGCGGGAACATAAGGTCCAATCCTTTCGAGAGGCGACGACGCCTGTTTGGGTTCTAGCGCGACAAGGCCGTCTTCGTCTTGTCTTTGGCCCGCCATCTGCTAGGAAGGCCGGACTTGGCGACGCCCGCGCCGGTAATTTGTGCTCGTCGTCGTTAATACCGGGTTGAAACACGCCGATCGAAACGCCAAGCCACGAAGGGTTGGGCGCCGGCGCCTACGAAATCGGCGTATCGAAACCGAGGTTTTCCTGATACGAGAGTATCGAATCTGTTCTGGGAGACGAACGCGAAGATGGCGAAGAAGAAGCCGCTCGTCGTGGTGACACGTCGGCTCCCCGAGGTGATCGAGACCCGCATGTGCGAGTTGTTCGATACGCGCCTCAATGTGAGCGACAAACCCGCGACCCACGAAGAGCTCGCCGAGGCGATGCGCACGGCGGACGTGCTGGTGCCGACCATCACCGACCGAATCGACTCGGGGCTGATCGCCCAGGCCGGCGACCAGATGAAGCTGATCGCCAATTTCGGCAATGGCGTCGATCACATTGACGTGGCCTCGGCGCTGCGCCGTTCGATCACCGTCACCAACACGCCGGGAGTGCTAACCGAGGACACGGCCGACATGACCATGGCGCTGATTCTCGCCGTGGCTCGCCGCGTGGTCGAGGGCGCCAATGTCATCAACGAGGGCTCGTGGAGCGGCTGGGCGCCGACCTGGATGCTCGGCCGGCGAATCACCGGCAAGCGGCTCGGTATCGTCGGAATGGGCCGCATCGGCCAGGCGCTGGCCCGCCGCGCCAATGCTTTTGGCCTGTCGATCCATTATCACAACCGCCGCCGCGTGCCGGTGGAGGTGGAGGAGCAGCTGGAGGCGACCTATTGGGAATCCCTCGACCAGATGCTCGCTCGCGTCGACATCGTGTCGGTCAATTGTCCCCATACGCCCGCCACATATCATCTTCTGTCCGCGCGGCGGCTGAAGCATTTGCGGCCCCACGCGATCGTGGTCAACTCGGCGCGCGGCGAGATCGTCGACGAGAACGCGCTGGTGCGGATGCTGGAGACGGACGAACTGGCCGGGGCCGGGCTCGACGTGTTCGAACACGAACCGGCGGTCTCGCCCAAGTTGCTAAAGCTCGCCAGGGCCGGCAAGGTCACGCTGCTCCCGCACATGGGTTCGGCGACGATCGAGGGCCGCGTTGACATGGGCGAAAAGGTCATCATCAATATCAAGACTTTCATGGACGGGCACCGGCCGCCGGACCGTGTTCTGCCGAGCATGCTATAACGCGCCGCGAAACAGCCGCTCGACCCGCCCAGGATCGACCAGAAGGACGCCACGATGAGAAAACCGTCGATCGCTCTCGCGATGCTCGCTTGCATTCTCGCGCTAGGACTCAGCCTCCCCGCGCAGGCGAAAAAGGACCCGCCGGCGCAAAAGAATCAACAGCCGGACGAAAACGCGGAAAATGGCGGCATTCCTCGCTATCAGCCGTTCCCGCACAATCAGATTTTCAATCTGGTCGACCTCAATGGCAAGGCGCCGCCGCGGGAAGTCTGGCTGCGCATCGACTCGACGGACCGCGCCTCGGGCTCCTCGGGCTGCAAGAACTGGTCGGGCATTTTCGTGATCGGTCCGGATCGTCTCGGCCCGCGCGCCATGCCCGCCTTCACCGAACAGACTTGCGATCCCGCCGCGCTGGCTTTCGAGCGCGAGTATTGGGGCATTTTATTGAGCGGCCCGCACTGGGACACAAAGGGCGACGATCTGATCCTCAAGGCGGTCAAGGGCGGCGCCACGATGCGGTTCACGCGCTCGCTGTGAGGCGCGTGGCGGCCTTCACGCCGCGATTTTTGAGGAAATCCGCCATGAACCGTGGATTCGCGTCCGTGATGCTATTCGCCAGCCTCGCCGCCGGCTGCAACAGCGCGCCCCCGCCAGATCAGACAGTCTCCGGCGGGCGGAGCGTCACGCCGACGCAGTTCAGACTGCCGGAGGGAACCGGCTGTTCCGGCTCCATAGCTCGTTACCGCGCCATCATGGACAACGATCTCGCGATGGGCCACGTGAACGCGAGCGTCTACAGTCAGATCCAGATCGAGATCGGCGAGGCCGAACGCGCTTGCTCCTCGGGACAGGAAGCGCGAGCGCTCGCGCTGGTTCAAGCGAGCAAGGCGCGGCACGGTTATCCCGGCTGACGTCTCGTCGTTGAACCACCCAGACTCCCAATAGACCGAAGATTTGTGACGCCAACGTTCTTTCGAACGCGCGCATGAACGGATTGGAAATTGTCCAGACTATATGGATTGACCCGTGCACGCGGGCTGTTACCCTCAAGCCAATCGAGCTGTTAGCTTTCGCGAGATCTTCGCGAGCCTCGGATCGGCTTCTGAAAGACTTGGACTCGAATAAGGACTTGGACTGGAATAATGTTCAGGTGAATCCGATATTAGTGGTTCTTCACCATTCTTCGCCCAAGATGGGGGAAGCTGTGAGCCAGGCCGGTTTGGACAGGAGAAGCGACGACATGATGAAATTCGGCTTTGGACTGGTCGGAGGCGCCCTTTTAGGGGCGGCGCTGATGATGGCGCCCGCCTTCGCGGAAGAGAGCGGTTTGAGCGTGTCGATCAAGGATCATCGATTTTCGCCGACGGAGATTCACGCTCCGGCCAATACGGCGCTGACGCTAACGGTCAAGAATCTGGACAAGACTCCCGAGGAATTCGAAAGCAAGCCACTGCGAGTCGAAAAGGTCATCGCGGGCGGCGGCGAAGCGACGATCCACATCCGCCCTCTGGCGCCCGGGAAGTACCGCCTCTTCGGCGACTACCATGAAGCCACGGCCGAAGCATTCCTGATCGTCGAATAGGACCACCGCCATGCTTGGCGCGCTTATTGTTGTCTTTCGCGAAGTCATCGAGGCCGGTCTCATCGTTGGGATCGCGTTGGCGGTCACGCGCGGCGTGCGCGGCTCGCGTCGCTGGATCGCTGGCGGCGTGCTGGCGGGCGCCGTCGGCGCGCTTCTGGTCGCGGGTTTCGCCGAGCAACTCTCGGCGGCGATGGCCGGACGCGGACAGGAGATGTTCAACGCCGGCGTGCTTGGCCTCGCCGTGGCGATGCTGGCTTGGCACAATATATGGATGGCTCGGCATGGACGCGAACTCGCGCACGAATTGTCCGATGTCGGCCGCGCCGTGGCGAGCGGGGACAAGACCTTCATGGCGCTGGGCGTCGTCGTCGCCGTGGCGGTGTTGCGAGAAGGGGCCGAAGTGGCGCTGTTTCTTTACGGCATTTTGATCTCCGGCGAATCGGGGCTCGACGTGATCATCGGGGGATTCGCCGGTCTTGGCCTTGGCGCGCTGGTCAGTTTCCTCACCTTTTTCGGGCTTGTGACCATCCCGCCGCGACGCTTGTTCGCGGTGACTTCCGTTTTGGTGACGCTCCTGGCGGGTGGCCTCGCCGCGCAATGCGCCGCATTTCTGCAACAGGGCGGCGTCGTGGCCGCGCTGTCACAAACGCTATGGGACACTTCCGCCATTCTGCCGGACAACAGTCTCTTCGGACGCGTGTTGCACACTTTGGTCGGTTATTCCGATCAGCCGTCGGCCCTCCAAGGCGTCGCCTATCTGGGGACGATTCTCGTGATCGTGATCGCGACCAGGTTCGCGGCTCCGGCTTCGCCGCGGCTCGCGCCAATAAACGCTCCGGCGGAATGAGACTCCCGGCTCGATCGCCGTGACGAACCCGGAACCATGGTCATGGTTCGCCGATCGAAATCGCCTTGCTGACGCCGCCCGCACTTTCGATCCGTATTCGTGCGAACGCCGTCTAATCCGATCGAAATTCGTTCGCTTGGCGAGCGCTTTATCCGAGAGAGGTTCGACGGCATCGGCCCGCCTCTTCTTATTCCGCCCGCGGGAAGAACGCGCGCGAACGCAAACAGAGTTCAGAGCAACTCCTGGTCCGGTCGCGGCCGTCCGTCACCGGCCGCGTCAGACCAAACGAGGGGCCGGGCCATGATGCCCGGATTCCAAGCATGCCAGTGTCGTCCGCATCCGCGAGACAAATCGTTTCAATTGTGGATTACCGCGGCTTCACATGGCAAAGAAGGGCCGGACGCCTAAATTGGAAGTCCTCCCCTCACCAGGATCAGCCCTCGTCATGGCGAGTTCCAAAAAATTGACCGCGCGGACGGCAGAACCGGCCGGCCAGCGGGCCTCGGAGGTCAAGATCTCCGACGCCCGAACCATCGCCATTCGCGGCGCGCGCGAGCATAATCTCAAAAACATCGATCTGGTCATTCCCCGCGACAAGCTCGTCGTGTTCACGGGGCTGTCGGGCTCTGGCAAGTCATCGCTCGCCTTCGACACGATCTACGCCGAGGGTCAGCGGCGCTACGTCGAATCGCTGTCCGCCTATGCGCGGCAGTTTCTGGAGATGATGCAAAAGCCCGATGTCGATCAGATCGACGGGCTCTCGCCGGCGATCTCGATCGAGCAAAAAACCACGTCAAAAAATCCGCGCTCGACCGTCGGCACGGTCACCGAGATTCACGACTATATGCGCCTGCTGTGGGCGCGCGTCGGCGTGCCCTATTCTCCGGCCACCGGCCTTCCGATCGAAAGCCAGACTGTCCAGCAGATGGTCGACCGCGTGCTCGCCTTGCCGCAGGGGACACGGCTATATCTGCTGGCCCCGGTCGTGCGCGGACGCAAGGGCGAATACAGAAAAGAGATCGCCGAATATACGCGCCGCGGCTTCCAGCGCCTCAAGATCGACGGTGAGTATTACGAGATCGCCGAGGCTCCTCCACTCGACAAAAAGCTCAAGCACGACATCGACGTGGTGGTGGATCGAATCGTCGTGCGTCCGGACATGGCGGCGCGCCTCGCCGACAGTTTCGAGACCGCTCTGGAGCTTTCCGGCGGACTGGCGGTGGCCGAATTCGCCGACGGCGGCGCGGCGGGGAAGGCGCCCGCGGAGGTTCCCGTGACGGCGGGAAGTCTACGCCTCGCCTCGCATTACGCGCCGGCGCATATTGTGTTTTCGTCAAAATTCGCTTGCCCCGTCTCCGGCTTCACGATCTCCGAGATCGAGCCGCGCC
>JBAUVQ010000237.1:0-13059 GCA_049583305.1 Methylocystis sp.
GCCCAAGAGCGCGCGCGCAAAACAGCGCCGCGCCGCCAACGCCGCCAATGATCGCTCCGGCGGCCGGAAGCGCGCGCAAGGCCGAGCAAAAATCCGCCATCGCCGCGCCGCCGCGCGCCGCGGGCAGGTTGAACCGCGTATAAAAGCGCAGGCAGGCCGTGAGGTCGTCGACGAATACGTGGAGCTGCTGCTGATTCATGGCGGAAATCCTGGGCGGCGGATGGTTTGGCCGGTCGCTTCTTGACCAGGAGCGAGACGACTTTCGTCGCGCCTCGTGACTTTTGCGTCGCAAGATGGCAATAGAGCGACGCAACTGCTCCAGTCCAGCGGGAGGCGCCCTTCGCGCCAGGCGCTTGGCCGTGGCGCGGAGCGGGAGAGCTTAATGTCCATCGTTGATTCCGTTCGCAAGTCGCTGGTTCCGGTTCATCCCGAGGGCTATATTTTCATCGCGGGCTTCGCGATCGTCGCTTTTCTGCTGCACTGGATTTCGGGAACGCTGGGTTGGCTCGGCTTCATCGCCACCGCGTGGTGCGTCTATTTCTTTCGCGATCCGCCGCGCGTGACGCCGTTGCGCGAAGGCGTCGTCGTTTCGCCGGCCGATGGGATCGTTTGCTCGATAGGCTTTTATCTTCCGCCCGCGGAGCTTGGGCTCGGCGCCGAGCCGTTGCAGCGGGTCTCGGTGTTCATGAGCGTCTTCGATTGCCATGTGAATCGCGCGCCGATCACCGGGCGCGTTTCGCGCATCGCTTATAAGCCCGGCTTGTTCGTCAACGCCGATCTCGACAAGGCCAGCGAGGACAATGAGCGCAACGGCCTCGTTATCGAGGCGCCGCAAGGGCGCTTTGGCGTCGTGCAGATCGCCGGGCTTATCGCGCGGCGCATCGTCTGCTTCGTCCACGAAGGCGAGAACCTCGGCGTCGGCGACCGTTTCGGGCTCATCCGCTTTGGTTCGCGGGTCGATGTCTACATGCCGACTTACGCGAAGCCGACCGTCGCCATTGGTTCGCGCGCCATCGCCGGGGAAACCGTGCTCGCCGATCTTACAGCCCATACGCCGGCGCTTTCCTTCAAATCCGGCTGACGACGGATTTAACCCCTGGGGTCCGCATGAGCGACGAAAAATCCTTCGAGCGAACCGACGAGACCTTGAGTCCGTTGGAGCGCCGCCGATTGCGCTTCCGCAATATTCCAATCCGCGTGGTGCTGCCAAATCTCGTCACGCTGCTCGCGCTGTCGATGGGCCTTACCGCCATACGCTACGCGGTCGAGGGCAAATTCGAGACGGCGGTGCTCGCGGTGATGGCCGCGGCGGTGCTGGATGGTCTCGATGGGCGTCTGGCGCGCGCGCTCAAGGGCACGTCGCGCTTTGGCGCGGAGCTGGATTCCCTCGCCGATTTCGTCGATTTCGGGGTCGCGCCGGCCTTGCTGCTGTATTTCTGGTCGCTGCACGAAATCAAGAATTTCGGCTGGTTCGCCACCTTGGCTTTCGCCACCGCCTGCGCGCTGCGGCTGGCGCGCTTCAACGTGATGTCGGAAAATCCGGCGCGTCCGGCCTGGCATGGAGATTTTTTCGTCGGCATGCCTTCGCCCGCTGGCGCGGTGACGGTGCTGCTGCCGCTCTATCTGCATCTTTCCGTGCTGGAGCTTCCAGGTTCCAAAACCTTCGCGCCGTTTTACATTCTTTACGTGCTGATGATCGCCTTCCTGATGGCGAGTCCCATTCCGCATCTTTCCGGCAAGCGCATCGGCCGCGTGCCGCGCGACCTCGTCATTCCGCTGCTGTTTGGCGGCGGCGTCACGCTGCTGTTGCTGGCGATCTATCCGATGGAAATCCTGATCGCGCTCAGTCTCGCTTATTTGGCGTCGATTCCGTTTGGGCTGCGCCGCTATAAAGCCTTGGCGGGGCAGGAGGAATCGAAGGTCGCGCCGCCCGCGTGATTTCGCCGCGGTTGCAAGGCGACTTCGGCGCCGACATAGTGCGCCGGAAATAACAAAAACCAGGGAGGCCCGGCGCGTTGGCGAAAGAGTCCGCGTCGAGGACGCGCGAAAAATGCGGAGCAGAATTTTAGGCTCGGGGGCCGGCGGCGGCTTTCCGCAATGGAACTGCAATTGCGCGAACTGCCGGGCGGTGCGCGCCGGCGCTCCCGGCTATAGCGCCCGCACGCAATCCTCGCTCGCGGTCAGCGTCAACGGGCGCGACTGGGTATTGCTCAACGCCTCGCCGGATCTGCGCGAGCAGATCGCCGCGAGCCCGGCGCTGGCGCCGACGCCAAAAGAGGGCGTGCGCGCCAGTCCGATCAAGGCGGTCGTGGTCACCAACGGCGACGTCGACCATGTGGCCGGGTTGCTGAACCTGCGCGAGGCGCAGCCGTTCACGGTCTACGGCGCGCGCCGCGTGCTTGAGGTCTTGGCCGCCAACAAGATTTTCAATGTTCTCGCTCCCGCCTATGTCGCGCGCGAGGAACTGCCGCTCGGGGCGCCCTTGGCGCTACATGGCGCCGGCGTCGATCTCGGACTTTCGGTCGAAGCCTTTCCCGTGGCTGGAAAGATCGCGCTGTGGCTGGAGGACGCCTTCGCCGCCAATTACGGCAGCGCCGAGGGCGATACGCTGGGCCTGAAAATCACCGAAGCCGCGAGCGGAAAATCCTTCTTTTATATCCCCGGCTGCGCGGCGATCGACGCCGCGCTGGCCGAGAGGCTCAGGGGCGCCGCGCTGGTTTTCTTCGACGGCACGCTGTGGCATGAGAACGAGATGATCGACCAAGGGCTCCTCGGCAAGACCGGAACGCGCATGGGGCATATTAATCTGAGCGGCGCGGACGGCTCGATAGCGGCTTTCTCGAAGCTCGATGTCGCGCGCAAAATTTTCGTGCACATCAACAATTCGAATCCGGTGCTGAACGCCTTTTCGCCAGAGCGGGCGGAGGCCGAGGCCGCGGGTTGGGTCATCGGCGAAGACGGGATGGAGATCGCGCTATGAACGACGTTTTGGAATCGCACGCCTATCTCGACGCGCCGCGGTTGTCGCCGGAGGCGTTCGAAACCGCGATCCGCGCGGTCGGCGCCGAGCAGTACCACGACAAGCATCCGTTCCATAAGCTGCTTCATGGCGGCAAGCTGAACAAGGAGCAGGTGCGCGCCTGGGCGCTCAACCGCTATTGCTATCAGGAGGCGGTGCCGCGCAAGGACGCGGCGTTCATGAGCCGCGCGCATGACCGCGAACTTCGCCGCGAGTGGATACACCGCGTCCACGATCACGACGGGCTCGGCGACGAGGCGGGCGGCATAGAGCGTTGGCTTGTGCTCACCGACGGACTGGGCCTTCCGCGCGACTATGTGATCTCGCGGCGTGGGGCGCTGCCGGCGACCAAATTCGCGGTAGAGGCCTATGTGCGCTATGTCGTCGAGCAGCCGCTGGTCGTCGCGGTGGCGTCGTCGCTGACCGAACTGTTCGCCCCGGCGATCCACCGGGAGCGCATCGCCGGCATGCTTGAGAATTACGACTTCATCGACGACAGCGTGATGGCCTATTTCAAGCGCCGCCTCGGTCAGGCGCCGCGCGACGCCGACTTCGCGTTGGAGTATATCAAGAAAAACGCGATGACCCGCGCCGAGCAGGAAGCCTGCGTCGAAGCCGTGCGATTCAAGTGCGGCGTCTTGTGGGCGCAACTCGACGCCTTACATCACGCCTATGTGACCCCCGGCGTGGTCCCGCCCGGCGCTTACCAACTCGGGCAGGTTTTTTAGTCGCGGCGGGCTTGCGATTCCTCCCTGGTTTCGTCATCGAAAGGCCTGCCCCGGCCATGACGCGGGGCGGGGCGACGAGCAAACGAACTGATTTGGTGGGAGCGCCATGACGCAAGCCGTCGCATACGCACGTTACATGATCGAGGCCGGCTCGAAGCCCGCTTTCGCGCGTTACGCCCGCCTCCACGAGGATCGCGCGCGCGGCGGCTTTGTCGTGCTGGCGCCGGAGCGCGCGCATGAGCCGAACGCGACCGCCCTGGCCGTGCTGCTGATGATCGACGGGACCAGAACCGTGGCCGAAATAGCCGCCGATCTCGCCGCGCGCTACAACGCGCCGCCCGATCTCGTCCTGCGCGACGTTGTCGCCATTCTTCAGGACTTTTCGGACAAGCGTTTGCTGCGCGAAGGGCCGGACGCTTTCGCCGCGCCGCCGCGCTCCGCTCTCGCCGCGTCCTACGCGCCTTTCGCCGGCGGACCGACGGGCCTCGCGGCCGAGTTGACGCACCGCTGCCCGCTGCAATGTCCCTATTGCTCCAATCCTCTCGAACTTGAGCGCGCCAACGTGGAGCTTTCCGCGGCGCAATGGGGCGAGGTTTTCCGCGGCGCCGCGTCCATCGGCGCGCTGCAGCTCCATCTAACCGGCGGCGAACCGACCCTTCGGCGCGATCTCGAGGAGATATTGGCGCACGCGGTCGAGGCCGGGCTCTACACCAATCTCATCACCTCGGCCGTGACGCTGACGCGCGAGCGGCTTGAGACGCTGGCGCGGATCGGCCTCGATCACGTGCAGGTGTCGGTGCAGGACGTCGTGCCGGAATCGGCCGATTACATCTCGGCCTACGAGGGAGGTCTCGCGAAGAAGCGCGAAGTCGCGCGATGGACGCGAGAGCTGGGCATTGGACTCACCATCAACGCGCCGATCCATCGCCAGAACATCGACCACCTCCCGCGAATCGTCGAGTTCGCGGTCGAGGTCGGGGCGCAGCGGCTGGAGGTCGCGCATATCCAGTACTACGCCTGGGCCGAGAAGAACCGCGCCGCGCTGATTCCAACGCGAGAGAAGTTTCTCGAAAGCGCGAAGCTGATCGACGCGGCGAAGGCGCGGCTGAAGGGCGTGCTGACCTTCGATTTCGTGATCCACGACCATTACGCCACGCGGCCCAAGACCTGCACCGGCGGCTGGGGACGCTCCATTGTCGTCGTGACGCCCTCGGGCAAGGCGCTGCCGTGCCACGCGGCGCAGACGCTGCCGGGTCTCGAGTTCGACAATGTGCGCGAGCGCGCGCTTTCCGAGATCTGGCGAAACGGTTCGGCCTTCAACGCCTTTCGCGGGACGGAGTGGATGAAGGAGCCCTGCCGCTCCTGCGACCGGCGCGAGATCGACTTCGGCGGCTGCCGTTGCCAGGCGTTGGCGGTGACCGGAGACGCCGCCGCCACCGATCCCGCCTGCCACTTGTCGCCAGAGCACGGGCGCTTCGCGGGACTGGCCGAGGTCGAGGCGCATGCGCCGCCGCCGGACTTCGTTTATCGCCGCTTCGGCGGCGCGTGAGATCGGTGGCCGCGCGACGGTTGGAAAAATATTCCAGGACTCGCCCGCGTCCCAAGGTCGCGTAAGCAATCTGGCCACGCCGTTTGGACAGGTTTCGTGGAGGGCCTTCGAATTTCCGTCCGATTATCGTTTGTTTAAGAATTTAGCGAATTTCTTCATTTCGGGACAAGCAAAGTCGCGGCATTCTCGCGAATATCGCCGCCCGTCGCGTCATGGATTTTTTTTCGTCGCGGGTAACCAACAAGAAACCTCCTTCGCTCATGGTAACTTCGTCTCGCGAATTCCTTATCCTGCCCTGAATGTGGCGCCTCGCGCCGCGCGTACCGGAGTGTCGAGTTATGAAGTCGCGTGATACATTGGTGCGCCTGAAGCAATTTCAGGTGGACGAGAAACGACGGCGGATCGCGCAATTGCAGACGATGATCGCCGAATTCACGCGCATGACGACCGATCTCGATCGCGAAATCGGGACGGAAGAGCGGCGCGCGAATATCGCCGACCCCACGCATTTCGCCTATCCGACCTACGCCCGCGCGGCGCGGACGCGGCGCGACAATCTCAATCTCTCCCTCAACGACCTTCGCGAGAAACTCGAGGACGCGCAGGAGCGTTTGAAGGAATCGAGCGAGGAGCTCACAAAGGCGCAAAGCCAGGAATCGCGCGACCACGCCGCCGAGCGGATGGTCGACGTCGTGGCGGAGCGCCGCGTCGCGGAACTGTCCGGAGCGTTTCGCCGCGCTTGAGGCGCGGCGCGAAACTCCGGGCGCTATATCAGCACGTGAAACAAGCGCCGCGCGCCCGGAAGACGCAGCCACAGGCCGAGAGTGGGCCTGCTCGCGCCCACGTCGGCGCCCGATAGAACCGCCGCCGCGAGTCGCGTCGGGGGCCAGCGGAAGCGCCGCGCGAGGAACACGGGGCCGGCTTTCGCGACCATCGCGAACGCCAGCTCATATCGAGCAAGATCGACAATCCACGCGGGAACGAGTCCGGCGCGGCCGGCGCTCGCGAGGCGCGCGACCAGCCTCGCCGCGTCGTCGCGATGACGTCCGGCGCTTGGCGGCCCGTCGAGTTCGGGACGCAATAAGCGGTCGAAATCCGCGCCGAGAGCGCGCGTGGCGAGGGGCAGGGTCTCGCGCGCTTCGGCCAGTCGCTTTTGGCGCAGACAATGGACGAACAGCGCGACGGATTTTTCGTCTATCTCCGCCAGCGCCCAACTCTCCGTCGACTCCGCCGCGCGATCGACGCCCGTTTCGCGACGCCCCGCGAAAAATTCGCGTCGAAGCGGCGCGTTGGTGAAGAGCCGGGCGAGCAGAATCTGCGTTCGATCGAGCGAAGTCCCGTCATCGCTCTTGTCTTCGAGGCGCGCGTCGATCCGCGGCGCGGTGGATGAAGGCGCCTTTGTTCCGGGGCGATGCGCCAACATGATGTTCCGCGCGCGATCGGTCTCGGCGAGCAGTTCGGCGAAGGGCGGCAGGTTTTCGTCCCGCTCCAGCACGGCGCCCTTGATCGGCGCGCGCGCGGCGACGCGCTCGAACAATGTCCAGACCGCTTCCGCGGTGGCGCGGTCGTGGCTGTCGATCAAGGCGCCGTCCCGCCAACGCCCGCCGGCGTAGTGGATTTGCACGACGCGGTCCCACGGCCAATGTTCGAAACCGGCGTCGATGTCGACGCCGTGGTTGACCGCGTTGGCGTGAAGATTGGCCACGTCGCAGAGCCAGCCGCAGTCGGCGCGCTCCAGCGCGCGCGTCAAAAATTCCGCCTCGTCCATGCGCGCGCCGGGCACTGCGACAACGGTCGTGACATTTTCGAGCAGCAGCGGAACCTTTATCCGCTTGCGCAACGCGTCGACATTGCGCGCCACCGCGTCGATGGCGGAGGCAGTGAAGGGCAGGGCGGCGAGATGGCCGATCGATGTTCCGCCGGCCCGGGTGAAACAGAGGTGCTCGCTGAACCAGGGCGGATTGATTCGTTCGAGGAGTCTGGCGAGTTTCTCGACGTAATTCGCGTCGAGCCCTTCCGCGCTCCCGAGCGAGAGATCGAGCCCATGCGGAACCAGCGGAAAATGCGCGGCCAGCAGGTCGAGCTCGGCGAGTTTTTCGGGCGAGGCGTCGAAATAATGATCGGCGATGATTTCAAGAAAATCGATGCGTGTTCGGTTCGCGAACAGCTCGGCGCGAAATCGCGGACGATAGCCAAGACCGCTGCCCAGCCGCGGAAGGCCGCTCAATCCCCGCCCCCGCCTCCGCAGCCGCCGCAGCCACTCCCGCCGCCTCCGTCGCCGCCACCGCAGCTGCTCAATCCGCAACCGCCGCTGTCGTTGGATCGGGCGAAAGCCTTGGCGAAGCCGGCGTCCGACGTTCCCTTCAACGCGTCGAAACCGAACAGCGCGATTAATAACAGCGCGCCGTCATCGAGCGCCGCGCCGCCCCGGATGGGGCTAGGATTGCTCGCCGTCGATCGCAGGCTCGGCGCGTAGGCGAGGCGCATGGCCTCGACGAAGGCGACGCCGCGTCGGCTGGCGACGCGTCTCGAAAGGAAAAGCGTGATCGCGACCAGTGCGATCGAGCCGAACAGCGCGAGCACGATCAGGCCGTTGATGTTGGTTTTTCCGAGCTCGTGCGCGATCCAAAGCTTGGCGCCGGCGAGTCCCAGGAGAACGGGCAGGCCAATGCCCAAAACCCAGAGGCGCGCATTCTTCACCGACGCGGGTTGAAGCAGCCCGTTCGCCGCGAGGCGCGCGCGCAGCGGATCGAGGATCGCCGCCAAGTCCGAGCGCAACGTCGAGTCGGCGAATATTTTTCTGATCTCCGGGCGGTTCTCGATCGCGTCCAGAACCCGTCGTTGCAAGCGCGTCAAGGACGCGGGCGCGACCCCGGTCCGCGCGAGCCGGCGCTCGTTCTCCAACGTCACCAGTCCGCGCTGGCGCAGATCATAGACGGTCGTGCGCAACACCGCGTTCGGGCCGCCGCTCAGATAAGCGATCTCGACTGGATCGGGCGAGGGCGGAATTTTAGGGAGGCGCGCCGTGTCCGTCCTGTCCGCGAAATACATCGACAAAAAAGCCGCGCCGAGCGCGACGGCGGCGACGATCGCATAGAGCGCGAGGAATTGCGGACCGGGAAGATGCAGAATGTCGATCGGCGCCCAATGCGTCATTTCGCCTTCCCGTGAGTTTGGGCCGCGAGCGCCGTGATTCCCGCCGCCGTTAGATTGGCGAAAACGCGCTCTCCGGCGTCGCGCTCAGCCTTCGCGCCTGCAGCGTCGCGACCGCCAGCACGCCCATCCCGACGGCCTGATGTCCGAGCGCGATCAAAATATGTGGCGTTCCCGTCCAGTCGTCTCCGACCATCAGCAGGGTCGCGATTCCGAGAGTCGCCTGCAAGGCCACATGAGCGAACACGATCACCGAGCCACGCGCGATCTTGCCGGTCGCGTTGGACAATGCGTCGAGCATATGCAGCAAGGTCAGCGCCAGCAGCGCGTAAGCGGTCACGCGGTGGAGAAATTGCACGGTGATCGGGTTGTCGACCAGATTGCTCCACCAGGGAGTCAGCCGCCACAGCGTTTCCGCGGAAGGAGAAAACCCTCCCTCCATAAGCGGCCAAGTGTTGTCGATCATTCCCGCGCGCAGCCCCGCGACCAGGGCGCCGAGCCCCAGCTGAACGAACACCAGCGCCAGCGTCAGCTTGGAGATGAAGCGGAGGCGCCGGCCGTGAAACAGAATTTGCGACGGCGCTCGCGGCCCGAGTCCGCCAGCGACCCAGAGGCAGGCCGATAAAATCAGCGCGGCCAACAGAAGATGGATCGCCAGACGCTCCTGCGCCACCTCGACGCGCCCGACGAGGCCGGACGAAACCATCCACCAACCGACGAAGCCTTGCAGGGCGCCAAGTCCCAATATGCCGAAAAGTTTTGGCTTCACCCCCGCGGGAATGCGCCGCGCGATCCACAAGCGGGCAAAACCCGCGGCAAACACCAGCCCCACGAGGCGCGCGAGCAAGCGATGCGTCCACTCCCAGCCGTAAATGACCTTGAAGCGCGCGAGGTCCATGTCCGGGAACAGTTCCTTGAATTGCGGAATTGTTTTGTATTCCTCGAAAGCCGCCGTCCATTCGGCTTGTGACTGAGGAGGAATGACGCCCGTGACCGGCTTCCATTGCGTGATCGAAAGGCCGGACTCGGTAAGCCGCGTCGCGCCGCCGACGATCACCATCGCGACGACGAGGGCGGCCACGAGATAAAGCCAGTTGCGCACGCCAGTGGCGTTTTCCGGCGTCGGCCAATGCTCGACCGCCCGTGTCTTCGACGGAAAATTCAGCAAGTCTTCCATGGCGCGCGCTCGTTCGGATAAATATATTGGGCCGATGTTTAGGGGCGAGGAGGCGGCTTGTCCACAGGCGCGCCGGCGTAAAGCCGCGTCCGAAACCGCCTTTTGCCTTAAAATTCCCGGCCGTGGTCCTATAATCACGCGATCGACGGGCCGCGAAGGCCGAGAGATAGACGGAGCGAATGGGCGTGACGGGCAAAAGTGAACAGGTTTTCCGCACGATCGGAGAAGTCGCGGAAAGCCTCGACCTGCCGCCCCATGTCCTGCGCTTCTGGGAGACGCGCTTCAAGGAACTCGAGCCGGTGAAGCGCGCGGGCGGGCGCCGCTACTACCGACCGCGCGACGTGGAGCTGGTCATGGCTCTGCGCCATTTGCTCTACGGTCAGGGTTACACGATCAAGGGCGTGCAGCGCATCCTAAGGGAGCAGGGCGCGCGCGCGGTCATCGACAACCTGCGCTCGGGCCGGTTTCAGCCGGGCGAGGCCACGGCGACGGACGAATCGGCGCCCGACGAACAGGACGCCACGCCGCGCCGCGTGGAGCCGCCCGATTTGGCGCCTGGCTCGCCGGAGCCCACATTCACGCTGGAGACCGAGGTTCTCGCGCCGAGCGCCGTTCATCGCGAAGCGCCCTCGCCGATGCAACTGCCCACTGTCGTCGCGCGGCCCGCGCGCGACGCCGCCGGTCTCGACGAGGAAGACATCCGCGGTTTGCGGCTAGCGCTGGCCGATCTCGCGGAGTGTCGCCGCCTGTTGCGGCTGACGATGAAATGAAGCGCGTCGCCGCCGTTGCCACGACGCGCGCGGCCCACTATAAGGGCGGCAAGTCGGAGTGTAGCGCAGCCCGGTTAGCGCACTTGTCTGGGGGACAAGGGGTCGTGGGTTCGAATCCCGCCACTCCGACCATTTTTTTCATCATAAATGCGACGTCGTGGTGTTAGGCCGCGACGTTTCCCGCTGTTCCTGACAAGAGCGGGAAACGTCTGGTTGGGTGCGAATCCCCTTACTTCACCGCCGCTTCAAACATCTCCTCGACATGGCCCCAGTTCACGAGGTGATCGAGGAACGCCTTGAGATAATCGGCGCGGCGGTTGCGGTAGTCGATGTAGTAGGAATGTTCCCACACATCGGCGACGAGGATCGGCTTGGCCCCGAATATCAGCGGGTTTTCGGCGTTGGCGGTCTTGCGGACGGCGAGCTTGCCGCCCTTGACCTCGAGCCAGACCCAGCCCGAGCCGAATTGGCCGAGGCCCGCCGCCTGGAACTCTTCCCTGAACTTGTCGACCGAGCCGAAGGAATCGACAATGGCCTTCTCGACCTTGCCGGGAATGGCGCCGCCGCCATTGGGCTTCAGCCAATGCCAGTAATGGTGATGGTTGTAGTGCTGAGCGACATTGTTGAAGATCGGGACGTTCTTGCCGTGCGAGGCGACGATGATGTCCTCGATCGGCTTGCCCTCGAATTCGGTTCCCTTGATCAGGTTGTTGGCGTTGGTCACATAGGCCGCGTGATGCTTGTCATGATGATATTCGAAGGATTCCTTCGACAAATAGGGCTGAAGAGCGTCGTAGGCGTAGGGCAGGGGCTCGAGCGTGAACGACATAATCGCATCTCCTGAATGGGCTCGCGCGGGGAAAGGGCGCCAGCGCTTCTCTCTTCCTAGTGCGGCGGAGCCTCTCGGACAATATCGCCGCCGCGAGATTGCCGCCAAAAACTTCATCTTGGCGGCTTCACGCCATATGGGTGGCGCCGTTCGCGACATACTCTATGAAGGGCCATTCGGCGAACGGAAGGAAGCGGCTGATCATGTTGAGGAGCGTTTCGAGATGGGCCGTGACGGCGCTTGGCGTCGTCATGGCCGGCTGCGGCATGGTCGCGATGATCGCGGGCTGGGACATGATTCAGGTCGAGCGGGGCTGGAGCCTGTTTATCGGAGGCGCCGCCGTTTTGGCCGGGGGAGCCGTCGTCGTCGCGCTCGGCCAGGTTGTCGTTCGTCTCGACGATTTGCTCGGGGTGACGCGAACGGAGCGCGGCGAAGGGTGGGCCGCGCGGTCGACGAATCCCGTCGCCAAGCCGCAAACCAAGGAAGCGCAATCCAAGGAGCCGCGGCCCAAGGAGGCGCAACCCAAGGATTCGGAAAGGCGTCCGGTCGCGCCACAACCGTCGCGACAGCGAATTCCGTGGCCCGCGCCTCCCGCTTCCGGCCCGTCGCCCACGCCGGCGGGTTCCGCCCCAACCGGCGCTCCAACCCAACCTCCGGCGTCAACGGGACAGGAACCCGCTCGCGCCGCCCGTCCGCCCGCCATCGAGAAGCTGGCGGAGGAGGGGAGTCGGGAGGTCGATCGTTATGAGTCCGGCGACGTCACCTATGTGATGTATTCGGACGGCGCGGTGGAGGTTCGGTCCGCGGGCGTGGCGCGGCGTTTCTCCTCCCTCGCCGAGCTACGCGCTCAGGCGGCCGAGCAACATTGAAGCGGGTTTAGGCGCCCCAACTCAGGATCAGCGCGGCGTCGCCGGGAAAAGTCGCGATTTGCGCGGCGAGACCGAAACCGGCGGGCTCCAGTTCGCGGCGCCAGCGTTCGAAAATGTCGCGAGGCTCGCCGCGCGGCGCGCGCCGCGAGATCGCGGCGAGTTCCGTGTCGACGATGACGGAAGCGGCGCCGGAGACCATTATCTCGCGTGCGAGCATGATCCCAATTCAATCGAAAAAACTTGGCGCTGTTCCGGCGCCGGTCATATCGCGAGTTCGATGGTCACCGGCACGTGATCGGACGGACGCTCCCAGCCGCGCGCTTCCCTATGAATATCGAGGCCGGTCAGCGCGCCGCCAAGCGCGCCGCTGACGAGAATATGGTCGAGCCGGCGCCCCTTATTGCTCAAGGCCCAGTCCGCCGCGCGATAACTCCACCAGGTGTAAAGCTTCTCGTCTTCCGGCACGAAACGGCGCAGGGAATCGACCCACTCGCCAGCCGCGAAAACCCTGTCGAGCTTCTCGACTTCCACGGGCGTGTGGCTGACGACCTTGAGTAGCGCCTTGTGGCTCCAGACGTCGTGTTCGAGCGGTGCGATATTCAGATCGCCCGCGAGCACGGCGCGCCCGTCGGCGATGCGCTCGGTTTTGATCCACTCGGTCATTTCGTCGAGAAAATCGAGCTTATGCGCGAATTTTGGATTTATCGCGACATCCGGCTCGTCCCCGCCCGCCGGGACGTAAAAATTATGCAGCCTCAGCGGCTCGCCGCCCATGTCCAGCTCCACCGCGACGTGGCGCGCGTGGCCCGCGGAGCAAAAATCCCGTCGGTCGATTTCGCGAAGCGGGTGTTTCGAGGCGATGGCGACGCCGTGATAGCCCTTCTGGCCGTGGATCGCGAGATGGCCATAGCCGAGCGCGCGAAAATCGGCGGAGGGAAACTCCGCGTCGCGGCATTTGGTCTCCT
>JBAUVQ010000238.1:0-8336 GCA_049583305.1 Methylocystis sp.
GGCAGCACCGCCTGGAACTCGCGGTTGCGGCCTTGCTTCGCCGTGCCGCCGGCGGAATCGCCCTCGACGATGAACAGTTCCGACTTGGCGGGATCGCGCTCCTGGCAGTCGGCGAGCTTGCCCGGCAGGTTCGCGACATCGAGCGCGCCCTTGCGCCGCGTGAGATCGCGCGCCTTGCGCGCCGCCTCGCGCGCCACGGCGGCTTCGACCACCTTGGACACGACGGTCTTGGCCTCGGCGGGATGTTCCTCCAGCCATTGGCCCAGCGCCTCGTTGACGACATTCTCGACAGCCGGACGCACTTCCGAGGAGACCAGCTTATCCTTGGTCTGCGACGAAAATTTCGGGTCGGGCACCTTGACCGACACGACGCAGGTCAGGCCCTCGCGGCAGTCGTCGCCGGTGAGATCGACCTTCTCGCGCTTGGTGAGGCCGGAACTTTCGGCATAGCCGGTGATCTGCCGCGTCAACGCGGCGCGAAAACCGGCGAGATGGGTGCCGCCGTCCCGTTGCGGAATGTTGTTGGTGAACACCAAAACATTCTCGTGATAACTGTCGTTCCACCACAACGCGACTTCGACATGGATATGTTCGCGCTTGCCATTGACGAGAATGGGCGCCGACAGCAGCGGCGTCTTGGCGCGATCGAGATAGCGCACGAAGGCCTCCAGTCCGCCCTCGTAATAGAGATCGTCCTGTTTGATCTCCGCGTGGCGCGCGTCGGTCAGGATGATGTGCACGCCGGAATTAAGGAACGCCAGTTCGCGCAGCCGATGCTCGATCGTCGCGAAATCGAATTCGACCATCGTGAATGTGGCCGTCGACGGCAGAAAGGTGACCTCGGTGCCGCGCTTGAGCTTGCCGTTCTCGATCGGAGCCGGGCCTGTGACGACGAGCGGGCTCACGGCGTCGCCATTGGCGAACTCCATGTAATGCTCCTTGCCATCGCGCCAGATGCGTAATTTCAGCCAGACCGAGAGCGCGTTGACGACGGAGACGCCGACGCCGTGCAGGCCGCCGGAGACCTTGTAGGAGTTCTGGTCGAATTTGCCGCCGGCGTGCAGTTGCGTCATGATCACCTGCGCCGCCGAAACGCCTTCCTCGTCGTGGATACCCGTGGGGATGCCGCGGCCATTGTCGGTGACGGTGCAGGAGCCGTCGGCGTTGAGCGTCGCGGTGACCAGCGTGGCGTGGCCGGCCAGCGCCTCGTCGATGGCGTTGTCGACGACCTCGTAGACCATATGGTGCAGGCCGGTGCCGTCGTCGGTGTCGCCAATATACATGCCCGGCCGCTTGCGCACGGCGTCGAGCCCGCGCAATACCTTGATCGAGCCGGCGCCATAGTCTTCCACATCGTTGTTATTATTGTCTTTATCGGTCATTTATCGGGCCTTCCGCCGGGCCGCGACGGCCCTTGATTCGCTTTGGCCCATTCTACGCCAGGACGGGGAGCGTTTGCACGAATTGTGACGCTGGCGTCGCATTACCGCGACGCCTCCTCCAGCGCCTCCAGAAACGCCTCGCCATAACGCGCCAGCTTGCGTTCGCCGACGCCATATACCTTCGTCAGTTCCTCCAGCGTCGCCGGGCGCTTTTGCGCCATGTCGATCAGCGTGCGGTCGGGAAAGATCATGAAGGACGGCACGTTTTCCGCCCGCGCCAGCTCGCGCCGCTTGGCTTTTAGCGCGGCCAGCAGACCGTCCTCTGGCCCGTCCGCCGCCGGGGCGCCGCGCGCCGCCCGGGGCTCGCGCGATTTCACGGGATCGTCGCGCAGCGCGATTTTTTCGCGGCCAAACAATATTTCCTCGCCCTTCGCCGTCAGCGCGAAGCCGCCGTGCTCCGCGCTGGCGCTTTGCAGCGCGCCAGCCGCGAATAGCTGGCGAATGATAGAACTCCAGACTGTTTTCGAATGCTCCTTGCCCGCGCCAAAAGTCTTGATGGCGTCGTGGCCGTTGCGGACAACCGCCTCCGAGGCCGCGCCCGTCAAAACATCGGCGAGATAGCCGGCGCCAAAGCGCTGGCCGGTGCGCGCCGCCGCCGACAGGACTTTTTGCGCCTCGACCGTGCCGTCGCGAACGGCGACCTTGCCGAGGCAAATATCGCAGCGCCCGCAGGGCGGGCTTTCCTCGTCGAAATAGGCGAGCAGGGTCTGACGCCGGCAGCGCGGCGACTCGCAGAGCGTGGCCAGCGCCGAGAGCCGGCCATGCTCGATGCGGCGGCGCTCCTCCGGCAGTTCCTTCTGGTCGATCTGGCGACGGCGGAAGGCCATGTCGTCCAGGCCGTATAACGTCAGAGTGTCGGCCGGCAGGCCATCACGCCCGGCGCGGCCAATCTCCTGGTAATAAGACTCGACCGAGGACGGCATTCCCGCATGGGCGACAAAGCGCACATCCGGCTTGTTGACGCCCATGCCAAAGGCGATGGTCGCCGTCGCCACGACGCCGTCCTCGCGCAAGAATCGATCCTGATTCTTCGCGCGCAAGGCGTGATCGAGACCGGCGTGATAGGCGATGGCGTCATGGCCTTCCGAGACGAAGAAGGCCGCGAGTTGCTCGGTCTCCTTGCGCGAGGAGCAATAGACAATGCCGCTCTCGCGCTTATGTCGCGCCAGAAATCGCAGCAATTGCTTGCGCGGCTGGTCCTTCGGCGCGAAGTTCAGCTCAATGTTCGGACGGTCGAAGCTGTGCAGAAAGACCCGCGGCTCCTTGTCGAACAAGCGTCGCGCGATATCGACGCGGGTCGCCTGGTCCGCCGTCGCGGTGAAGGCGATCACCTGCGCGCCGCCGAGCATTTTCGCGGCGCGGCCGAGTTGGCGATACTCGGGACGAAAGTCGTGCCCCCATTCGGACACGCAATGCGCTTCGTCGATGGCCAGACGGGCGAGCCTCGCGCCGCGAAATTCCTCGATCCAGCCGTCCATCATCAGACGTTCCGGCGACACGAACAGCAGCCGCAGCCCGCCGTCGCGCAGGGCCTGACGCGTCCGGGCGTTCTCGGCCGCGTCGTTTTGCGAATTCAGCGTTGCCGCCGCGACGCCGAGCAGTTGCATCTGCTGCACCTGATCGCGCATCAGCGCGATCAGCGGCGAGACCACGATGGTCAACCCGTCGCCCAGAATCGCCGGCAGCTGGTAGCACATGGACTTGCCGCTGCCGGTCGGCATGACGGCCAGCACCGGCTCGCCCGCCAGCACGGCGGCGATGATCTCGGCCTGGCCAGGCCGGAAATCGTCATAACCGAACACCGATTTCAGCGTTGCGCGGGCGTTCCGGGGCAGATCGAACATGATCGCTCGATAGCATGGCGGCGCGGGCTTGTCCCGGTTGGGGCCAGTCCCATTCGCCAAGCCAAGACCTCGGGACGGCATGGCGAGAAATAGGCGGGCCTTCGCGCGACGCCGCGGCGGATTCGCCGAAATCAGCCCCGCGATCTTAAAACAGTAACGCTCAAGCTTGATCCATCGTTCCGCGAGAGGTTATGGACAACCGCGCCGGACACTGCCATCTCGTTGCGCGTCTTAAGCAATGGCCCGCGCATGACGGCCCCGGGCGAGTCGACCCGAAAAAGCAAGAAATGGAGCTCGCGGATGGGGAACCCTCTTTGTCTTTTTCAAGAGATCCCCGACGGTTCGGTGATTGGACTAAATTACAGCGGCTTGCATGACAGCGCCGTCGCGATCGTCTCGCCAACGGGCGAACTCGTGAGCGCGGTTTCGCTGGAGCGCCTGTCGAGAGTGAAGCAGGACGGCCGCTGGCCGACCGAGCTGCTGAAGCAAATTCCCTGGCCAAAAATACGCTACGTGGCTGTCGCGGGCTCGGAGCGATACAGCCCTCCCGAGGATGATCGTTCCCGCTTTTTATCGCGTGAGATCACACATTACCTTCAGTTTGACCGTTCTCACGGCGACGCCTTCGCCTCGCGAATGGCGTCCATCGGCAAGGAAATAATATACGTTCCCCACCACCTCGCCCACGCCAGTTCGAGCTTTTGGGCGAGCGGATACGATAACGCGATATGTCTGGTCTACGACGGCGGAATGACCAGTGAACATTGGTTCGGCGGCGTGTATTCAGCCTCGCGCTCGGCGGGATTATCGGTAATCGATCAGTTCAGCGCCGCGCGTTACTCTAATGTCGCGCTATTATACGCCGCGGTGACGGCGATCCTGGGATTCCGGCCCAATAAGCACGAGGGTAAATTGACCGGGCTCGCCGCGCGCGGCGCCGTCAACGCGCGCGTTTCGGCGGTTCTAGACACTTGGCTGCGCGAACCCGAGCTGACGCATCACTTGACATGGTGGTCGGACGCCTACGATTTGGATCGCGCGCCGACCCTCGGAGTGCTGCAAGATGAGCGGCGGCGCCTGCGCGACGAGTTGAGCTTCGCGAGTCCCGAGGACATCGCGGCGACGCTCCAGTATCTGACCGAGCGGCATATTTGCGATATTATCGATAGGATGCTGGAAGAAGGCATAGATATAAAAAACATTTGTCTTGCTGGCGGCCTGTTCTCGAATGTAAAGGTGAATCAAGTAATATCCCGCTATAATATCGAGAATCTGTTCGTGTTTCCCGCGATGACCGACGATGGCGCCGCCGTCGGCGCCGCATGGCAAGCGTTGTTCACGCGCGAGGGAATCGCTGGAAAATCGATCGAACACGTATTTGTCGGGCCGACGATATTGGCGGCGGAAGGCCTGTTGGAGACGCGGGGCGTAAAATATACGCGTCCTCGGGAGTTGGAAACCGAGGTCGCGAAGCGCCTCGCCAACGGCGAAATAGGAGCCGTCGCGAGAGGCGCGATGGAATTTGGCCCGCGCTCGCTTGGCGACCGATCCATACTGGCCAGCCCAAGAGACGAGGAAATAACCGAAAAGTTGAACCTCAAACTATCGCGATCCGACTTTATGCCTTTCGCGCCGGTGACGCGCGAGGAGGACGCCGATCGATATTTCATTATTCCGGGCGATGTCGCGCGGGCGGCGCAATACATGACCGTCACCGTGGAATGCGCGGAGAAGGCCAAGGTCGAATGCCCCGCCGTTGTCCATGTCGACAATACCGCGCGGCCGCAACTCGTTACGAAAAACTCCAACCCGTTCCTTCATCGCGTTCTGTCCGAACTGGACCGACTGGGCGGCGAGAAGGTTTTGATTAATACATCCTTCAACATCCACGAGGAGCCCATCGTCGCCAGCGCCGAGGACGCGCTGCGCGGGTTTTTCGAGGCGGGGCTGGACTTTCTGGTTCTCGGCGACTGTCTGGTTTCGCGAAGCGAAAATATTCCAATCGAGCTGGACTATGTCCGCGGCAAGGCGAGCGGCGCGGAGCGCAGGGCGCGAAACGCCGAGTTCGCCCTGGAGAGTCATCTCCTCGACCGCCGCCGCCTCGAAATGCAACTCGCCATGTTGCGGCACGAAAAAGAGGAATTGGGCGACTGGAAATCCAGCATCCTTGGGATCGCTTTTTTGGCCTTGGCGCGATTGAGACGCGGGGGCCACTCGGCGACCTGATACACTAGTGTTTTCGAGCGAAGCGGGAACCGGTTCGCGTGAAGAAAACACGATAAAACAAGGAGTTTAGAGTGCTTCCGTTTCAACTGGAAACGGAAGCACTCTAATAAAAATTGACTGTTTCGACGCGGCCGCGGGTTCGCCGCCCCGTTTGCCGGCGGCCCGCGCGGACGCGCGCCACGCCATATCGGCGACGGCCGGATCATTTGCGCGAAATAGTGAGAAAAAGGCCGCGCGAGTCGCGGCGATTCATGTTAGCAGCCGGCGTTTCATCCGCGCTCGGGCTCGGCGAGGCCGACGACCGGCGCGCGAACGCGGAAGATTTCGCGAAATGCCCCAGACGCAAAAATCTCTCTCGCTTGATCGTTTGCGCCAATGGCGCGACCAGTTGATCGCCGATCCGCGTTTCCAGCGCTGGAGTCTTGGCAATCCGCTGACGCGCTGGATCGCGCGGCGGAGCAGCCGCGGGATGCTCGATCTCTGCGCCGGCTTTGTCTATTCGCAGGTGCTGTTCGCCTGCGTCCAATTGCATCTGTTCGAACTGCTCCGGGACGGGCCGCTGACCATCGGGGAACTCGCGGCCAAAACGGCGCTGTCCGAGAACGCGGCGCGGCGGCTGCTCGACGCGGCGTGTTCGCTGGGGCTGACGCGGCTTCGCGGCGAAAACCGTTATGGTCTCGGGCGGCTCGGCGCCGCGCTGCTGGGGAGCCCCGAGGCGCTGGCGCTGATCGAACATCAGCCGATGCTCTACGCGGATCTCCGCGACCCCGTGGCCTTGCTGCGCGGCGGCGAGGACACGGCGCTGGCGCGCTATTGGCCCTACTCGGCGGCCGAGCGGCCGAGCGCCCTGACCGCCGGGGAAGTCGGCCCCTACAGCGCGCTGATGGCCGCCTCGCAGCCGATGGTGGCGCGCGAGGCGCTCGCCGTCTACCCGATTGAAAAGCATAAGAAACTGCTCGATGTCGGCGGCGGCGAGGGCGTTTTTCTGGCCGAGGCCGCCTCTCGGGCGCCGGCGCTCGAACTCGAACTGTTCGACCTACCGGCCGTGGCCGAGCGCGCCCGCGCCCGCCTCGACGCCGCCGGACTGACGCCCCGGGCGAAAATTTTTGGCGGCGATTTTCTCAAGGACGATCTGCCCCGCGGCGCCGACGTCATATCGCTGGTGCGCATCGTCCACGACCACGACGACGCCAGCGCCCTCGCCTTGCTGCCTAATGTTCGGCGCGCCCTGCCAGAGGGCGGGACGCTGCTGATTATAGAGGCGATTTCCGGCGAGAAGCGCGTCGAGCCGCTGGACGCCTATTACGGTTTTTATACGCTGGCCATGGGCCGCGGCGAGCCCCGAACTTTTGGGGAAATCGCCGCGCTGCTGAGAGAAGCGGGGTTTTCGCAAGCCAAACGCCTGCGGACGCGTTTGCCCGTGGTCGCGAGCGTGATCGTCGCGACGACCGGATAATCATTCGTTCGAGTGATCGACCGATCTTGCCTCCCCGCTCGCCGCGCCCAGGATCAACTTGGCGGGCCGCTGGGTGTCGCGGGACCGTTCTCAATGCTTTTGACTCACTTATGCTCCGGCCACGCCTTGGTGAACCTCATCACCGCCTTGCCGCCCTCGACCTCGGCCTCGCGGCGGGTCGCGTAAGATTGCATGGAGCGGAGGTGAATCTGTTCGCCCTCGCACACCGTCCATCGGAATCGGCGGACGCCCAGAAGGTCCGGTAGAATCCGGAATGTAAATCGGTCAGGTTGAGCCATATTTCCATTATGGAGTGTCGAGGGCGCCGCCGCCAGAGCAAACTGTCGCCTTAATCATCGCGCCTTATTCAAGGCGATCCGTTGCCGGCCCAAACCTCCAGTTGCGAAAAGGCGCGATGATTGATATTGAGACTTCGCCGCGATCCGGAGTCCGTTTCGCGGGAGACCCCAAGGGCGATTTTCGCCTGGAATGGTTTCGACTATCACCCTAGTCTTTCGACCCTCGGGCCGCGCCGGCCAGTTCGTTTGAACTTTCGTTTCTCTAAACGCCCGTCGCTTTGACGCGGCGCGGTCGAGAAACGTCCGAGAGCCGGAAGCTCCCTTTAACGCCAACCTAAGCCGGCGCCGCTCCTTGAATGGAGCCCCCAGGAGAAAAAATGGCATCCGCAACCTCACAGCGCGCTCCGACGCGCGACGATTTCGCTGCTCTGCTCGATGAAAGCTACGGCGGCTCAGACGCTTTCGAAGGCTCCGTCATCAAGGGTCGCGTCGTCGCGATCGAAAAGGACGTCGCCGTCATCGACATTGGCCTCAAGACGGAAGGGCGCGTCGCGCTCAAGGAATTCACCGGATTTGGCCGCGACCCCGCCCCGAAAGTGGGCGAGGAGGTCGAGGTCTATCTGGAGCGCATCGAAAACGCGCTCGGCGAGGCCGTCATCTCGCGCGATAAGGCGCGCCGCGAGGAGAGCTGGGTCAAGCTCGAAAAGGCCTTCGAGAACAACGAAAAGGTCGACGGCGTCATCTTCAATCAGGTCAAGGGCGGCTTCACCGTCGATCTCGACAGCGCCGTGGCCTTCCTGCCGCGCAGCCAGGTCGACATCCGGCCGATCCGCGACGCCGCGCCGCTGATGAACGTGCCGCAGCCGTTCCATATTCTGAAGATGGACCGCCGCCGCGGCAATATCGTCGTGTCGCGCCGCACCGTGCTCGAGGAGAGCCGCGCCGAGCAGCGCCACGAGATCGTCGCCAATCTCGAAGAAGGTCAGGTGATCGACGGCGTTGTGAAAAACATCACCGATTACGGCGCCTTCGTCGATCTCGGCGGCATCGACGGCCTGCTGCATGTCAC
>JBAUVQ010000239.1:0-2711 GCA_049583305.1 Methylocystis sp.
CTTCCGGCGCCTCCTCGCGTGGCTGGCGCTTCTTTGCGCCTTCTCGCTCCTCGCCATCCGCCGCGCCGAAAGATCGGGAAATCACCCCGTCGCCGCGTGAATGGCGTTCTTCACGGACGACTAATTAGTCGGCGGACGTTCGAAGCGGCGCGGCGCGGAGCCACGACACGCCCGCCACGATCGCTGTGACTCTAACGAACGGCCCTGTTCTTTGCGCTGCCCGTGCCGGCGGCGCCTGGGCCAGGGGTGGGCGCCGTTGGCTATGCCGGGAGCATGACCACCTTCGTCTTGATCGGTGTTCGTGAATAGAGGTCGATCATGTCCTGACTGAGGAGGCCGGTACAGCCACTCGTAATGGCGCTCCCGATCGTCTCGGGGTCGCTGGTGCTGTAGATCGTGAATACCGTGTAAACGCCGTTCTTGTAAAGATAGAGCACGCGGGCGCCGAGCGGATTATCCAGACCTCCCGGCATGCCGGCGGCATATTTGCGCGCCTCGGGCTGGCGCAGGATCATCTCCTTGGGCGGCGTCCAGGTGGGCCATTCGGCCTTGCGCCCGACATAAGCTTCACCGCTCCACAGGAACCCGGAGCGGCCGACGTTGGCTCCGTACCGCGTGGCGTTTCCGTCGCCTTCGATGCGGTAAACATAGTAATTGCGAGGATCGATGATAATCGTGCCGGGCGGTTCCTTGGTGTCGTAGCGCACTGTCTGGCGAAAATATTTCGGATCGATCTTGCTGACGTCGACCGCCGGGATCGGGAATTTCTCGTTGGGCGCCCGCGCGTACCACTTCGCCGCCTCGGCGCGGATCGTGCCGTCGGACGTCGCGCAACCGCCTAGTCCCAGCGCGCCGAGACCGACGGCCGAGCCGAACAGAAACGACCGGCGGTCGATACGCCCCCATCGAAGCCCAAGCGGAGCTCCCTCGTTTCTTTCGCCGGCACCGGCGATTCCATCGTCCATGATCATGATTTTGGAGTTCCCCATGTCCTGTCGCCCGACCAGAGAATACTCCGGCACAAACCCGCTGAACGTCTTTGCCGAGCTGATTTGCCATCACACGGCTCGATTGGCAAGATCGGGCCTTCGCCGCGCGGCGCTTGCCATGCACTAGAGTCGGCAACGTCCACGCGGTCTCGTAATCTCACTTCGCGCTGGTTTCGGCAATAATATGCAGAAATATGCCGATCATGGCATCGGTCAGGTCGGCGCCTTGGCTCATCCGCCCGGCTTTCCGTGGCCGAGAGCGGACGATATGTGACTTGGCCCCGAACTTTCATCCAACGACGAGTTGAGTCCCGGCGCCCGGTGAAGAGCTTAGCGCCATCGGGCGTGATCAAAGCCGCGGCCCGCCGCCGTCCGAGGCCTAGACCAGCCGATCAGCGGGCTTCGCCGCGCGGATACCTACGTCGGCCAGCGCCATGCTCGTATCCCAAATGTTGGATTCGAGTAGCCTCCAACAAAGACAGCAACAATTTTTGCGGACGCAAACGAACGCCGTATGGCGCCTAAGCATTTGTTTTTAAGTTATTGACGGACGTTTGCGAACGTCGATTTGGAGGCCTCGGAGGGAATCGAACCCCCGTACAAGGATTTGCAGTCCTCTGCGTAGCCACTCCGCCACGAGGCCTCATCCGCGTGGCGGTTTCGAGCCCGCGCGGTAGCGGTGCTCATACAGGAGCCGCGCCGCGCCCGCAAGACGCGAGCCCGCGCCGAAGCCGTCGCGCTCACGCCGGTTCGCCGTCCCGATTTGACAGCGGGGGCCGGCTTGACCATGTTCCCGGCCGGTCGCCGCGCCGGTCCGGGCATCCTTGGACGAGGCCGCTCGGGCTTATCGGCGAATTTGCGAGGGTGGGTTAATATGAACGTCGTCATCGTCGAATCGGCGGCCAAGGCCCAGACGATCAACAAGTATCTCGGCCGCGATTTCAATGTGATCGCCTGTTACGGCCATGTCCGCGACCTGCCGCCCAAGGATGGCTCGGTCGACCCCGAAGACGATTTCGCGATGATCTGGGAAATGGACGCCAAGGGCGCCAAGCGCGTCGCCGCCATCGCCGAGTTGGTCAAAAAAGCCGACAAAGTCATTCTCGCGACCGATCCGGATCGCGAGGGCGAAGCCATTTCCTGGCATCTGCTCGACATTCTCAACAAGAAGCGCGCGCTCAAGGACAAGGCCATCGAGCGCGTCGTGTTCAACGCCGTCACCAAGGACGCGATCAAGGAGGCGATGGCGCATCCGCGCCAGATCGATCAGGCGCTCGTCGACGCCTATCTGGCCCGCCGCGCGCTGGATTATCTCGTCGGCTTCACGCTGTCCCCGGTGCTGTGGCGCAAGCTCCCCGGCGCGCGCTCGGCCGGCCGCGTGCAGTCCGTCGCGTTGCGCCTTGTCTGCGACCGCGAGCTGGAGATCGAGAAATTCGTTTCCCGCGAGTATTGGTCGCTGGTCGCGCAGCTAAAGACGACGCGCGACGAGTCCTTCACCGCCCGCCTCACTGGCGCCGACGGCCGCAAGATCACTCGTCTCGACATTGGCGAGGGCAAGGAGGCCGAGGATTTTAAAAAGGCTCTCGACGCCGCCAAATTCAACGTGCGCTCGGTCGAGGCCAAGCCCCTCAAGCGGCACCCCCAGGCGCCCTTCACGACGTCGACGCTGCAACAGGAGGCCTCGCGCAAGCTCGGCCTGGCGCCGGCGCACACGATGCGCAT
>JBAUVQ010000240.1:0-8615 GCA_049583305.1 Methylocystis sp.
GCCTCGCCCGCCGCGGATAGCGCCGCGGTCTCGGCGTGCGGGCGTCCGCCCACTCCGGTGAAACCGCGCCCGATGACAACGCCGTCTCGCACGATCAGAGCGCCCACCGCGGGATTGGGCGCGGCGCGGCCGAGGTTGCGGCGTCCCAGCGTTAGGGCCGCGCTCATATAGGCGGCGTCGCGTTCGTTTTCAGTCATGCGCCTTCGCTTGCCTTGCCGGCTTTCGGTGATTCCTTGTCGGCGCCTCGCGCGGCGTCCGGTTCAGCGTCCTTCGTGTCGCCGACGAGTTCGTCGACCAGCGTGTTAAAATCCCTCGCCTCGCGAAAGTCGCGGTAGACCGAGGCGAAACGAACGAAGGCCACGGGATCGAGCGAGCGCAGGCCTTCGATCACCAGTTCGCCAATGCGCGAGCTTTCGACCTCCGCGTCGCCGCTGCTCTCCAGCTGCCGCACGACGCCATTGACCATCAGCTCGACGCGTTCGGGATCCACGGGGCGCTTGCGCAGCGCGATGTGCAACGAGCGCATGAGCTTGTCGCGATCAAAGGGCGCGCGCCGCCCGGATTTCTTGACGACGACGAGGTCGCGCAACTGCACGCGCTCGAAGGTCGTGAACCGGCCGCCGCACACCGAACACACGCGACGCCGACGGATGCAGGAATTGTCTTCGGCGGGCCGCGAATCCTTGACCTGGGTGTCGGCGGAACCGCAATAGGGACAGCGCATGGGGGGCTTTTCGGTTCGGGGCGCGCTTGGCTTAGCCCTCGCGCCGCCGCGCGGCAAGCTCTAAGTGCAGGCGCCGCTAGGGACGCGGAAGCATCGCGTTCTCGGCCCCGCCCCGCCGCGGCTTGAACATCGGCAACCGGCGGTTGACGCGCATGCGAAGGAACAACGGCCCTTTCATACGGGCCATGTGATCCAGGCCATGTGATCGAAGTAGCTCAAAGTGGCGCGCGCAACGATCTTGTCATGATCGGACATGCGCCATTCCAACGAAACACCCCTCTCCGGCGAACCGGAGAGGGGTGGAAGTCCGACTTAGTAGATCGGGAACTTCGCGGTCAGGGCGTGAACCTTTTCCTTCACCGCGGCTTCCGTCGCGGCGTTGCCCTCTTCGCCCTTGGCCGAAAGGCCGTCCAGCACTTCGACGATCAGGCCGCCGACCTGCTTGAACTCCGCGGCGCCAAAGCCGCGCGAGGTCGCCGCCGGCGAGCCGAGGCGAATGCCTGATGTGACGAAGGGCTTCTCGGGGTCGAAGGGAATGCCGTTCTTGTTGCAGGTGATGTGCGCGCGGCCGAGCGCCGCTTCCGCCGCCTTGCCGGTGATTTTCTTCGGGCGAAGGTCGACGAGCATTAGATGGTTGTCGGTGCCGCCCGAAACGATGGCGAGCCCGGCCGCGACCAGCGTCTCGGCCAGCACGCGGGCGTTGTCCTTCACCTGCTGCTGATAGGCCTTGAACTCGGGCTTCAACGCCTCGCCAAAAGCCGCCGCCTTGCCGGCGATGACATGCATCAGCGGACCGCCCTGCAGACCGGGGAACACCGCAGAATTGATCTTCTTGGCGATGTCCTCGTCGTTGGTCAGCACCATGCCGCCACGCGGACCGCGCAAGGTCTTGTGCGTGGTGGTGGTCACGACATGAGCGTGCGGGAACGGCGACGGATGCAGGCCGGCGGCCACGAGGCCGGCGAAATGCGCCATGTCGACCATGAAATAGGCGCCGACGCTGTCGGCGATCTTGCGGAACGCCTCGAAATCCCAGATGCGCGAATAGCCCGAGCCGCCGGCGATGATGATCTTCGGCTTATGCTCCTTGGCGAGCGCGGCGACCTGTTCCATGTCGATGCGGTTGTCATCCTTGCGCACCGTGTAGGGGATCGGCTTGAACCACTTGCCCGACAGGTTCACCGGCGAACCGTGCGTCAGATGGCCGCCAGCGGCGAGATCAAGACCCATGAAGGTGTCGCCGGGCGTCGCGAGCGCCAGGAACACCGCCTGGTTCGCCTGGCTGCCGGAATTCGGCTGCACGTTGGCGAAGCCGCAGTTGAACAGCTTCTTCGCGCGGTCGATGGCGAGGTTCTCGGCCATGTCGACATATTGGCAGCCGCCGTAATAGCGCTTGCCCGGATAGCCCTCGGCGTATTTGTTGGTGAGAACCGAGCCCTGGGCCTCCATCACGGCGCGCGAAACAATGTTCTCGGAGGCGATCAGCTCAATTTCGTGACGCTGACGACCAAGCTCGAGTTCAATCGCCTTGGCGAGTTCAGGATCCGAACTGGCGAGCGGGGTGGTGAAGAAACCGGACTGGCTCATTATTTTCCTCTAGGCCAAGGGGGCGGGAAAGAAACCGGGCGCCGCCGCCGCGACGCGCAAGCGTGAGGGTGAAGCGCTTATCACGGTCGCGCCATGACGAAAAGAGCACATGGCGACGCGGGGGCCGCCGCTTCGACCGGCCGGCGAGACCGCTAACAGGTAAGGTTGATAACAGTCATCGATTGGCGCCGTGATTTCATCATGTGAATATTTGATTGAGCAAAGACAAAAAAACTAATTCTCCTCGAAAGGAGTAATTCCATGAGCACCGCGCAATTACGGATCGACACGGCCCGCGCGCTCCCACTTGATCCGCCGCTAGAAGCGAGCGAAAAATCGGCGCCTTACGCGCGAGTCATCGCCGAAATATGCGATCTGAATTGGAGCGTGCTTTCGCGGGACGAACTCGTCGACGTCGCATGGGCCTATTATTTCTTCTCGGTCCAATTTTGCGAGAACGTCGGCATCGCCCGTCGTCTCTACCCCGACGACAAGCGCTTGGAGGAACTCGATCACGGCGAGCGCGACACCGATAATCTCTCGCCCTGCCCGGGCGTCGTGAGCGTCGGCGAGAGGGTCGACCATGACGAATTCATGCGGCGAGCGCTGACTCTCGAGCCCATCGAAGATTCGCGCCGGCGGCGTCTTCTGACCATCGGAAGCGCCTATCTCGAAAAGGTGCGCGCGACCGACGACGAGACCAGGGCGTTGAGCCTGCCGACATACGAGGATGGCGGCCTCGAAAACGTATTTCGCTCGATTTTGCGCGCCAAGGTTTGGGACGGCCCGCTGCTCGGGGCGTTTAATCACTTCCTCGTCGGGCATATCGCGCTGGACAGCGATCCCGACAAAGGCCACGGCTCGCTTTGCCGGCATCTGCCGCCAAACGCGCAGGTGTTCGAGCTGTGGATGGCTTTCAAGCAGAGCCTGGTCGCGGCGGCGCCTGTTTTGGCGCGGTGACGCTATAGTGCTTTCGGCAAAAGTGGACGCCGGTTTTGCCGTCCGAAAGCACGACAAAATAAAGGAATCCGGAGTCTTTCCGGTTCAGCCTGAACCGGAAAGACACTGGGAAAGCGCGCCGACCTGGCGCGCGCCCTACCCGTTAGTCGAAATCTTTCGCCAGCTCCGCCCGCGTCGTTTCCGCGACCACGGCCATATGGCTGTAAGCCGGATGCGAAAAGCCCAGGATCACCTGCGCGCCCGGCTGGCGAAAGGCTGTTATTTGCGCCGGCGTGAACGGGAAATGCACGAATTGCACCGAGCTCGCCTTGCCCTCGGCGGTGGTGCGGTCCTGATCGGCCTCGGGGAGCGCGGCGATCCTCGTAACGCCGATCTGGAAAAACGCCGTCTCCTCAATGCCGCCAAGACCGGCCAGCACGCGGGCGCGGCGTAGGGGATCGTCGATTTCGATCATGAAGGTCGCGACCAGTTCGCCGCCCTTGGGGATCAGCGGATTATAGGCGGCCAGTTCGTCCTTGAGCTGCTCCGCCCCGCCCTTCTCGATGTGCAGCATTTCCTGCACTTGCAGCCACATCGTGTCAAAGCTCTCGAAATAGAAGGTCACGACAGGCCCAACGTCGACGCGGCGGTTGCGCTTCATCGCGCTAACCCGGCGGCGCTGCTCGGTCCTCGCGCTGGCGTATTCCGCCCAGGGGAGAATATCGGCGGCGGTAAGCTCGTGCTTATTCGACATTTTTGGCTCCAACGGCGTCGCCATAGGCGCGCGCCAGCAATTCGATCGGATGCGCGATCAGCTCGGGTTTAGGCGCGTCGCCGCCGAGCCGCTCCACGCCTTGCGCCAGGTGCATTCCGGCCAGCGGGCACTCCGAGACCACGTATTTCTTGTCGGCGCCAGCGATCTGCCGCGCGGCGGGCTTGCCGACCTTTAGCGCGGTGTCGAAATTAGCGCCCTTGCAACCCCAGGCGCCGCCGTGGCCGGAACAGCGCTCCACGACCGTGAGATCCATCTCCGGCACGAGCCGCAGCAGATCGGCGCCACGCTGGCCCATGTTCTGCGCGCGCGAATGGCATGACACGTGAAAGGCGACGCCGCCGTCGATCGGCTTCGCGCCCTCGGCCAATCCCTCGTCGCGCGCGATGTTGACGACATATTCGGAGAGATCAAAGGTGGAGGCGGCGAGCCGCTTGACGCTCGCGTCATCGGGCAAAATCAGCGGCCATTCGAATTTCAGCATCAACGCGCACGAGGGAACCAGCGCCACGATGTCGTAGCCCTCGTCGAGATAGGGCGCGAAGGCTTCGGCGACGAATTTGGCGGCGTCCGCCACTTCGCCGATCAGCCCCTGTTCGAGCTTGGGCATGCCGCAGCAACGCGGATGCAAGACCTTGGTCTCGACCCCGTTCCTCGCCAGCACCGCGAGCGCCGACTTGCCGATCGACGTGTCGTTGAAGTCGCCGAAGCAAGTGGCGTAGAGCACCGCCTTGCGGCCCTTGGCGGGCGCGGATTGGTCACGAGCAGGCGCGTTTTTCGCGGCCCAATCCACCAGCGTCTTGTCGGCGTATTTCGGCAGCGCCGCTCGCGGATTGACGCCGAAAAACCGCTCCAACAGGCCGCGCGAAAGACTATTGCCCAGATTCGTCGCCCAATTGGCGAGCGCCGGCAGTTTGGTCGCGAGCGCGCCATTCGCATCGGTTCTCGCGAGCTGGCGATCGGCGAATTCCACACCATCCCGCGCGGCCTCGACAGCGCGGTGGCGCAGCATCAGATGCGGAAAGTCGATATTGAATTCATGCGGCGGCACATAGGGGCACTTCGTCATGAAACACATGTCGCAGAGCGTGCAGGCGTCGACGACCGGCTTGAAATCCTTGCTCTCCACCGTGTCGAGTTCGCCGCTCTTTGAATTATCGATGAGGTCGAACAGGCGCGGGAAACTGTCGCACAGGTTGAAGCAGCGGCGGCAGGTGTGACAAATGTCCAGCACGCGCCGCATTTCGACATCGAGCTTGGCTTCGTCATAAAAATCGGCGCTTTGCCAATCGATGGAATGCCGCGTCGGGGCCTCCAGGCTGCCTTCCCGCATCTTAAATCCCGTGTCCCTGGTTTGCCGAAAAGAAACGCCCGTCGAGGCGAGGCTCCCTCCTCCCGTCATGCGGAAAGAAGGAGCCGCAACGACTTACTTCAGTTCGTCGAGCGAGCGCTGGAAGCGGCCAGCGTGCGAGCGCTCGGCCTTGGCCAGCGTCTCGAACCACTCGGCGATTTCCTCGAAGCCTTCCTCGCGAGCCGAGCGCGCCATGCCCGGATACATATCCGTATATTCATGGGTCTCGCCGGCGACGGCGGCCTTGAGGTTGTCGGAGGTCTTGCCGATCGGCAGGCCCGTGGCCGGATCGCCGACGGACTCAAGGAACTCGAGATGGCCATGCGCATGGCCGGTCTCGCCTTCCGCGGTGGAGCGGAAAACGCTCGCCACGTCGTTATAGCCTTCGACATCCGCCTTTTGAGCGAAATAGAGATAGCGACGGTTCGCCTGCGATTCGCCGGCGAAAGCGGCCTTCAGATTCGCTTCGGTCTTGCTGCCCTTGAGCGTAGCCATTGCCCTGTGCTCCTTGATGGATGATGGATTTTTCGATATTGCGACGCCCGCTCCCGCCACGCGGCGCGTCAACGGCGTCGCACTTAGAATAATTCAAAATTGTGTGGCGCCAAGCCCTAATCCGCCCGGTTCATCCGCGCGACATTTGGCCGCGGCGGGCGTGACGCAGGATAATATCCGCCGCGCGGGCGCTCGGAGCCCTTCCGCCGGCCAGGATTTTGTCGCGCAGCCGCGCGAAGGCGCGGCGTTGCGCGGCGCGTTCCGCCCCCTCCGCCAACAGAGGTTCAATCGCGTTGGCCAAGGCCCGCGGCGTCGCCTCCGCTTGGAAAAACTCTGGAACCGCCGGCGCGCCGATGATCAGATTCGGCAGGCTGAAAAAATCCAGGGTGATCAGGAACTTGAACAGCCGCTCGACCGGCGAGACCTTATAGGCGACGACCATCGGGACATCGGCGAGGGCCAGCTCCAGGGTCGCCGCGCCCGAGGTGACGAGAGCGGCCCTGGCGGCGCGAAACGCCGGAAATTTCTCGCGTTGAGTCAGAAGACGCGGGCTTACGCGCCATCGCGCGACTTCCTCCAAGACCACCGCTTCGACCTGCGAGGCGACGGGGATCGCTATGTCGAGGCCCGGACGCAGATCGGAGAGCAGCGCCGCCGCCTCGCCATAGATCGGCATCATCCGCCGCGCCTCGGCCTGGCGCGACCCCGGCAAGATCAGCAGCGGCCCGTCGGCGCGGGCGGGCTCGCCGGAGCTCGGCGCGAGGGCGTCGATGTGCTCGATCAACGGATGGCCGACATAATCGCAGGGCGGGCCGCCCAGCCGCGCCAGCGCTTCGGGCTCGAAGGGCAGAACGGCGAGCACATGATCGATTGACGCCCGCATCGCCCGCGCCCGCCAGGGCCGCCAGGCCCAGACGGTCGGGCTGACATAGCGGATGATCGGAATTTCGGAAGCGCGCGCGCGCAGGCGCCGCGCGACGCGCTGGGTGAAATCCTGCGCGTCGATCAGCACGACGCAATCGGGCGGGTCCGCGAGGATCGCGCGCGTCGTCTCGCCGAGCCGCGCTAGCAATCCGGGCAGGCGCGGGATCACCGGGACGAGCCCCATCACCGCCAGATCAGACATGGGAAAAAGACTGGCGAGGCCCTCGCGCGTCATTTCATCGCCGCCAACGCCAGCGAAGACGACGCCGGGTTCGGCGGCGCGGAGCGCGCGCATCAGCAGCGCGCCGAGGTGATCGCCCGAGACTTCGCCCGCGACGAGAAAAATCCGTGTCACGACGGCCCGCCCGCGCGCGGCGCGCACAGAGGCCGGCTCGATGGCGCGCACAGAAACGCGATCATCAGCGCGATGTCGGCGTCGCTCTCCCCCAGCTTCGCGAGCGCCTCGACGCGCGTCGCCAGCGGCGATGGATCATCCCGCGGGAACAGCAGCCGATAGGCGCTCCGCAATCCGGCGATCCGCTCCGGCGAAAATCCGCGGCGGCGCAGTCCCACCAGATTGAGGCCAAACAAATGCGCGCGGTTGCCGCTCGCGAGCGTGAAAGGCGGCACGTCGCCCTCGACGCCCGAAAGCCCGGCGACGAAGGCATGCGCGCCGACGCGCGTATACTGATGCACGGCGCTTGCGCCGCCGATCATCACATGATCGCCGAGCCGGACGTGACCGCCGAGCAGGACATTGTTGGACAGAATAACGCCCTCGCCGAGAACGCAGTCATGCGCGACATGGCTATAGGCCAGCAGCGCGCAGCGATCGCCAACCCGCGTCTCCTCGCCCTCGCCGGGCCCGCCGGCGTTCATCGTCACGCCCTCGCGAATGACGCAATCCGCGCCCAAGATGAGTCGTCCGCTCTTGCCGCCCGCCTTTAAATCTTGCGAGGGCGCGCCAATCGAGGCGAAGGGAAAGATTTTCGTTCGCGCTCCGACGCGCGTGTCGCCGGCGAGAACGACATGCGAGACAAGCTCGACGCCGTCGCCAAGCGTCACATCCGCGCCGACATGGCAGAAAGGCCCGATGACGACATCCGCGCCGAGGCGCGCGCCCGCCTCGATCACCGAGGAAACATGCGCCCGGCGCGTCACGCCACTAAGCCCCGCTCGAACAGGGAGAACTCCATCGCTCGCGCGGGCGCGCTCGACTTCCGCGTCACGCTCCGACCATCGCGCTGATTTGCGCCTCGCACACCAGCGCGCCATCGACGATCGCTCGACCTTCGTACCAATATATGCTGCGTCTCCGCGCGGTCTTGGTCATATGGAATTCGAGCCGGTCGCCAGGCCCGACGGGCTTGCGGAACTTCGCCTTGTCGATGGTGACGAAGTAGACGCTCTTCGGCCGCTCGACGCCGCGTTGCGCGTGCATCGCGATCACGCCCGCCGTCTGCGCCATCGCCTCGATCATCAACACCCCCGGCATCACCGGCTGCAACGGAAAATGCCCCTGAAACTGCGGCTCGTTGATCGTGACATTCTTTATGCCGACGCAAGATTCGTCGCCGCGAATATCGATGACGCGATCAATCAGCAGGAAGGGATAGCGATGCGGCAGATATTCGAGGATGCGCAGAATATCCAGGGTTTCGAGCGTATCGCCCGCGATGGCGTCGTCCATGTTTTCCTCCCGATGGCGCGTGACGTTCTTTGCGTCCTCGCGCTCAGTTCTCCTTCTCGCGCCCAGGCGGCCCTCGTCGAGCGAGGCGCGCCAGCAGCGCCTCTCCACGCAAGAACTGGCGAATGGGCCGCGC
>JBAUVQ010000241.1:0-4575 GCA_049583305.1 Methylocystis sp.
TGTCGGGCCCGGCGCCGCCTTGATCGCCCGCCAGAGCCTGTCCGGCTCGTGTGAAAAACTCGTGAGCGCGTCGGCGTCGAGCACGAACGCGCGCGAGGCCGAGCCGCTCGCCAGAACCGCCTCCACCTTCTCGCGGGTCGCCGCCGAGACGCCGAGTCCCGGCCCCAGCGCCACGACGTTGATGCGCGCATCCGCCAGCAATCCCGAGAGCGCCGCCGCGTCATCGGCCTCGCGCAGCATGACGCTGGTGAGAGCTCCGGCGTTGATCGCCATCGCGTCTCCCGGACTGGCGAGAGTGACGAGCCCCGCCCCCGCCCGAAGCGCCGCCGTCGCCGCGAGCCGAGCGGCGCCGGTGAAGGACGCTCCGCCCGAGACCACCAGGGCGTGCCCGCGCGAATATTTATGTCCCTCGATTTTGGGGAAAGGGAGCGCGTCGAGCCAAAAGTCGGGCGCGTTGACGAAAATATCCGGCGCGATGTCCGTGAGCACGCTGGAGCGAATGCCGATATGGGCGCAGGCCAGCGCGCCGCAATGCAGGCGTCCGGGCAGCAGCAGATGGCCGCTCTTTAGCCGAAAGAACGTCACCGTGGCGTCGGCCTCGACCGCGACCCCGCGAATCGCGCCCGTCGTTCCGTCGATGCCCGAGGGAATGTCGACCGAGACGACATGCTGGCCGCTCTCGCGCCGCCAATGGTTGAGCCGCGTCACCAATTCCGCGGCGGGGCCTTCGAGATCGCGCGCGAGCCCGGAGCCAAACAGCGCGTCGACGACGAGATCGGCGCCGTCGAAGGAGCAGGTTTCGGTCGGCTCGACAGAGCCGTCCCAGGCCGTCGCCGCCGCGAGCGCGTCCCCCCGCAGGTCTTCACGCGGCGTCAGCGCGGCGACCCGGACCTTGATTCGCGCGCTACGCAGCAGCCGCGCCGCGACATAGCCGTCTCCGCCATTGTTCCCAGGCCCGCACAGCACCAAGACCCGCCGCCCGCTGCTTTTTTGCAAGATTTGATTGGCGACGCGCGTGATGGCGGCGGCGGCGTTCTCCATCAGCGTCATGCTCGGCACGCCGCCAGCGATCGCGAGGCGGTCGGCGCGAGCCATCTGGCTGGTGGTGAGAATCTCAATCGGGTAAGGGCCCTGGGTCATAACGTGATCGTGGCAAAAGCGGACGCGCGGGGCAATGGGGGCGCGGGGAATAGTTGGGGGTTGGGGGCGGCGCCTCCGGGTTAACGCTTCCTCGCCCCGCCGGAAGACGATGGACAAGTCGCCGTTGGCGCCCAAATAGTCGAGTGAATTCGCCCGGATAGGCGTAAAGTGTTCCCGAAACCCTATTGCGTTCAAAATCCCGGGAATATCCGTTTTGCGCCCGTCGCTGTCCGTATTCGTCGAAGACCATTCCCGTGGCCAATGAATATTTCGCCGCGAACAACCACTGATCTTGGATCTGGCATCCAAGATAGCTCGTGACTAAAGTCAATCCAGTTCGGACACTTCTCCCAATCCGTCCAATATTTTTATCCGGTTGGTAGACAATGTTCGTTAAATTGGAGACGCGGATGAATGGAGTATCCCCGCGAAGTCGATATACGGACGCCCTCCCTGGCCGTCGGGTCATGTCGCGGACGGGGCGTCGCGAGGAATGAGACTCAAACAGCGCCGGTGGGATGCTCCAACGATCTCCGCGAAGGCGCGGAATTGAATTCGGCGCGAAGTGAAAGGACGATGCTCGTGACAAACCGACTTCTCATTGTCGACGATGATATCGTCCATCGGATGCTCTACTCAAAGATCGCCGCCAAGCTTGGCTTCATTGTCGATGTGAGCAGCACCTTGACCGAAGCCGCGGCGGCGCTCGACCGGACCGAATACGGGTGCATCGCGCTCGACCTGATGCTCGGCGATCACGTCGGAGCCGACGTCTTGAACCTCGTCGGCAAAATGGCGACAAAGCCAAAGGTCGTGATCATCAGCGGCGCCAAACCGCGCATCCTCGAGGAAACGCTCCGATTGGGACGCGCGCTCGATATCGATATTGCCGAACCCATTCAAAAACCGGTGAATCTGGCGGATCTGCGCGTCGCCCTTTCGAAGATCGCGGAGCAATTGGAAACCTCCGCCCCTACGCCCCCTGGAACGGAATCCGAGCAAGTCCCACGCGCCGCGTCGGCGGCGCCGGCGGCGCCGAAACTCCCCGAAATCCTCGACGATTCCAATTGGCCGGACGTAGCTCCGGCGCGCCGCGCGGCGCTTCGGACTTAATTCGGACGCCGCGAGTTCCCCTAACACTGATCTGGAAGTTCGCCGATGCGGTTATTTGGAGGCAACGCTCTGGACCAGGAGTTCCGCGCGACGGCGAAGGCCTATCTTGCATCGCTGATTTCCGGAGATCTGACGGTCTTTGGCGGTCCACGTTTCGAAGGCGACCGCGCTCGTCGTGTTCGGGCGGAGCAAATTGATATTGTCGTTCGCAACACGCCCTGGATGATGATCGCCACGATCGCGAACGCGATAATCGTGGTCCTGGCGGTTTGGCGTCGGGTGGAACCGCCTATCGTGCTCGGCTGGTCGTCGGTGACGATCGGTTCGGCGGCTTACATATTTTTCAAATCGCGCGCCAGGCGCGGTCGCCCCAGTCCCGTCTTCATATCCGCGCGAGGAATCCAACGCGTGATCGGCAATGCCGCCGCGCATGGATTACTTTGGGGTTTGATGCCTGTCCTGCTGTTTCCCGCGACGCCAGGATCGGATCAACTGGTGATCGCTTGCGTATGCTCGGGAATGTTGTGCGGCGGCGCCATAGCGTTCGCGACAGTGCCGGCGGCTGCCATCGCTTTCACGGCGCCGATCGCCTTCGGCGCGATCGCCACGCTCTTCCATTACGGCGATATGCTGAACTCTCTGGCGGCCGTGTTGGTGCTGATTTACGAGGTGATCCTGGTTCGCAGCGTTATCGAGCACGCGAACCTCTTTTCCAAACAGATTGGAACCTCGTTTGAAACCGCCGAAATGATCGATCGGCTGGCCTGCGCGAAGGAGGCGGCGGATGCGGGAAATCGCGCGAAATCCTCTTTTCTCGCGATGATGAGCCACGAAATTCGAACGCCGATGAACGCGGTTCTTGGCCTTTCGAGCGCGCTGCTTTCCGAGGATCTCAATTCCGCGCAGCGGGAAGCTGTTCGCGCGATATATGAATCCGGCGACAACTTGCTGGAAATACTGAATGACATACTGGATTTCTCCAAGTTCGAAGCCGGTCAATTTTCGTTCGAAACGATCCCCTTTTCTCCAGAATCGCTCATCGCCGAGACCCTCCGGGTCATGCGACCCCGCGCGTTCACCAAAAATATCGAGCTGAACGCGGAAAAGGCGTCGTCCGTTCCAATCGCATGCGCTGGCGACCCCGGTCGGATTCGGCAGGTCTTGCTCAATCTGGTGTCGAACGCGGTCAAGTTCACGTCTGGGGGCCAGGTCGTCGTGGCTGTCAGATGCCCCTCCAAAACAGAGAGTTCCGCCGTCATCGAATGGAGCGTCAAGGACACGGGCATTGGAATCCCGCCGGACCGGATCGGTTCCCTCTTCCAGGATTTCGTGCAGGTGGACGATTCCATTAGTCGCCGGTTTGGCGGCTCCGGTCTCGGTCTCGCCATCTGCAAGCGGATCGTGGACCATATGAAGGGAGAAATTATCGTCACATCGACTCCGAATTTAGGATCGGAATTTCTGGTGCGGATCGAATTGCCGCTGGCGGAATTGCCCGCCGAGATGGTCCAAGGCGACGATTCAGGCTCTGGCGCGCTCGCCGCGACATTGGCGAAACGCAAGACTCCGTTGCGACTGCTGATCGTCGACGACAATGCGACAAATCGAACCGTCGCCTGCAAGTTGCTCGCTGGCCTCAATATTCACATACACTTGGCCAGCAATGGGATCGAGGCGGTCGAAGCTGTTTCGAACATTGGTTTTGACGCGGTGTTGATGGATATGCGCATGCCGGAAATGGACGGCATGGAAGCCACGCGCAGAATTCGCGCGTTTGGCGGAAGTTTCGCCACCTTGCCGATCATTGCATTCACCGCCAGCGCATTCGCCGAGGATGTGAAAGCGTGCTGGGCCGCCGGAATGAACGATTATCTCGTCAAACCAATACGAAAGCGCTACTTGATCTCCACGCTCGCGCGTTGGGTCGCGACGTCTAATTCCGACGCGGTCGCCGCTCCCCCTTCCCTGAGCGATATCGCGCCATGTTCGAGCGCGGAGAAAGGCGGTTTCGCGGAGGGCGAAAAATTCTTCGATCAAGACAAATTTCTGGAACTCGCGACCGAGGTCGGGCGGCAAGACGCCGAGGAAATACTGAACGTCTTGTTGAATGAGACAACCGGCAGCTTGAAATTGCTTCATTCTATTTCTTGCGACGCCAATCGCAATTTGATCGAGCGGACGGCGCATTCGCTGAAAGGCTCGGCGGGAGCATGCGGTCTATCCGCGGTCGCTGAACTTGCAAGGGCATTGGAGAGCGACGCCGGACTTATCGAGGATGACCAATATCGCTGGATGGTCGATCAGCTGGACGAGGCTTTCGCG
>JBAUVQ010000242.1:0-13504 GCA_049583305.1 Methylocystis sp.
ACCTTGAGCAGCGTGCGCTGCTTGGGGTCCATCGTCGTGTCCTTCAATTGCTTGGCCATCATTTCGCCGAGCCCCTTGAAGCGGCTGGTTTCGATCTTGCCCTTGCCGGTGAGCTCCGTGCGGATCAGTTCTTCCATATGCGCGTCGTCGCGCGCGTAGACGATCTTGGAGCCCTGCGTGAGCTTATAGAGCGGCGGCACGGCCAGATAGAGATGGCCCTTTTCGATCAGTTTGGGCATTTGCCGATAAAAGAAGGTGATCAGCAACGACGCGATGTGCGCGCCGTCGACATCGGCGTCGGTCATCACGATGATCTTGTCGTAGCGCAGGTCCTCCTCACGATAATGCGCCCCGAGGCCGCAGCCGAGCGCCTGCGTCAAATCCGAGAGCTGCTGATTCGCGGCGAGCTTGTCGCGCGTCGCCGAGGCGACGTTGAGAATTTTTCCGCGCAAGGGCAGCACCGCCTGATTGACGCGGTTGCGCCCCTCCTTGGCCGAGCCGCCGGCCGAATCGCCCTCGACGATGAACAGCTCCGACCCTTGCGCCGAATTATTGGTGCAATCGACGAGCTTGCCGGGCAATCGCAGTTTGCGCGTCGCGCTCTTGCGGGCGACATCCTTCTCCGCGCGGCGGCGCAACCGCTCCTCGGCCCGCTCGACCGCGAAATCCAGCAGCTTCGTCGCCTGCGAGGGCGCGCCGGCCAGCCAATGATCGAAGGCGTCGCGGACGGTGGTCTCCACGACGCGCGCCGCTTCGACGCTCATCAACCGGCCCTTGTTCTGGCCCTGAAACTCCGGCTCGCGGATGAACACCGAAATCATCGCCGCGGACTGGCCCATCAGGTCGTCGCCGGTGATGTCCTTGGCGCGCCGCGCCTGGCCCACCCGCTCGGCGTGGTCCTTGAGGCCGCGCAGCAACGCGAGACGAAAACCGGCCTCGTGCGTGCCGCCGTCAGGCGTCGGAATGGTGTTGCAATAGGAATGGACGAAGCCATCGTCGTTCGCGAGCCAGGACACCGCCCATTCCAATGAGCCGTGTCCGCCCTCTCGCTCGATCTTGCCGGTGAAGGTCTGCTCGGTGACGGGTTCCTTGCCCTCGATCTCGCGCGCGAGATAGTCCTTGAGGCCGCCGGGGAAACGCAGCACCGCCTCGGCGGGAATATTGGAGCCGGGCTCGATCAGTTCCGGGTCGCAGCGCCAACGGATTTCGACGCCGCCAAATAGATAGGCTTTCGAGCGCGACATGCGAAACAGCCGCGCCGGCTTCCAATGCGCGGCGGGCCCAAAAATTTGCGCGTCCGGCTTGAACCTGATCTTCGTGCCGCGCCGGTTGGAAATTTTGCCGAGATTTTGCAGCTTCCCGAGCGGCAGGCCGCGCGAAAACTCCTGACGATAGAGTTGCTGGTCGATGGCGACCTCGACTTCGAGCTTCTCGGACAAAGCGTTGACGACCGACACGCCGACGCCGTGCAGGCCGCCCGAGGTCTGATAGGCGCCCGAATCAAATTTGCCGCCCGCGTGCAGAACGGTCATCACCACTTCCAGCGCGGTCTTGCCCTTGACCTTCGCATGCATGCCGACGGGAATTCCGCGCCCATTGTCGATGACGGTCAGCCAGCCGTCGGGCTCCAGCGTCACGGATATGAAGGTGGCGTGGCCGGCGACCGCCTCGTCCATGGAATTGTCGAGCACCTCGGCGAAGAGGTGATGCATGGCGGCTTCGTCGGTGCCGCCAATATACATGCCGGGACGCCTGCGCACGGGCTCGAGCCCTTCGAGCACCTCGATGGAGTCGGCGTTATATTCGACCGGTCCCGCGCTTTTGGCGGGTCTGGCGGCGCCTTTGCCCGCTTTGGCGGAAGGCGCCCCTGCTCCGAATAAATCTTCATTGTTGGCCATGGGCAATTATTAGCGCGATTCGCCTCGAAATGGCGCCCGAAAGAGTTCGCGCGTCGCGTCTCCGGTCATTCTGTTCGATGATTGTTCGCGCTCTCGCGCGTCGCTTCGCACAATCACGATTCCCCTTTTCGCGGGCGCGTTCTAGATTGGGGTGATTCGGGCGCGCGCGCGGCGGGATCGGGTTTTGTTCACGGAGCCCGAATAGCCGCCTAATTCATCGGGTTAAGGCTTTTTTGTCGTGTCGGAGACTTGGTCCCTAGCACGAATTAAAGGCTCCGACGCGCGAACGGCTTACGGCGTTTGTTGAGACATGCCCCTGCAATCGACCGTGGAGACCGGTTCGTATGACACCAATCAGAGATGCGCGTAATCCTGGGAACCGCCGTCTCGTGTCGTCTTTCCGGCGCGGAGATTCACTCGCCGACGGCCTGCCCTCCGCTCCTCTGGCCCGGTCCCTCGGACTCTGCGCCGGGACCTTGGGTGGCGTGACCACAGCGCACGCGGAGGCGATCCGCCTGCTGCCGGATTTCGGTCCGGATATTGAAATTTACGGATTCGCGCTGAGCGGCGGACTTGCTCTGTTCTCTTCGGTGGTCGCCCTCGCTTACATCGCGGAGCGGAAAGCCTGGCGCCGTCGCGAAACGGAATTGGCCGCGAAGCTTGAAGACACGCGCGCGCAACGCGACCGGGCCGAGATCTTTCTCTCCAGCGAACAGCAATTGTTCATCGCCTGGGAGGGCGATTCGGGGGAGCCGGACATCGAGGGTTCGCCCCAACTTGTCACGGACATGCCGGCTTCTCGGCGCGTTCTCGCCTTCGGTTCCTGGCTGACGTCGGAAGCGGCGCAAGAGCTCGAGCATAAAGTCGATCGATTGAGGCGTCGCGGCGAGGCGTTCCGTCTCACGCTCGTCGGCCTAACCGGTCGGCATTTCGACGCCGAAGGCCGCGCGGTCGGCGGTCGCGCCGTCTTGAGGCTACGCGAGGTTTCAGGCGACAAGCTCGAATTGATCGGCCTGCGCGAGCGCTGTGTCGCCCGCGAGGCCGACGTCGCAGGCCTGCGCGGCCTGCTCGAGGCCTTGCCGTTTCCGGTCTGGTTGCGAGACCAGAACGGGCGACTGGAATTCGTCAACACCGCCTACGCGCAGGCGGTGGAAGCAAGGAACACTCAGGAAGTTCTCGACAAGCAAGTCGAGTTGCTAGACCAGTCGGCGCGCGCCGCGACCGCCGAGGCGCTTTCCAAATCGCGAGTATGGCGCGATCGGGTAAACGCGGTCGTCGCCGGAGCCCGGCACTTGCTCGACGTGATCCAGGCCCCGTCGGCCCGATCGTCCGCCGCGATCGCCATCGATCGCCAGGAAATCGAAACCGTGCGCGCCGATCTCGAATCGCAGATGCAGTCGCATCGGCGCACACTCGATCAGCTGCCGAGCGCGGTCGCCATCTTCGACGGTTCGCAACACCTTATCTATCGCAACACGGCGTATGAAAAGCTGTGGCTGCTCGACCCGGCGTTCCTCGACGGGCGTCCTTCCGACAGCGAAATACTGGATCGGCTGCGACTGGAGCAACGCTTGCCGATGGAGCGCGATTTTCGCGCCTGGAAGTCGCGTCTATTGGAAGCCTATCGCTCGACCGGCGAACTTCCGTCTCATCTGTGGCGCCTGCCGGACGGCCGCATGATCTGCGTCAAGGTCACGCCTAATCCCAAGGGCGGCGTGACCTATCTTTATGACGATATGAGCGAGCACTACAAACTCGAATCGCGTTTCAACGCGCTTCATCGAATGCAAAATGAAACGCTTGAAACGCTGCATGAGGGCGTCGCGGTGTTCGGCGGGGATGGAAAGCTGCAATTCAGCAATCCCGCCTTCGTCAAGCTCTGGCGACTTGACGGCGCCTCATTGGCGGAGAAACCTCACTTCGAGGCGATCGCCGAATTGTGCAAGCCCCTGCATTCGGACGACGCGACATGGATCGATTTGCGCCGCGTGGTGACCGGCTTGAACGACGCGCGCACCGGCTTCACGCGACGCATGGAGCGCAGCGACGGCAATGTGCTCGACGTCACCGCGCAGCCGCTGCCCGAGGCGGCGACCCTGCTGACCTTCGTCGACGTGACGGCGGATGTGAATGTCGAACGCGCGCTGACCGATCGCAACAAGGCGCTGCAAGCCACCGAGAAGCTGCGCAATGATTTCATTCATCACGTCAGCTATGAACTGCGATCGCCGCTCACCAACATCAATGGTTTCGTGCATCTGCTCGGCGAGGAAACGACCGGCCCGCTGAATCCGCGTCAGCTCGAATATCTCGGATATGTGCGTAAATCCTCCGCCGCGCTGCTCGCGATCATCGACGACATTCTGGATCTCGCGACGATCGACGAAGACGCGATGGCGCTCGAAGTCGAGGATGTCGACGCCGAAAGCGCGATGAAAAGCGCGATCGAGGGTTTGCAGGATCGACTCGCCGAGAACAAAGTCGAATTACAAATCGTCGCGCCCGAGAAGGTCGGCGTATTTCGCGGCGACTCCAAGCGCGTCCGCCAGATCCTGTTCAACCTGTTGTCGAACGCGATCGGTTTCTCGCGCCCCGGTCAGGTGGTCACGCTCGCGGCGCTGCGTCGCGAAGACGAAGTCGTATTCAAGGTCGTCGATCGCGGGCGCGGCATCCCGCCCGAGGTTCTGGAGCGCGTCTTCGATCGCTTCGAGTCGCATACGGCGGGCTCGCGTCATCGCGGCGTCGGCTTGGGGTTGTCCATCGTCAGAGCCTTCATGGATCTGCATGGAGGCGAGATTCGCATCGACTCGACGCCCGGCGAAGGCACCGTGGTGACATGCATTTTTCCAGGTCCGGCGAAAAATGTCGCGCGAGAGCCAAGCCATGATTCCCCTCCGCCTAAAGTCTTCGACGAAATTGAAATGAAGGAGTTGATGCGCGAAGCGTCCGACGGCGCGCAAGCGCAAGCCGATCGCAAATCGATCAAGCTGCGCGTTCTGCCAGCGGGCGATCTTAGCCTGTTTCATGGCGATCGGGCACAAATCCGCCAAGCCCTGACCGATCTTCTCCTCGACGCGATCGACTCGACCGACTCGGGGCAAGCGATCACTTTCGCAGGGTTTCAGCGCGACCGAGAAGCCGTATTCAAGATCACCACTCGCGGAGGCGACGTTGACAAGAGACGTGGCGAAGCGCGAAAATTCGTCGAAGGAAGCGGCGGCGCCATGCATGTCGACGCGGTTGCCGGCGAAGGCGCGACGGTCACCTGCTCTTTTTCGTTAGCCGTCCACGACGCCGAAACCCGGGGCGGAGACCGCGCGTCATGACCGCCGAGGCGACGGGAAAGGCAACGGCGAGAACGATCTGGCGCCTCGACGTAGCAAGCGAGAAAGAAACCACCGCGCTCGCCGAGGATGTCGCGACGCTGCTTGTGACCGGGGACGTCGTCACCCTCGCGGGAGACCTTGGCGCCGGCAAGACCACCTTCGCGCGCGCTCTTATCCGCGCGATCGCGCGCGATCCGACACTCGAGGCGCCGAGCCCAACCTTCACGCTCATGCAAATCTATGAAGGCGCCTTCGGCAAGATCACGCACGCCGATTTCTATCGGATCGATACTGTGTCCGACGTCGCGGAACTAGGCTGGGAAGAGGCTTGCGAAGGCGCGATTCTACTCGTCGAATGGGCCGAGCGAGCGCGCGAGCTATTCACCGGAGGCAGACTCGACGTCAGACTGAGTTTCGCCGAGCCGGAACGCCGCGATGCGCGCATGATCACCATTTCCGGTTACGGAGCATTCGCCGCGCGCCTGGCGTCCTTTAAATCCTTGCACGAGTTTCTGCGCAAATCGGAATGGGCGGACGCGCGGCGCGCCTTCTTGCAAGGCGACGCGTCCAGTCGCGCATACGAGACATTGACCAAGCCGAACGGAGATAAGGCGATATTGATGATTTCGCCGCCGAGGCCGGACGGTCCGCCGATCCGGTACGGAAAATCATACAGCGCGATCGCTCGCCTCGCCGAAAACGTCAGGGCTTTTGTCGCCATCGCCGAAGGCCTATCCGCACAAGGCTTTTCGGCGCCAAAAATTCTCGCGCGGGATCTGGACGCGGGATTGCTGATCGTCGAGGATTTTGGCCGCGAGGGCGTCGTCGACGAGAACGGCCCAATCGCCGCGCGTTATCTCGAGGCGACCGCGGCGCTCGCCGAGTTGCACGCGCGCAAGCTTCCCGACTCCATCCCCGTCGATGGAGGCGTATATCGCATCCCGCCCTACGATCTCGACGCGCTGCTGATCGAAGTCGAATTGCTGATCGACTGGTATGTCAGCCACATCACAAGGACCATCGTCGCGTCGGGCGCGCGCGCCGTGTTCATCAATCTATGGCGCCAGGCGTTGGCGGAGGTCGCCGCGGCGCCGCCGACCTGGACGTTGCGCGACTATCACTCGCCCAATCTCATCTGGCTGCCGGAGCGCGACGGCGTTCGCCGTGTTGGGATGATCGATTTCCAGGACTGCGTGCTCGGTCATCCCGCATACGATGTGGTGTCGTTGACGCAAGACGCGCGCGTCACGGTCCCCGACGATCTGGAAATGAAGCTCATCGCGCATTACGCGCGCTCGCGGCGCGACAGCGACCCGCAATTCGACATGGCCAGCTTCGTCAAGGCCTACGCCGTTCTTGGCGCGCAGCGAGCGACCAAGATCATGGGGATTTTCGCGCGGCTCGATCTTCGCGACGGCAAGCCCCATTACCTCGGACATTTGCCGCGCGTCGAACACTATTTGAAAAAGAGCCTGCGCCATCCCGCGCTCGCCGATCTCAAGGCCTGGTATGAATCCAACCTCCCAGCTCTCTTCAAACCACCCGCTTAGCGAAGCCGACGTTCCCACGACGGCGATGGTCTTCGCCGCCGGTCTCGGCACGAGAATGCGGCCGCTCACCGACAGCGTTCCGAAGCCGCTGGTTCGCGTCGCGGGCAAGGCGCTGATCGACTATGCGCTCGACGATTTCGCCAAGGCCGGCGTCGTGACGACGATTGTCAATGTGCATCATCTCGCCGACCAGATCGAGCGCCATCTCTCCGCCCGCGCGTCGCCGCGCATAGTCGTGTCCGACGAGCGCGCGCTTCTGCTGGATCAGGGCGGCGGCATCAAAAAAGTTCTGCCGCGATTCGAGGGAAAGCCGTTCTTCATCTGCAACACCGACGCCTTCTGGAAAGACGGCGGCGCGGAAAATTTTCGCGCTCTCGCCCGCGCGTGGGACGGCGACAAAATGGATGCGGCGCTGCTGCTGGCGGAAACCAAGGGCAGCATCGGCGTCGATTGGGATGGCGACTTCGACCTCGATCCGGAAGGACGCGTTACGCAACCGCGCGGCGCGCGGCGCTATGTCTATTCCGGCGTCGGCATCGTCAAGCCACACCTGTTCGAAAGCGTGCCGGAAGATGTTTTCAAGCTCGCGCCTTTCTTTTTTAACGCCGCGAGTCAGAATCGCCTGTTCGGCGTCGCCGCGCGATCACTCTGGCTGCATGTGGGAACCATCGAGGCGATCGCGCAAGCCGAAAAGGCCTTGGCGACATAAGCAAACTCGATCCGCTCATTACGAGGAGCCGCCGTGGGACGCAACGTCTTCACCATCCCACCTGGAGTTCCGTTTCTGTCCACTTTCGTCGAGGCGCTTTTCTCGGGCGCGATATTATCGAACGTGTCGCGCGCGACCGCGCCGATCGATCTCGCGCGCATTACAATATATGTCCCGACACAGCGCGCGGCGCGCGCGCTCGCGATCGAGTTCGCGCGCGCGATCGACGCTCCCGCCATGTTGTTGCCGCGTCTGCTGCCGCTGGGCGGATTGGACGAGCAGGAGAGCATCGCCCTGTTTTCCGATCACGCGGCGGATTTCGACGAGGCGTTCGCGCCCGCGATCGACGAGATTGATCGTCGACTCATTCTCGCGCGACTGATCGAACAATGGGCGCGAGCCCTCGGCCACGCGATTATTTCAATCGGTCCCGATGGCGCGCCGGTTGTCGACACGAGCGAAACGATGCTGGTCTCGCCTTCTCCCTCGAACGCCTGCGCGCTCGCCAAGGAACTTGGCGCGTTAATAGACGAATTCATTATCGAGAATGTCGATCCCTTGTCGATCGACGATCTCGCGGACCCCGCCTTCGATCAGTATTGGTCGATCACCACGCGATTTCTGCGCGTCGCGCTACAGGAATGGCCGCGCATTCTCGAACAGCGCGGCGAGATGGACGGTTCGCGACGGCAGCAAGCGCTTCTCGCGGCGCAAATCGAACATCTAAAAAAGCCCGGTGAGGACGCTCCCGTTATCGCGCTGGGGTCGACCGGCTCAAATCCGATGACCGCGCAACTCCTCGACGCGGTCTCCCGCATGCCCTCGGGCGCGGTCATTCTGCCGGGACTCGACCGCGACTTGGACAACGACGCCTGGAGTCACATTGGAGAGCCTTCCGGGCCCCATGGTGAACCCTCGCACACGCATCCACAATCCATCCTCAACCGCCTTCTGCGCATCATGAATATCGACCGCGACGACGTGCGTGAACTCGGCGTCGGGTCGCCGCGACTTGTCGCGAGGCGCCGCCTGGCCGCGCAGGCGTTGCGCCCAGCGGACAGCACGGAAATATGGCGCGATTATCGTGTGAAACAAAGCGCGTCATTCGCCGACGCGTTGGAAGACGTCAGTCTGATCGAGGCGCCCGACGAGCGCGCCGAGGCTTTGACGCTGGCCCTGTTCATGCGCCAAGCGTTGGAGACGCCCGGCCGCACGGCCGCATTGGTCACGCCCGACAGATCAATAGCGCGACGCGTCGCCACCGAGCTTTCTCGCTTCGACATAGAGATCGACGACTCCGGCGGCGAGCCTCTCGGCGCCACGCCAATCGGCGTGCTGGCGAGGCAACTTGCGTCGTTTTCTCCGCGAGGCTTTTCGAGCGTCGACGTCGCGGCTTTGCTCGCGCATCCCCTGGCGACCTTTGGACTGCCGCGCGAGCAAATCGCCAAACACGGGCCGCTAATGGAGATCGCCGTTCTTCGTGTCGCGGGCGACGAGCGCGAAGACTGGGCCGCGCGCGCCGAACGGGCGCGCGTTGTGGCCTCCCGTCCTCACGCCTTTTCGGCGAGCGCGCGTCTCGGCGACGAGGACTGGCGCGCGATCACGGACTTGTCGGCGCGCCTCGACGCCGTTTTGGAGCCGATGGCGACGCTCCCCAGGAACGCGCCGCTCGATCGCCGCGCGGCCACGTTGCGCGAGTGCGTGGAAGGCGTCACGGCCCTCCACGAGGCCAACGAAGCGCCGGGGGCGAGCGCGGGCATGGAAGAATTTGTGACCCTGCTCGACCGGTTGGAAAACGCCCGCGCGCCGATGGATTTCGACGCGGAGAGCTTCGCCAGTTTTCTCGACGCATTGCTGTTCGAAGCGAAAATTCGAGGCCCGCGCCGCGCGCATTCCCGCCTCAAAATTCTTGGCCCGCTCGAAGCGCGCCTGATCGACGCGGACGTTGTTTTGCTCGCGGGGTTCGACGAGGGGATTTGGCCGCCGCAAACCGACCCCGGCCCCTTCCTCAATCGCACGATGCGCGGCGCGCTGAAACTACCGCCGCCGGAAAGACGGATCGGTCAGAGCGCGCATGATTTCGCGATGGGATTCGGCGCGCGCCAAGTGGTGATGAGTCGCGCGCTCAAGCGCGGCGGATCGCCAACGGTCGCCTCGCGTTTGATCGCGCGCCTCGACGCATTGGCGGGCGAAGCATTCACCGCCTGCAAGAAGCGGGGAGAGGCTATGCTCGATATCGCGGCGGCGCTTGATCGTCCGCTCGCGTTCAAGAGCTGCGCGCGTCCCGAGCCGCGTCCGCCGGTCCTTTCGCGTCCCACGCGATTGAGCGTGACGCGCATCGAGACCCTGAGGCGCGATCCCTACTCGATTTACGCCGAACGCATTCTAAGACTCTTTGCTTTGGAGCCGCTTGATCAAGAGCGCGACGCGCGCGAACTGGGCATTGCGATCCACGAGGCCCTAGCCGAGTTCGCCCGCGCACATCCTCCAGGACCTCTTCCCGATAACGCCCGCGCGACCTTGATCGCGTTGGCGCGAGACAAGCTCGACATCTTTCGTTCCGATTCCGATTTCCTGGCCTTCAAATGGCCACGTGTGGTGGCGGGTCTCGATCGCGCGCTGGCCTTCGAAAGCACGCGACGCGCGCTGGGTGGAGAGATTCATGTCGAGGAGAGCGGCGCGTGGAACTTTAAGCTCGCCGACGGAAGCGAGTTTCGATTGACCGGCGTCGCCGACCGCATCGAAGTGAACGCCGACGGAACCGCGAGCGTCTTCGATTACAAGACTGGCGCGCCGCCAAGCAACAAGCAGGTTCTGGCGGGTTTCGCTCCGCAACTCACGTTGGAGGCGGCGATGATCGCGACCGGCGCTTTCAAGACCGTTGGACGCCGCGAGACGCGCGAGGCCGCCTATGTGCCGATCGGCGAGGTGGACGCCGTCGAAGCGTGGATCAAGCCAAAAGACATGAGCTTCGCCGATCTCGTCGCGGAACACCGCGCGCAATTGATTAAATTGCTAAGCCAGTTTCGCGATCCCCTGCGTTCCTATCCTTCGCGCCCCTACGTCGCTTTCGCGTCGCGTTACGGTGATTACGATCATCTCGCGCGCGTGAGGGAATGGTCGCGCGGCGGCGGCGAGGCGGCGAACGAATGAGCGCCAATCGCCCAGTCCCGCCCACGACTCAGCGCGGACAATGGATCGCCTCTGACCCGAAGAATTCCGCCTGGGTGTCCGCTCACGCGGGTTCGGGCAAGACGCATGTGTTGTCGCGCCGCGTCGTGCGTCTGCTCCTGTCGCGCGTTCCCCCGTCGCGGATACTATGCCTCACCTACACCAAGGCCGCCGCCGCCAATATGGCGGTGCGCATTTTCGACATTCTCGCCAAATGGACGCTGCTCGACGACGATATGCTCGACGATGCGGTCCAAAAGGCCAGCGGACAAAAACTTGATCCCGCGGATCGCGATTTCGCGCGCAGACTTTTCGCGCGCACGGTGGAAACGCCAGGAGGACTCAAAGTCCAGACGATCCATGCGTTTTGCGAGAGGATTTTGCATCTCTTTCCCTTCGAGGCCAATGTTCCCGCGGGCTTCCGCATTCTCGACGAGATCGAGCGCGGCGATCTGCTGACCCGCGCCCGCAAGGAAACGCTCGACCGCGCCCTCAATGAAGAAGGCGTCTTGCGCGAAGCGTTGGCGATGGTCGCGCGAGACGCGGGCGAAGCGACTTTCGAGGGGTTGATCGAAGAGCTTTTGCATCATCGCGCCGCCTTGCGCGGCGTCGCGAGAGAGCGGGAATATGAACAAGATTTGCGTCGCCGACTGGGGCTCGGCGAGGGCGAAACCTTGGAGGCGATCGAAACTCGGATGATCGACGGCGGGGTAGCGTCTAAAGACTGGCCGGCGCTCGCCGCGAGACTGCGGCAAGGCAGTAAGCGGGACGCGGGTCTCGCCGAACAACTCATGAACGCCTCGAATCTCGCGCCCGACTCCGCTTGCATCGACGAATATCTTTTGGTGTTTTTCACGCAAAAGGGCGCTCCACGCGGCGGCGACGGGAAAATCATCACGGACGGACTCTTTAAGAAGGATTCGGAGCTTCTCGCGATTCTCGAAGATGAGCGCGAGCGTCTTGCCGAGTTGATCGACAAACGAAAGATCGCGGCGACTTTCGCGCGCTCGCTGGCGCTGGCGCGGATCGGCGGGGCGATTGTCTCCTGTTACGAAGGCAAAAAGAATCGTCGCGGCCTGCTCGATTTCGACGATCTGATCGAGCGTGTTCGCGAATTGCTGCACCGCTCCAGTCCGTCCTGGGTGCTCTATAAACTCGACCAACAAATCGACCATATTCTGCTCGACGAGGCGCAGGACACGAGCGCGCCGCAATGGGAGATTTTGCAAACCATCGCTAACGAATTCGCGCCGGCGACGCGCCCGCGCAGTTTCTTCGCGGTCGGCGACGAAAAGCAGTCGATTTTCTCCTTTCAGGGCGCCGCGCCGGAAAAATTCGACGCGATGCGGCGCGGATTCGAGAACCGTTTCAGAGAGGCGAAGCTCCCTTTCAAACATGTCCTCCTCACGCTTTCGTTCCGCTCCGCGCGAGTGATTCTCGAGAGCGTCGACGCGATTTTCGGTTTCGGGGAAAACAGACGGGGCCTATCCTTTGACCCGACAGAGCCCGCGCCGAAACATATCGCGCTCAAGGTTGACGCCCCAGGCCTCGTCGAAATCTGGGAGCCCATCGGCGCGACAAAAGATGAGGAGCCGAAGGATTGGAAACTGCCGCTCGATTATGTTCCCCTCAACGATCCCGCCGCGTTTCTCTCGAAGAAAATCGCGCGTAAAATCAAAGGGCTGATGACGCCGAGCACTGGCGAATGGGTTGAGGGCGAAACGGGCCCGCGCGCGATCGAGGCCGGCGACATTCTGATCCTCGTGCGCAAACGCGACGCCTTCTTCGAAGCGATAATTCGCGCGCTGAAAGAGCAGCATATTCCCGTCGCCGGCGCCGACCGGCTCAATCTGATGAATCACATCGCCGTCATGGATCTCTGCGCGCTCGGCCGCGCGGCTTTGCTGCGGGAGGACGATCTGACGCTGGCGACAGTTCTCAAATCGCCGCTTATCGGCCTCGACGACGACGATCTCATCACACTGGCCCCAGGGCGCGAGGGCGCGTTGATCGACGCGCTGGAGCAATCGGGCGCGCCCGCCCACCAAGAAGCCGCGCGACGCCTAACGCAATGGAGCCAGGACGCGCGGCGATCGCCGCCCTTCGATTTTTACAGCCGGGTTCTCGGCGCCGGTGGCGGACGCGAAAAACTCGTCGCGCGTCTGGGAGCGGAGGCGAACGACGCCATCGACGAATTCTTGCGCCTCGCTCTCGAATTCGAACGCGACGAACCGGGCGCGCTGACGAGCTTTCTCGCTGGCGTCGAGAAGCTCGACGTATCAATCAAGCGCGACATGGAGGCCGCGGGCGACGCCGTGCGCGTGATGACCGTCCACGCGGCGAAGGGTCTCGAAGCGAAGATCGTGTTCTTGCCCGACACCTGCGGCGCGCCGACCGGGCGCCACGACCCAAGGATCTTCGCGCTAAGCGAAATGGAAGACGCCGACGACGCCAGCCTGGCCTGGTCGCCGAGAATGGACGCGGACCCGCCTCCAATCGCGCGCGCGCGCGAAAAACTGCGCGAGGCCGCCCGCGACGAGCATCGTCGCCTGCTTTACGTCGCGCTGACGCGCGCCGAGGAGCGGCTCTATATCGCTGGCTATGTGGGCGAAAAAGGACCGGCTGAAGGGTGTTGGCACAACATGATTCGGGAGGCGCTCGAAGACCGCTTCGACGCGGCGCCGGATCCCGACGACGCGGAAAAGAAAATCCTGCGCAGCCGCGACGCGCCGTCGAGCCTTTCACTCGGTCGCGCCGCCGCGCCAACGAAGCGCGTCGAGATTCCCGCGTGGGCGCGCGCACCCGCCAATCCCGAACCCGCGCCCGCGCCGCCGTTGCGGCCGTCAAGCG
>JBAUVQ010000243.1:0-11467 GCA_049583305.1 Methylocystis sp.
GGGTATAGTGACGAGCGCGATGGAGGCAAATGTCTGGCGGGAAGAACGAGCGGGCTCGGATAAAATTTCGCGGCGCCGGTTTCGCTTTGAGGACTCGCGCAATCAGGCAAATCGCCGTTGATTCCACGGACCAAACGCGCGGCTCGCTTAAAATATAGGCGTATCGCCTTATTCTTGATCCGGGCGCCGAGAGGAAAGACGGCTGGATCGTTACGATCGCATAAGGAAACGGACAAAAAATCTAATGGAGCGCTCTTGAACGAATCGTTAGCTTCATCTCAAACATGCGCCAATCCCGCGAAAATCATGGATATAGGAATGCAGAAGCGTCGAATGCCGAAAAGAACCCTAGCTTCGCTGTTCGCGCTGTTCGCGTTGCAAGGCGCCGCGAAGGCGGCCGATCTTCCCACGCGGAAGGCGGCTCCCGCTCCCCTGATGTTCAGCTGGGACGGCGGCTATCTCGGAACCCAGGCGGGTTACGGCTTCAACACCGTCACCGAACGCGGCTCGGACCTCATTCCCGGTTACGCCGGCCTCGGCGGCCCTGTTTCCTATTCGCAAAACTACAGTTCCCGCGGCCCGTTCAGCGGCTTCCATTTCGGCTACAACAAGCAATTCGGTCATCTCGTGCTGGGCGGCGAGGCGGATTTCGATTTCACCGGCCAGAACACCAATAAGGTCTTGTACAACAGCCTCGGCGTCGCCCTCGGCGGGCCGACGCAAACCAACATCGCCGACAATCTGCGCTGGTCGGCGCGGGCGCGGGCCGGCTACGCCGACGGGCGGACGCTGTATTACCTGACCGGCGGCGTCGTCGATGGAACCTCCACGGTTCAGCAGAATTACTGGGCGCTGAGCGCGCCGAACGCGCCCGTCGCCGACTATTTCAACGTTCAGCGCTTTGGCTGGAGCGCGGGCGCGGGCGTCGAATACGCCTTCACCGACGATTGGTCGGGGCGGGTCGAATATCGCCACAACGACTTTGGAACCGCCACCGTCAATTCCGTGCAAGTCCCCGGCCTGACCTTCCATGAGAGAGCGGCGGAAGACGTGCTGGGGCTCGGCATAAGCTACCATCTGAACGGGCCGGGCGCGACCGCCGCTGTCGCCGCTGTCGCCGCCCCGCCGACGCCAGCGGCCAAGGTCGAACCGCCGCCGCCGCCCGACCCGACGTTCATCGGTCGGTTTTATCATGCCTATAAGGACGAATGGGGCGCGCCGATTCCGGACGACCCCAACGCGCCGCCAAGCCGCCGCGCGGGCTACGGCCCCATCGCGCAGCCCTCGCCGCCCTACCCCTTCACCGAGTGGCCCTATGGCGGCGCGACGCCGATCGCCGTGTCCCTGCCCAACTCAATCGACTCGCCGCTGATGAAGGCGTTGAGCCCGACGCCCGTCGGCAAGTTCCTCGAAGACAACCACATCCAGGTCTATGGTTGGATCGATCCGGGCTTCAACATCAGCAACGCGCATTCGATGCCGGGCGCGCTCGCCGGCGGCAATTCGCCTGCCGCCTATTCCTTCCAGCCCAATCTGCTGCAACTCGATCAGGCGGTGGTCATCATCGAGCGCGTGCCGGACACGGTACAGACGGATCATTGGGACTGGGGCTTCCGCCTCTCGCCGATCTACGGCGAAACCTATCGCTACACAACCGCCGACGGTTTCTTCAGCAAGCAATTGCTGAAATGGAACAAGTTCGCCGGCTACGACCTGCCGATGTATTATGGCGAGGTCTATATTCCCAATGTCATGGACGGCCTGCTGATACGCTTTGGTCGGTATATCTCCATGCCGGACATCGAGGCGCAGCTCGCGCCGAACAACTACATGTATTCCCATTCGATGACCTATGTCATCGACGGCTACACCAACCAGGGCGCCGCGGCGACCTTGCAGGTGAACAAGAACATCATGCTGCAACTGGGTCTTTCAGTCGGCACCGACTCGGAATTCCAGAATTCCCGCACCGTCAAATTCGCGGCCGTGCCCGGCGGCGTGCTCTATAATCCCGTGCCCGGCGTCTACGCCACGACCAGCGCGCAGCCGGCCTATGCCGGCCAGGCCGATCCCGGCATCAAGCCGAGCTTCGTCGCCTGCGGCCGCTACCAGACCGACGACTCCCGCGACAATATCTATCTCTGCGCCAACGGGATCAACACGGGAACCTTCGGCTACAACAACCAGCAGTGGTATGGAGGCTCGTTCTACCACACGTTCAGCGACCAATGGCACATCGCGATCGAGTCCTGGCACATGCACGAGGACAATGTGCCCAATATCCTGAGCCCACTCTCCGCCACCGTCGCCAACCCGTTCTACTATATGGTGAATGGCCCGAATCTCGCCCAGTGCTCGAACAAACTTCAGGCGACCTGCACCTCGCGCGAATGGTCGGTCGTCACCTATCTCAACTACAAGTTCTCGCCGATGGACAATATTTCCTGGCGCATGGAATATGTCGACGACCTGACGGGCCAGCGCACCGGCGTCAAGACGGCCTATTTCAACTACGGGATCGGCTGGCAGCACTGGCTCTCGCCGCAGATCGAGTTGCGCCCGGAAATGGCGTTCTACAATTCGCTCAACGCGCCGGCATTCCAGCAGAACGCGCCGCTGCTCCAGACCAGCCCGACGACAATCGGCACCAAGAGCCATCTCGCGGTGTTCTCGGCGGATATGATCTGGCATTTCTAACGAAATCAACGCCTCGCGAGACGGGCCGCCGCTCGTTTCGCGAGGCGAAGTCTCGCGACGACGCGACGACGTTATGGACGGGATATGGAGAAATATGATTCTATCTCTCCACCACGCGTCATCATCCCGCGAAGCCTAACAAATTGCGCGACCTCGCTAGCCGCCCCGAGGAAGCGCGAATCTCGCCTTCCCATTGAAATAGCGAAATAAATCAAGAGCCAACGGGAACGCGGGGAGATCGCGCCGTGTTATTCCCGGTCGATCTTTTCCGTCCGAACCATAACGGAAGTCGAACTAAACGATAGCCAATCGCAGCTCGCCCATTTATGATTCGAATCACGGGAATGATGATGTTATGGAGCGGCGGCGAACTCGCCGGGGGTGGGCGGTCGGGCTCACGGGCAGGCCGTAGTCCGGCGACGCATTGATAAATCAGGTATTTCCTCTCGAACCGCCATGGAGCGATCTTGGAAGCGTTCAGTTCCAACACCGCCGCATATGCGAGCTCGAACGCCCGCGCCGATGCAAAACGGGTTTTGATCGTCGACGCCGAACCGGCGTCGGCTAAACTGCTGCGCGAAGCGTTGATCGCCGAGGGCTACGAGATCGCGCAGACCGGCGCGGGCGGAGAAGCCATTGTCCTCGCGATTTCCTGGCAGCCCACGCTGATAATTTTGGATATAAATCTGCCGGACATCGACGGCCGCGAGGTTATTCGCGTGCTTCGCAAGCATTCCCCGGTCGCGATTATCGCCGTGTCGGCTCGCGATCACGAATCGGAAAAGATCGCGACGCTTGATCTTGGCGCGAATGACTTCGTATGTAAACCGATAAAACTCGGAGAACTGATGGCCCGCGCGCGGGCGGCGCTGAGGACGCGCGTAAGCTTCGAGCCCGTCACGCTCGTCTATCAGGCCGGCCATCTCACCATCGACGCGGCGACGCGAACCGTGACGTTGCGCGGCCAGTCGCTGAGATTTACCTCCAAGGAATTCGAGGTGCTGCATATTTTGGCCAGCGCCAACGGCCGGGTCGTCACGCAGCGGCAGCTGATCGAACTGGTTTGGGGACCGGCCAGCGCGGACAGCGTTCAATATCTTAGGGTTTTCATCGGACGGTTGCGGCGTAAAATCGAGGACAACCCCGACGAACCCAAGCTGCTCGTCACCGAGCGCGGCGTCGGATATCGACTTATTCTCGGCGGCCCCGTGCATTCCGAGTGACATGCGCGGCGCGCATTTTCGCGCATGGCGCCGCGGGGGCGAGCCTTGGGCGCGCGCTGCGTCGCATCGCCGCGAATCGTCCAAGACGCGAGCAATAAGAGCCTCTTGCGCGGCCAAGAGCGGCCCGAAGCGCTCCGGATCGAAATCCACATATACAATAATATTAAATCGCAAATCAACGCATAAGGAACCGCCCAACGCGACGCCCCGCCGGCGCCGGACGACTTTAGGGCGGACGATCCAGCATATGCACAACCAACTGTTTATAAATGTCTTAAATCAAGGTGTGTCTTTATGGTTACACTCATAAAGATTCGCATGGTAACCATATATTAACCATTACGGGCGCGCCGCCAAGTGTTATTAACATTTAAAAATCACACATCTTCCGACTATAATCCCGCCTCCTGTCTCAAAATTAGACAACATCTCGCCGGCGAATTGGCCCGCGCCGACCGAGCCGACGACTCCCGACCGCGGAGACAGTTATTACACTATTTTCAATCGGTTACTTGACCACAACCGAGTCCGCCCCCGGCTCTCCGCGCCGCCGCGAGCGGATCGTTGCTATCGCCTCTTGGTATTGCCTCGGACAAATCCTCTCGATAAGCCCTAAATTTAAGCAATATGACCGCCTCGACAAGTTTACGAATGTTACGATCGCCGCCTGGGTGTTAAAAAAAACATAATGGAACGAATCCGGCGAGGCGGGCACTTTCGATTCATTGCAGGGCCGTTCGTCCCGCAACAGAATCAAAGGGGAGCTTTCATGCCGAGAAGGGCAATATCGTGGGCGGCGCTGCTGGTCGCTCTGCCGGGCGTCGCGCTAGCGGCGGACCTGCCGAACAGGAAGAGTCTGCCGCCGCCGCCGCCGGCGTTCACCTGGACCGGCATCTATGTCGGCTCATCGTTCGGCTACAACTTCAGCACGCTGAACGAATCGGCCCTCGACCCGGCGCCCGGCCTTTCCCCCGGCGTCACCGGCGCCGGCCCGGTCGGCTATCAGCAGTCCTATTCGCCCCGCGGCGTGCTAACGGACTTCCACTTCGGCTATCTGAAGCAATTTGGCCACGCGGTTCTCGGCGCCGAGGCGGATGTCGGATTTTCCCCGAGCAACACGGCCAAGACTCTGTTTAACGGCGTTGGCGCCGCCACGGGCGGACCGTTCCAGACCGAGATCCAGGACGACGCGCGGATTTCGCTGATCGGCAAGGCCGGTTACGCCGACGGCCGCTCTCTCTATTACGTCCTCGGCGGTCTGGCGATCGGCAACACGTCGATCCAGCATAATTATTGGGGCATGCCCTCCACTTACACGGTCAACAGCTACATGACCGGGATCCCCAATAACGACATCAGCAATTACGAGCGCTTCGGCTGGACCGTCGGCGCCGGCCTCGAATACGCCTTCACCGATCAGTGGTCGGCCAATGTCGAGTTTCGCCACACCGACCTGGGCACGGGGCAGTACACCTCGACCGGCAACCAGTATTCCGGGCTCAATAACGGCAATCCGGCGGCTCCCGGCGGCGGCATCTTCGGCATGACCTACCGTGAGCACGAGACCGAGAACAATCTCCGCTTCGGCATCAACTATCACTTTAACGCGCCCAACGTGCCGATCCTCGCCATGCTGGCGCCGAAGGGGCCGACCGCTCCCGCTCCGGCCCCCGCTCCCGCGGCCGAGCCGGACCCGAGCTTCATCGGCCGACTCTATCATGCCTATAAGGACGAATGGGGTCTCGGCGCTCCGGCCGATCCTCCGCCCGGCTCGCCGCCGACCCGCCGCGCCTACTTCCCGCCGGCTCCCGAGGCTTCCGGCCCCTATCCCTTCACCGAATGGCCGTTCGGCGGCGCCAATGGCGTCGGCATAACCACGCCGAGCTCCGTCGACAGCCCGCTAATGACCGCGCTGGGACCCACCGCCGCCGGAAAGTGGCTGAACGACAATCACATCCAGATCTACGGCTGGATCAACCCGGGCTTTAACGTCAGCAACACCCATACGCTGCCGGGCCAGATCACCGGCGGCAACAACCCCGCCGCTTACTCCTATGTGCCCAATGTCATCCAGCTCGATCAGGTCGTGACCATCTTCGAACGCCTGCCCGACACGATGCAGAAGGACCATTGGGACTGGGGTTTCCGTTTCTCGCCGCTGTTTGGCGAAACCTATCGCTACACCACCGCGAGCGGCATCTTCAGCGATCAGCTGCAGAAATGGAACAAGTTCGTTGGCTATGACGCGCCGATGATCTACGGCGAACTCTATATTCCGAACGTCATGGAAGGCTTGTTGATCCGCCTTGGCCGCTACATCTCGGTGCCGGATATCGAAGCTCAGCTCGCGCCGAACAACTATATGTATTCGCATTCGATGACCTACGGCTACGACAACTACACCAACCAAGGCCTGGTCGGCTCGCTGCAGCTGACCAAGAACTGGATGGTGCAGGCGGCCATCGCGATCGGCACGGACTCCTCACTGTGGAACGCGCGCGGCACGACTTACGGCGCCCTGCCAGCGGGCGCGGTGTATTCTCTGTTGCCCGGCGTGTTTACGACGGTGCCGGCGGGCTATCTTTCCGCCGGTCAGTCGGGCTACAGTGGCCAGGTCGATCCCGGCATCAGGCCCAGCTTCACGGGTTGCGTTCGTTATCAGTCGGATGACGCCTATAACGCGATCTACTCCTGCGCCAACGCGATCAACGGCGGAACCTACGGCTATAACAACCTCCAGCAATATACGACGACGCTGTACCACAAGTTTAACGACGACTGGCACATCAGCATCGAAGGCTGGAACATGCATCAGAATATCACGCCAAACACGTTCTCTCCGTTCTATGGCGTGATTCCGGATCAGTTCCTCAACCAGAACAACGTGTTCCCGGTGGCGACTTGCAAGGGGAACATCCAGCCAAGCTGCACGTCGAGCGAATGGTCGGTGCTGACCTACCTGAACTGGAAGTTCTCGCCTCAGGACAACATCTCCTGGCGCGCGGAATATTTCAACGACATCACCGGTCAGCGCACGGGCTTCGCGACCTCCTACTTCAACTACGCGATGGGCTGGCAGCATTGGCTCTCGCCCACCGTCACGATCCGTCCGGAAGTCGCGTTCTACAATTCTCTGAAGACCCCGGCCTTCTCGAACGGCACGCAGAGCCACGCCACGATCTTCTCGGCCGATTTGATCTGGCATTACTAGTAGAGACTCTTCGCGACGAAATCGGAGCGGCGGCATGTTTCGACATGCCGCCGTTTCGCGTTTGGGGTGGCGAGAGCCCTCATCCGACCTCGCTTCGCGAGGCCACCTTCTCCCACGAGTGGGAGAAGGAAACGCCCTTGTGATTTAAATTATTGAAGTTGAATCAAACGCTTCCCCTCCTTCTCCCACTTGTGGGAGAAGGTGTCATGCGGAGCATGACGGATGAGGGCTGTCTCCGCTCTCCCAAACAACAAAGCCGGCATTCCCCGGCCCGAAGTGCTATGTTGCCTCGATGCGCGCGATGGTGCTGCGGCGGGCCGGCGAAAAGCTCGTCATGGAGGAGCGCCCGGAGCCCCAGCCGGGGCCGGGAGAGGTAAGACTGCGGGTCGAGGCTTGCGGCGTCTGCCGCACCGATCTGCATGTCGTCGACGGCGAGTTGCCGGACGTGAGGTTCCCGATCGTGCCGGGCCACGAGATCGTCGGCCGGGTCGAGGCGGTCGGCGCTGGCGTTACGCTGACGCTCGGCGCGCGGGTTGGCGCGCCCTGGCTCGGCCACACCTGCGGCCACTGCCCCTATTGCGCCAGCGGGCGCGAAAATCTCTGCGACACGCCGGAATTTAACGGCTACACGCGCGACGGCGGCTTCGCCAGCCATGTCGTCGTCGACGCGGCCTACGCCTTTCCGCTGGCCGACACGCTCGACCCCATCGCCGCCGCCCCCCTGCTCTGCGCCGGGCTGATCGGTTGGCGCTCGCTCAAGGCCGCGGGCGAGGCGGAAAAAATCGGCATCTACGGCTTTGGCGCCGCGGCGCATATCGTCGCGCAGCTCTGCCTCTGGCAACATCGGCGCGTCTTCGCCTTCACCCGCGCGGGCGACGCGCCGTCGCAAAACTTCGCCCGCTCGCTCGGCGCGGAATGGGCCGGCGGCTCGGGCGAGACGCCGCCGGAGCCGCTGGACGCGGCGATCATCTTCGCGCCGGTCGGCGCGCTGGTCCCGACCGCGCTGGCGGCGGTGGCCAAGGGCGGGCGCGTCGTCTGCGGCGGCATTCACATGAGCGACATCCCCGCCTTTCCCTATTCTCTTTTGTGGGGGGAGCGGAGCCTCGCCTCGGTCGCCAATCTGACGCGCGCGGATGGGGTGGAGCTGCTGGACATCGCCGCGCGCGCCGGCGTGCGGACAACGACTCGGGCCTATCCGCTGGAACGAGCCAACGAGGCGCTGGCCGATCTGCGAGAGGGTCGGCTGGAGGGCGCGGCGGTGCTGACGCCATGATGGAGGGCGGGAAGAGCCTCATGGACCCCTGGCAGGTTTGGACTTGGCCCTGGCTCACGACGATGGAGCTCTATCGCCGCGCGCTGGAGCCCACGTCGGTCGGAGCCGGCCCTCCGGCCGAGGCGGATTGGACGACGCCCAACCGCGTGACTCTGGACCTCGCGACGCTGCGGTTGCGCGACTTTTCGACCGCGACGCCCCGAGGCCGCCCGGTCCTCGTCGTCGCGCCCTTTACCCTACATGACGCCGCGCTCGCCGATCTCGCGCCCGGCCATAGCCTGATCGAGAGCCTGCTGGCCAATGACCGGCGCGATGTCTTCCTCATCGAGTGGAAATCGGCGACGGCCGCGACGCGGATGAACACGATCGACACGCAATTCGCCGCGCTTAACGTCGTCGTCGACGAGCTCGGGCCTCCGGTCGATCTGATCGGCCTCTGTCAGGGCGGATGGCTGTCGCTCGCCTACGCCGCGCGCTTTCCCTCGAAAATCCGCCGCCTGGTTCTGGTCGGCGCGCCGGTCGACACCGCGGCGGCGCCCTCGGCTTTTTCGGGCGCGATCAATCCGATGACCGCCGCGCTGTTGGACGACATGATTCGCCGCGGCGAGGGGCTGGCGCTCGGGCGCGATATGGCGGGGTTCTGGCCACGCCCGGCGGACAAGAGCGCGCGGGCGCTGGAGGCGCTGGAGCTGGAGCCGCCGGGCGACGAGAGCGGGCTCCGCGCCATCGAGAGCTTCGCGCGATGGGACGCCCGCCTGCTCGATTTGCCGGGGCCATATCATCGCGAGGCGTTCAACTGGCTCTATCGCGAAAACCGGCTCGCGTCGGGGCGCTTTCACGCGCTCGGGCGAAACGTCGATCTTCGTCGCCTCGAACATCCGCTGTTCCTGCTCGCCGGCGAGCGCGACGACATCGCGCCGCCCGCGCAAGTTTTCGCGGCGGCGGCGCTGGTCGGGACCAGGGAGAGCGACATCGAGACCGCGCTCGCGGCCCGCGGCCATCTCGCGCTGTTCATGGGCGCGCGCACGATAACGACGCAGTGGCCGCGCATCGCCAAATGGCTGTCGGAGTGATGGGCGCTTCGCTGGCGACGTGAGTTGGCCTGAATTTCCGGGCGCGACCCCCGAGTCAGCCACCGCCGACTTTTTTGGGGCGCCCGACCTTGCTGGCGAGATCCACGATGCGCATGTTGTCACGAACGAAGAGAGGAGATCCGCGTGTCCCGGCTCACGATTTTTCTCGCGCGGTTCATTGGCCTGTTCACTGTCCTGCTGATCGTCGCCCTGTTGACGCGCGGAAGCGCGACGGTCGAGGCCGCGGTCGCCGATGGCCCGGTCATGCTGGTCTACGCGATAACCAGCCTCGCGGCGGGCCTCGCGATGATTCTCGCGCATAATATCTGGTCGGGCGGCGCGCCGACGGTGGTCGTCACGCTGGTCGGATGGTTGATCCTGGCGAAAGGTCTCATGCTCTCGTTCGCAACGCCCGAGGCGTTGAAGCGGGCGTTCGACCAAATGCATTACGGCGAGCATTTCTATTTGTACCTCGCGCCCTCGCTCGCCCTCGGCATTTATCTGACCTGGGCCGGCTTCACCGCGCCGTCTCCCAACGCGAAATCAAGATAGACTCGCCGCGCTCCGCATCGAGCCGCGGGCGCTGTCGCGCGCCGGAAATTCAAACTAACCGGCCGCCGGGCGGCGCTCCGCCTTGACTTCGCTGAACGCATGGCATATTCGGCCCTTCTCGCGCGCAACGCGTCGCCGCGGGGGAGTAGCTCAGTTGGTTAGAGCGCCGGCCTGTCACGCCGGAGGTCGCGGGTTCGAGTCCCGTCTCTCTCGCCATTTCGTCTTCGTCGAAATCTCATCCTCTCGCCGAAATCTCACCTTCTCGCGCGACCGATCGCCGCACGGGCGTTGTCGCGCGTTGCGCTCGCGGCTGGACGCGCTACGATCCCGTTCCCTCGCGGCGCTGGACGCCGCGCCAATGAGAAAGCCCACGCAAGGGCGAGGAGAGAGAACGGCATGAGTCACGTCGCGCATGAGTTGCACGAGGAATTTCCCGAACAGGCCGAGACGATCAAGGAGCTGAAGGGCGGCAACGCGCATTTCGCGCGGATCGCCGATCTCTATCACGAGCTCAACCGCGCCATTCACCGCATGGAGGCCAATGTCGAGCCGGTCGCCGACGAGACGCTGGAAGGCATGAAGAAGCAGCGGCTGACGCTGAAGGACGAGATCGCTCAGTTTCTGGCGACCGCTTAATCCCTCTGGGATCGCGAGCGGAATCATTTCGCCGCGCCCGCCTTTTCCTCGAAAGAGGCATGAAGGCGGGCGCGGCGAACTCGTTTTCACCCCGCGGACGCTGCGTTAAACGCGCCGCGTGGAAGCCGGGGATTTAGCGGCTGGCGAGAACCGTGACGCTCACTCGGCCCGTGCCGCTTTGAATCAGCCCAAGGCGGGTGGCCGCGCCCTTCGACACATCGAGGCTGCGGCCGGTCCAGGCGGCCGGGCCGCGATCGTTGACGCGCACGACGACCGAGCGCCCCCCGTGCGACAGCAGCAGCCGCGTGCCCAGCGGCAGCGTCCTATGCGCGGCCGTGAGGCCCCATTTGTTGAAACGCTCGCCGTTGGCGGTGTGGGTGTTGGGCTCAAGCGAGCGCGGACCGCCGCCATACCAGGACGTCATGGCCGTGAAGGAACCCGCGCCGTGAATCGCGACGCGTGACGCGCGGCGCTCGGCGCGCGCGTGATGTCCGCCGTGGCGCGAGCCGGTGTGAAGTACAGCTCCCCGCGCGGCCGCGCCACCAGAAATTCCCCCGAAAAAATCTTCGACGAAATCGGCCTTGGCTTGAACCGGAATGGACATAAGTCCAACCACGAAAAGCCCCGGGATAAGTCGTTTCATTCTCTACTCCTTTGCACGATACACAAAGCATACTCATGGTCATGAACATGCCATTTCAACGCTCGTAGCGTTGATCCATCCTCCACCGCTTTAAGATGATTTTCGAGACCTATAAATGAATTGTGACAAAATAATGTTCAGTAATTTTCTAGTTAGCAC
>JBAUVQ010000244.1:0-2156 GCA_049583305.1 Methylocystis sp.
CGGCTCATGAATTCAGGGGCGCCGGAAGAAAGCCCCATTGCGTGCGGCAAGTCCAAGCCGATGCCGCGACAACAGCTTTCCGCCAGCTCAATCGCGTTGAGCAAGGTGGGAAGGAAATTGCCGGTCAGATGGGCGAGGGCAGTTTCATCAATTTTCAAGAAATGGGCGAGTTTGCTTCCCGATTGCCAACCCGGTACCGTACGCCGCAAGAGCAACATCGCAATATACATCATTCGAGTGATCGGCCAGGGGTGAGTTTCCGAGTTCTCGTTTGCGCGATGGACAGACAACAGCCCCAAGGCGATTGCAGCCGCGTAAAATGTGAGTTCCGCCACCCGAGGATGTAGCTCATCGCGCCAATTTTCGAATTCGCGGCCACGCATCAACGCAGCGACATCCTCGTTGGCGACAACAATCGGGTAGGACAAGTCCAAGAGCAGGTTGAACGCGATTAGATCGGCTTCGAGCTCGAGAAGCTGGCTGAACTGGAACGCGTTTCCGCTCTTTCCTTCGTAACTGAAATCGTCGGTCGTCTCGTTGAACTCAAAACCGCGGTCCTGTTCGGTCCTCTGACAACGCCGAAGCTCGAAATGCCCCCCGGCGACGTGACCATATTCGTGCAAACATACGAAGATCACCGCGCTGCTGAGCACGCTGCCAGCTACGACGTGCGCGAAGTCAGGGGAGCCGAACAGGTTCTCTGACAGGGCGGCTAAGGTCTCGATGGCGGGAGTATCAATTGATTGGAGGGAAGTGGCCAAGGTTTGAGCGACGCCGCTGTAAATGCATAGTTTATGGCCTGTCTTCGGCCGCCATTCCACGCTCGCCGTGAATATTGGCGATTCTACACTTTTTACATTGATAACGGACGCGTTTTTATCGAGCGCGGGCAAGGCGGTTGACGTGACGTAATGAACGATTGATGCCGTAATATCCTGTGGGGACCCGAGATAATCTCTCAGTAGATCATGGTAGCTTTCCATCATTTACCCGCTCCAAGCCGTGTTGCCGACATGATAAGCCGCAAACTTGGCCTCGGAGAAGCGCTCGACTCTCTTCGTTTTCGCCGCCCGCGCTGGCTCTTCGGCCAACGATGCACTAACATTAAAATTGGATCGGTTACTGGGGGTCGATCATGGGTGGTCGGCGCTTTCGGCAACACTTGGAGTTGGTAGCCGGAATTCGGCTGTTTGGGTAAGGTGCCTAGCAACCATCCGAAAGACCGTTTTCGCGAGTCGAAACCTATGCGACGTTTTGTGACTTTGGATATAACCGTTGGCGCCACCAGTCGCGCGGCTTACGAGGCCGTGCGCTCCGCCTTCGAGAATTTCAAGCCTACCCAGGATGTCTCCGTCGACATTGAAGACCTGGTTGGATTCGGGCTTTCGACGACAGAGCAATTGTTTGACGCGAAAATTACATTTCCAGCCGATTCAGCTCAGTATCTTCAGGGCGCGCTTGCACAACTGGTCAAGTCGGTTTCCGAGAGCACCGCTTTCATGAGCAACGAGCAAACCGGGCGCGTGGCGTTTAACTCTCCAGATGTTGCCGAATGGGTCGAAACAACGTTGGCTCCATCCGTCGGAGAAACGGCTGATGCGTCGCGGGCCGACGCCGACCGATATAGTTGGGAAACGAAGGACATCATCCATTCCCTTCTCGTGCTAATCGTTTGCCTCGCGATTGGGATGCTGACGATGGCGTTCAACACTGGATCCATTTGGTTGGCGTTCGCGAAGGGCTGGCCGATCCTTGTGATCGTCGCTCTCGTCGGAATTCCGGCCGCATTGCTTTGGGGGCTGCGCACGAAATGAATTCGACGAGCCTTTTTGCGACTCATCCCGTGAAGAGTTGGACGGTGGCTTTGAGTGGCGGCAGCGGGTTTTTATTCGCCGTTTTTGCCGGGCTATTGCGCTGGGGCGGTTTTGACAGCAACATTTCTGGGCTGATCCTGGGCGTCATTTCCGGCCTGTTCTGGTATCTAGCCGCGGTCGCCCCCCTGCATTGGCCGGATCGGGCGCATCTCGCCGCCGCCCTGAATTCCGCGGCCGCTTGCGCGGCAACCGGCGCCGTTTGTTATTTGATACCCGACACGACGGTTGCACTGCTTTTTCATCATTCCTGATTCCATCACGGCCGAGCGAACCCATCAGAGG
>JBAUVQ010000245.1:0-3538 GCA_049583305.1 Methylocystis sp.
ACGGCGCCTCCTCGATGACCTTCTGATTGCGGCGCTGGATCGAACATTCGCGCTCGCCGAGATGAATCACATTGCCGTAGCTGTCGCCGAGCACCTGGATTTCGATATGGCGCGGATTGACGATGAACTTTTCGATGAACACGCGGTCGTCGCCGAAGGACGAAGCGGCCTCGGATCTGGCGCGCGTGAAACCCTCGACGACCTCGTCGGCCTGATAGGCGACGCGCATGCCCTTGCCGCCGCCGCCGGCCGAGGCCTTCAGCATGACGGGATAGCCGATTTCATTGGCGATCTTGACGGCTTCCTCGCCGTCCCTAATCACGCCGAGATAGCCCGGCACGACGCTCACATTGGCCTTGGAAGCGAATTTCTTCGACTCGATCTTGTCGCCCATCGCCTCTATGGCGCGCGGGTTCGGACCGATGAACACGATGTTGGCGTCGGCGAGAGCCTTGGCGAAGGCCGCGCGCTCGGACAAAAAGCCGTAGCCGGGATGCACCGCCTCGGCGCCCGTCTTTTTGCAGGCGTCGATGATCTTGTCGATCAGCAGATAGGACTGCGCCGCCGCCGGCGGGCCGATATGCACGGCCTCGTCGGCCATTTCAACATGCAGCGCGTCGGCGTCGGCGTCGGAATAAACGGCGACGGTCAGAATGCCCAGCCGCTTCGCGGTCTTGATGATTCGGCACGCGATTTCGCCGCGATTGGCGATCAGAATTTTACCAAACATGGGCGCCCCAACCTTTAAGCGTTCGACGCGCCCGCCTCCCCTCCCCCGGAAACTGGCGGGCGCCGGTTTTTTTAGTTCTTGCTTAGACTTTTGCTTCCAATTCGTCGTCCGACCGCTTCGCCTGCACGGTGTCGATGATGCCGAACGCCTTGGCCTCTTCCGCCGTCATGAAGTGATCGCGGTCGAGCGTGCGTTCGATCGTGTCGTAATCCTTGCCGGTGTGATGCTCATAGATTTCGTTGAGGCGGCGCTTGATCTTCAGAATGTCTTCCGCGTGGCGCTGAATGTCCGACGCCTGGCCCTGGAACCCGCCCGAGGGCTGGTGCAGCATGACGCGCGCGTTGGGCAGAGCGAAACGCAGGCCCGCCTCGCCCGCGCACAGCAGCAGCGACCCCATCGACGCCGCCTGACCGACGCACAGTGTCGACACCTTCGGCTTGATGAACTGCATCGTGTCGTAGATGGCGAGGCCCGAGGTGACCACGCCGCCCGGCGAATTGATGTAGAGGAAGATTTCCTTCTTCGGATTCTCGGCCTCGAGGAACAGCAATTGCGCCATGATGACCGAGGCCATGTGATCCTCGACCGGGCCGGTGAGGAACACGATGCGTTCGCGCAACAGCCGCGAGTAGATGTCGAAGCCGCGCTCGCCGCGCGACGTGTTTTCGATCACCTGAGGGATAAGATACTGATTATAGACCTCGATCGGATCGCGCATCTTCGAAAATCCCTCTCGTCCCTGGCCCGACAGGCGCCCCGCCCAAAGCGAAAGCGCCGCCCGCCGTCAGCCTCTAGTCATATTTTCCGCGCCCGGCAAGTTTCGCGAACGGCATGCCGCGAAACCGAAGCGGCGGAGCCCCACCCTCCCCTGTGGAGGAGGGCGCGACCCTTTTACGCAGCCGACGACGTATCCTCGTCCTCGGCGAACAGCTCCTCGCGCGTCACGGTCTTGTCGGCGACCTTCACGACCCCGGCGAGATGGGCGACGACCCGCTCTTCGTAGATCGGCGCGCGCAAGGAAGCGAGCGCCTGCTCGTTGTTGCGGTAGAAGTCCCAGACCTGCTTTTCCTGGCCAGGGAACTTCCGGGCCTGCTCGACCACCGCGTCCGTGAGATCCTGCTCCTCGACGGTGACGCCGGCCTTTTGGCCGACTTCCGCCAAAACCAGTCCGAGGCGCACGCGACGCTCGGCGATGGCGCGATACTCGGCGCGCAAATCGTCCTCGCTCTTGCTCGCATCGGCGGCCCCGCCGACGCGCTCGCGTTCCTTCTGCAGCTCGCCCCAAATGCCCTCGAACTCGTTATCGACGAGGCTCTTCGGCAGTTCGAACTTGTATTTCGCGTCCAGCGCGTCGAGCAGCGCCCGCTTGAACTTATCGCGCGAGGCCTTGTCGAAATCGGCCTCCAGATTGCCGCGCACGGCCGTCTTCAGCGCGTCGAGCGATTCGAAACCATATTTCTTGCCGAATTCGTCGTCGATCTCGGCGGTCTTGGGCGCCGCGACGGATTTGACCGTCACGTCGAATTCGGCGTTTTTGCCGGCGAGATTCTTGGCCGAATATTCGTCGGGGAAGCGCACCTTGACGACGCGCTGCTCGCCCGCCGCCGCGCCTTCGAGCTGATCCTCGAAGCCGGGGATGAAGGAGTTGGAGCCAAGCACGAGATCGACGTCGCCGCCCGCGCCGCCCTCGAAGGGCACGCCGTCGAGCTTGCCGGCGAAGTCGATGGTGAGCTTGTCGTTCTTCTCGGCCTTGGCGCCTTCGGCCTTCGGCTCATATTCGCGCGCGCGCTCGGCCAGGGTCTGAAGGCTTTTCTCGACATCCTCGTCGGTGACCGGAGCCACCGGGCGCTCCAACGAAATATCGTCGAGCGAGCCAAGCTCGAAGCTCGGCAGCGTCTCGAAGGTCACGACGAAGGAGAAATCGCCGGCCGCCTCGAGCGCCTTCTCGACCTCTTCCTGGCCGCCGGGGAAATCGAGCTTCGGCTCGGCGGCGATGCGCAGCTTGTTGTCGTCGACGATCTTGCGGTTGGCCTCGTTGACGGCCTCCTGCAACACCTCGCTCATCAGATTCTTGCCGTAGAGCTTCTTCAAGTGCGAGAGCGGGGCCTTGCCGGGGCGGAACCCCTTGATCTGAGCCTTGACGCGCATCTCGTTGAGCTGTGTGTCCAGCTTGGCGGCGAGAACGCCCGCCGGAAGCACGACCTTGAATTCATGTTTCAACCCCTCGGACAGGGTTTGCGTCACTTGCATGTCATTCGCCTTTTGCAACGTCGATTTCGGTCGGCGCGTCCGCCGCTGAACAAGCGGCCGGCGCCGGAGCATTTCGTCCAAATTCCTTGTCGCTTCGAGCCTCTTTAATGGGCGGAAGCGTCTTGGTGCGGGCGGAGGGACTCGAACCCCCACGACTTACGTCACCGGAACCTAAATCCGGCGCGTCTACCAGTTCCGCCACGCCCGCTTGCGGCGCCGCGCGCGACGCCCTTCGGCCCTTCTTAAAGAAACCCACATAGCAGAAAAGGGCGTCCGTTAAGGACACCCTCCGGCCGGCGCGTCGGGCCGCTCTATAGCATGGGCGCGCGGCGATGCAGCAGAAATTTTCGAGCGCGGCTCCAGCTCCCGCTCCCAACTTTATGGAGAAAGGCGGCATGGCGGCGAGACGGCCGCGCTTGTTTTCCTATGAATCGTTACGCCGCCGCCCTGATCGCATGCCGAGCTTCGCCCGCGGCCGGCGCCAGCAAGCCCGCCGCGCTCACCCGTCCCCGCGCGTCAACGAGCGCGCCCGGCGCCAGCTCCTTGCCGAGGAATCGC
>JBAUVQ010000246.1:0-3481 GCA_049583305.1 Methylocystis sp.
ACCCGGACGGCTCCGTTGATCGCGGCGACGATGCGCGCGGCGGCGCGGCGCGGCGTCGACGCCATGAGCGCCCTGAGGTGGCGGATGCGCTCGACATCGAGCGCGAATGACCTGCCGCTCGCGAGAAGCACGCGCGTCGCGGCCTCGAGATCCACGCCAAGCGCGACAAAGGTGAGCGCCAGGGCTTCTCCCCCCTCGTCGAGGAATATCTTGCGCACGCGGCTCTTTCGAGCGTCGAGCGCGTCGGCGACGCGCCCGATGATCGCGTCGCGCTTTCCGTCCGCGTTCAGCGCGCCGAGTTCGTCGGCCAGTTCGGCGTCGCCGGGCGCGTAAGCGTCTCCAATTCCGTCAACGAGCGCCGACGCGCAGGCGGCCACGACGATCCGCGCCCGCTCTTCCGCCGTCGCGGCGAGAAACAGCGGCTCCGGATCGATTTCCAGATCGTCGCGATTGAGCAACAGGCGCCCCAGCGCCTGATGGTCCCGGCCGACCTGAACCAGGGCGCGCACGACGCCAGGGTCGAGCCGAATTCGGCGATTGGCCGCGAGCGCGCAAAGCACGACGCCTTCGCTCCGCGCCGCCAGCGCGCCAACGGCATCTCGCGGCAATGATCCGCGGCGGGCGATCGCGGCGGCGAGTTCCGCCGAACCATGCTCGGCGTTGGCGATAATGTCGGCGACGGGCGGCGACGGCGCGAATTCGAAGGCGATGCGCGCGCAGGCGCCATGTCGATCGAAAAAGCGTCGGATCAACGCGGGCGGCGTGTCCGGATGACGGCAGAGCGGTTCCGCGACCGTCGCCACGACATCGCTATCGCTCACGTCGATCAGGTCGCCGGCGAGCCGCTCGAACTGTCGCAACTCGGTTTGCCCGCGACCCTCGCGCGAGACAAATTGCTCGACAATCCTCTGCAACAGATCGCGTATCGCGATCTGTCTCGCTTGCTCCTCGGAAAGCATGGCTTCCGCGCTCCATCACTCGACGCCGTACGATTATGCGAATCTAGAGGACGGTTGTTGACGCAACATTAACCCTCGTCATTCCTTAATTGAATTCGAACAACCGGCGAGTGATTTGTCGGCGATTTGGTGGAGCGATGGTGCTTGGAGCGAGGCGGAGATGGCGCAGATAATTCCCTTCCGATCGCGGACGCGAGAGCCGCGACAAACCACGCCGGCGGGCGAAGACGCGCGGATCCTGTTTTTCATGGGCGTGCGCTATATGCGGCTCGACGACTACATGGCCACGCGGACCGACGCGCCGGGCCGCGGGGACGAGCGCGGCGGCGGCGCCAAACGTAAACGCCGCGCCCGCGCGTAACACCCATTCGCGACCGTCCGCCTTCATTCGCCGAGCTCGAGGGCCCAGAACACCCTGAACTTCGAGCTGGGCGCCTGGATCGCGGCGATGCCCATCCGCCGCGCGCGCGGACTCAACATGCGCGCGTTGTGCGCCGGCGACTGGCGCCAGCCGGAAAACACCTCCGCGAGCGTGTCGTAGCCGGCGGATAGATTTTCAATCCTCGCGCCGCCGTCCGTCGGCGAAGCGCCCCGCCGCGCCATCGCCTCGGCCCGTCCGCGCGCCTCCGCCTCAAGCCCCGCGTCGAGCGTCAACTCGCCAAGACCATGGTTGCGGCGGTATTGCGAAATCATGTCTCGCGCCGCCTGCGCGTCGACTTCCGCGCCCTTGCGCGAAAGCGAGCGATAAAGGCTCTGTTCCTCCATGACGGGAGGCGCCGGCGTCTCGCGCGGCGGCGGCGCGCCACAGGCGGCCAGCGCGAGGCAAAAACCGAGCGCGGCGAAACGCTTAAGGAAGGGAGGAAACATCATGCGTTTGTGAACTGTCAGGGTTTAAAAACGATGAACGCGGGCGCGGAAAATCCTGGCGCGGCGCCCCCGCGAGCTTCGGCGGCTCCTGTTTCAATCGCGCCGGCTAAGAGATTCCTGGCCTCGCGCTTCGCGCGGTTTCCTCGTCCGCGTCCAGCAGGCGTTGCTCGACGCCGAATTTCTCGAAGCCCTGAAATCGCACGATGGTCGGAGCCGGCGGCGTCGGCGTCGCCGCGATCTTCACGCCGGCTTCGGCGAGCCTCTTATACAAGTCGAAATGCAGATCGCTGCGCACGCGCGTCGATTGTTCGACGTCCTCGAGATAGCACCACAGCTCGAAGCGAAACTGACTGGCCTCCATCCCCAGAAACATCACCTGCGGCGCGGGAATGCGCAGCACGCCCTCCTGAGCGCGCGCCGCCGCCAGGAGAATGTCGCGGATTTGCTCGGGATCGACGCCCGCGTGCGGCGCCAATGGAATCTTGACGCGCCCGACCTTGTCGCCGCGCAGCCAGTTCTTGACGACGCCGGTGACCAGATTGGAATTCGGCACGATCATCGTCGCGCGGTCGAAGGTTTCGATCTCCGTCGAGCGCACGTTAATGCGCTTCACATAACCCTGCTCGTCGCCGACCACGACCCAATCGCCGACGCGTATGGCGCGCTCCCATAGCAAGATGAGGCCCGACACGAAATTATTGACGACGGACTGAAGCCCGAAGCCGATCCCGACCGACAGCGCGCCGGCGACGATCGCCAGCTTCTCGAAGCCGAGGCCGAGTTGCGACATGGCGACCGAGAACGCCACAATGAAGCCGGCGTAGCCAACGCTGGCGCCGATCGAATTGCGCAGCCCCATGTCGAGATGCGTCAGCGGCAGAAAACTGCCGTCGAGCCAGCGCCGCAGCCCATGCGCCGCCGCGAGCGTGATCGCGAACAGCGCCAGCGCCGCCAGCGCGTTCGAGGGCGAGATCGTGACGTCGGCGATTTTGACCGCCAGAAAAGACGACTGCAGATTGGAGAGGAAATCCCCCGACTCGATGCCGAAGGGCGCCAGGATCAGCAGGGCCGCCACGCCAAAGAAGGCGAGCGTCAAGGCGCCCGACAGCAGGGCCGCGAACGGCCGCAGCGACTGACGCTCGATTCCGAGCGCGCCCGACGCGATGCGTCCAAGCCGCCCGCTCGGCGCGAACGCCCGTTCGATCGTCGCGTTCGTCAGCGTCAACACAATGTAAAGCACGCCGACGACGACGAGCGTCCAGCAGCTTTGCACGACGAAGAAACTGGCGAAGGTGATATAGCCCAGCGCGCAGGCCAGGACGACCGTCGCCACCGCCGCGATCCCCAGCAGGCGCGTCAGCGCGAGCCAGTCGCGTCCGACGCTCGACGCGCCGACCAAATCGCGCGGAAAACCGCGCAGCGTCGCGGCGACCAGACCGGCGGACAGCAAGGCCCCGACGCCGCGCGTCACGATCGCGACCGCCAGACTCGCTTGCACGGTGTCCTCGATCTGCTCCAGCAACCGCTCGACCGCCATTACGCCGACGACATAAACCGCCAGTCGCGTCAGCCGCGCGGCCAGCGGATCGCCAGGATCGACGAGACGCCAGCCCGGCGCGCGCGGCGCCATCAGCGCGCGAGCCACGCCGTAGGCG
>JBAUVQ010000247.1:0-6867 GCA_049583305.1 Methylocystis sp.
AGGATTAGCTCCGGTTTATCGCGCCGATTCTCGAGGTCCCGCTCGCTACGGACTGGCAGATTTGCCCGCCCTCATGACCGCGATATGACGAAAGGGTGAACCCATAAAGCGCTTTCGTCAATCAATAATCAGCCTCTGCGACAATTTGTAATGCGCGCTGATCCGGCCCTGGTTTTTTCGGTTCGTTGATCTTCCCACGGCCTTCGCCGACCAGTGGTCCGCGCTCGGACCTGTTCGGCCAGCCCGATCCTGGGCAGGGCGCGAGCCCGGCGCGTGAAGTCGCGAGGACGCGATAATGCTTTCCCTACAGAAACCCTCGCGGCTCATTTTCGAACAATGACTCCGGCGAACTATGTTGGCGCGCCCGATGAAGCAATTGGTCCGCTGGCGAGGAGGCCTCCCGACCGAGTCGGAATCAACCCGGTCTTCGCGGTTGTCGAACCGGTCTCTCATATCGAATGCATCGAGTGGGACGGAAAAGGAAATTTCCGCGCGGAGACCCCGCCTCGAATGGCGCGTAAAATCGCCGGACGCTCGGTCTCCGCAGGGCGCTTTTGCGCAACTACGCCGCTAAGTCCGTGAAATGCTTCAGACTATTCCGCCGCCTAAAAACGCATAAAAGTCAATGAACTGGGTGGTGGAGCTGCGGGGAATCGAACCCCGGACCTCTGCAGTGCGATTGCAGCGCTCTCCCATCTGAGCTACAGCCCCGTTCCGAGGCGGTGACTACACGGCGGACTCAGCGCTGTCAATCGCCTCTCGCTTCGCGACCGCGCGCCGTTTCTCCTTTTGGAGGCCGGGCGAAAATCCTCGCGGGCCGAGCATTGCGGCGCGCACGCCTTGGGGCTAGACAATTTTCGAAACCGTCAACGCCGGGAACCTCTGACCATGCGATACGCCGTGCTGGAGCTGCTAATCACCATCATCGACCTGTATTGGTGGGTCGTCATCGCCTCCTTCGTCATTTCCTGGTTGATCGCCTTCGACGTGATCAACACCCGGGCGCAGGCTGTCTATTCCATCAGGCGAGCGCTCGCGGCCCTCACGGAGCCGCTGTACGAGCCGATTCGCCGCGTCGTGCCGGCCATGGGCGGGCTGGATTTTTCTCCGATGATCGTGTTGCTGGGCTTGCAGTTCGTGCGGAGCGCGATCGCGCACAGCTTTGGCTGAATCGGGCCCCAGCGCGGCGTGGCGCGCGGAAGAGGGTGGCGTCGCGCTGTGGCTGCGGCTGACGCCCAAGGGCGGACGCGACGCGATCGAGGGGCTGGAGACCCTGGCCGACGGGCGCTCGGTGCTCAAGGCGCGGGTCCGCGCGGCGCCGGAGGACGGACGCGCCAACGCGGCCCTGGAACTGCTGGTGGCGAAAGCGCTGGAGGCGCCCAAGGGCGCCGTGGCCATTGTCGCCGGGCACACCAGCCGCGTGAAGAAACTGTTCGTTTCGGGCGATTCCGCCCGCATTTTAGACGCGCTGGCCCGGCGGCTGGCGCAAACCGACAAATGAGCAACGGCTGATCCCATGACAAAGACCAAATCGAACATCGGCAATTTCTTCGAGGATTTCTCGCTCGGCCAGATCATCCGCCACGCGACGCCGCGCACGGTCACGACCGGCGACTCGGCCTTCTACACCGCGCTCTATTTGCCTCGTTTCGCGGTGCAGTCGTCGCGCGCCTTCGCGCAAGCGATTGGCTACAAGGAAGCGCCGATCGACGATGTGCTAGTGTTCCATTTCGTGCTGGGAAAGACCGTTCCCGACGTGTCGCTTAACGCCATCGCCAATCTGGGCTACGCCGACCTTAAATTCATGGCGCCGGTCTATCCCGGCGACACGCTGACAGCGACGTCCGAAGTGATCGGCCTGAAGGAAAACTCCAACAAGGAAACTGGCGTCGTTTACGTGCGCTCGACCGGCAAGAATCAGCGCGGCGAGGTCGTGCTCGATTACGCCCGCTGGGTGATGGTCAAGAAGCGCGACAAGGACGCGCCGGTCGGTCCGGAAGTGGTGCCCACTCTTCCGAAATCCGTCGCGCCCGCCGATCTCGGAAGGGCCGTGCCGGCGCTGAACGTCGCGGCCTATGACAACGCGCTGGCCGGCTCGCCCTACGTTTGGGGCGATTTTGAGAAGGGCGAGAAGATCGACCATATCGACGGCATGACCGTCGAGGAGGCGGAGCACCAGTTGGCGACGCGCCTTTATCAAAACAACTCGAAGGTCCACTTCAACCAATATTACGAAGCGAAGGGGCGGTTCGGAAAGCGCATCATCTACGGCGGCCATGTGATCTCGTTGGCCCGCGCGCTGTCCTTCAATGGACTCGCCAACGCCTTCCATATCGCGGCGATCAATGGCGGACGCCACGTTAATCCGCTGTTTGCCGGCGGGACGGTGTTCGCCTGGAGCGAAGTGCTGGACAAGGCGGAGATTCCCGGCCGGACCGACATAGGCGCGCTACGGCTGCGGCTCGTGGCGACCAAGGACAAGCCCTGCGCCGAGTTTCCGCTGACCGGCGCCGACGGCAAGCCGGACCCGGCGGTGCTGCTGGATCTGGATTATTGGGCGGTCATGCCGAGGTAGCTGGCGCATCACGCCTATCGACTTGTGGCGCCAGCACGTCCTTCATCTCGGTCCCGCCCCCTCACATCCTCTCGGGAAACCGGTCCTCTTCCGCCAGATTCGAGAACTTCGTGATTTCCGCCTCGAAGGCCAGATGCACCTTGCCCGTCGGGCCGTGGCGCTGCTTGTCCAAAATCGCCTCGGCGCGGCCATAGGCGCGCTCCATTTCGGCCTGCCAGGCGATATGTTCTTCCGTGCCCTCGCGCGGCTCGCGCTTCTTTAAATAATATTCCTCGCGATAGACGAACATAACCACGTCGGCGTCCTGCTCGATGGAGCCGGATTCCCGCAGATCGGACAGTTGCGGGCGCTTGTCGTCGCGGTTTTCGACCTGGCGGGACAGCTGCGACAGCGCCATGATCGGCACCGCCAGCTCCTTGGCCAGCGCCTTGAGCCCAGTGGTGATTTCGGTCAGTTCCTGCACGCGGTTCTCTGATCGGGCGCGGGAGCCGGAGAGCAGTTGCAAATAGTCCACCACCAGAAGATCGAGCCCCTTCTGGCGTTTCAGGCGCCTCGCGCGCGCGGTCAGCTGCGCGATGGAAATGCCGCCGCTCTGATCGATGAAGAAGGGGATATTCTGCATTTCGCGCGCGGCTTCGGTGATGCGGCGAAAATCTTCCTCGTTGATGTCGCCCCGCCGGATCTTGTAGCTGGCGACGCCCGACTGCTCGGCGATCACGCGCGTCGCCAATTGCTCGGCCGACATTTCCAGCGAGAAAAAGCCGACAATGCCGCCGTTGATGGTCTTGCGCGAGCCGTCTGGCGCGAGCTCGGACTCATAGGCCTTGGCGATGTTAAACGCGATATTAGTGGCGAGCGCCGTCTTGCCCATGCTGGGACGTCCCGCGACGATGATGAGATCGGACTTTTGCAGGCCGCCCATTTTCTCGTCGAGATCTTTTAGGCCCGTCGACATGCCCGAGAGATGTCCGTCGCGCTGATAGGCGCTGTTGGCCATGTCGATCGCGATAGTGAGCGCGTCGGCAAAGCGCTGAAAGCCGCCGTCGTAGCGTCCCGTCTCGGCGATGGCGTAGAGCTTCCGCTCGGCTTCCTCGATCTGCTGGCGGGGCGAGGAATCGATTGGCGAATCGAAGGCCGTGTTGACGACTTCCTCTCCGATGCTGATCAGATCGCGCCGCACCGCGAGATCGTGGATCGTTCGGCCGTAATCCTCGGCGTTGATGATCGTGGTGGCCTCTGCGGCGAGGCGCGCCAGATAGCCCTGGATGGTGACGCCCTCGGGCAAGTCCATGCCGGTCAGAAAGGTCTTGAGCGTGATGACGGTGGCGAGTTTTCCGGAGCGGATCAATTGTCCGCAGACTTCGTAAATACGCCGATGCAGTTCCTCCGAGAAATGCTCCGCCCGGAGGAAGTCCGAGACGCGGTCGAAAGCGTCGTTGTTGACCAGCAGCGCGCCCAGCAGCGCCTGCTCAGCCTCGATATTATGCGGAGGGACGCGCGTGGCGGGCTCTCTCGGCTCGGCGACCTGATACAGGCGCCGGCCCGGCAAGGGGTCGATTGCGGGCATTGGTTCTCTACTTTTGAGTTAACTGTCCGTTAAACCTACTGACGCGACGCGGAGGCCGTTCCGGGACATCAAACTGTCGCATGCTCTGGGGGGCGGCCGCAATGGCCGGTTCCATCAAACGTCGACTCGGCGTGGTCGTTCCCCGCTTTATGAGTCTAATTCACATGGCAAAAAAATTATGTCGCGCGAAACTAACAATTGTACTTGCCAACTGAAACGAATCGCTCGCCTCGAATCGACCGTCAATCATTCCTCGTGGTCCAATCGGCTATGTCGCCGCCCATAGAGAAAATAGACCGCGAGCCCCAGCGCCAGCCAAATGACGAAGCGCACCCAAGCGATCGCGGGCAATTTTGACAGCAGCCACAGCGAAAATCCTATTCCGATCAGGGGAGTGAAGGGAACGAAGGGCGCGCGGAACCAGCGCTCCGCGTCGGGACGCGATCGGCGCAAGGCGATCACCGCGAGACAAATCACCGCGAAGGCCGATAGCGTGCCGATGTTCACGAGTTCCGCGACCTCGCGGATCGGAAAGAGGCCCGCGACAAGGGCGCAAAGACCGCCGGCGATCAGCGTCGGGCGATAGGGCGTGGCGAAGCGTCGATGCGGGACCGCGAACCAGGCCGGCAGCAGCCCGTCGCGGCTCATCGCGAACCAGATTCGCGCGCAACCCAGCAGAAAGGCCAGCATCACGCTCGAAATTCCGGCGACCGCCGCGAATGACACGATCAGCGTCACCCAGGGCATGCCGATGCGCGTAAACGCGTTCGCCACGGGCGCCGCGTTGTTGAGCGCGCCATAGGGAACGATGCCGGTGAGCGCCAAGGACATCGCGACGTAAAGCGTCAGCGAGACGGCGAGCGAAAGCAGGACGGCGCGCGGCAAATCTCGTTGCGGATCGCGCGATTCCTCGGCAGCCGTGGTCAGCGTGTCGTAGCCGAACACCGCGAAAAACACCACCGCGGCGCCCTCCACGACGCCGCCGAAACCGAAGGGCATGAACGGGTGAAAATTGGCGGGGTTGATATGCGGCGCAGCGGCGGCGATCACCAGCAGCACCGCCGCGATTTTGATCAGGACAACGGCGGTGTTGAAACGCGCGCCCCATTCGACGCGAAGCGTCAACAGGCCGGCGACGCCCAAACTTCCAAGCATGGCGAAAAGGTCGATGCGAAAGCCTTCGCCCGCGCCCGGCGCGCCCTGCGCCCAGAGAGGAAGCTCGACTCCAAACAGTCTGAGCAGCGCTTGAAGATAGCCCGACCACCCGATGGAAACGACCGCGACGACCAGCGCATATTCGAGCAGCAGATCCCAGCCGATGATCCAGGCGACCAGTTCGCCGAGCACCGCATAGGCATAGGTGTACGCGCTGCCGGCGACGGGGATCATCGAGGCGAATTCGGCATAGCACAAAGCGGCCGCGCCGCTGGCGACGCCCGCGATGAGAAAGGACAGCGAGACGGCGGGCCCCGCCTGCGTCGCCGCGACAACGCCGGTGAGCACGAAAATGCCGACGCCGATCAGTCCGCCAAGCCCGATGCTGGTGAGTTGCCACAAACCAAGCACGCGGCGGAACTGCCCCGGTCGCTCCGCCTCGGCCTGGAGGGCCTCGATTGATTTCGTGCGCAGCAGTTTCTTCAGCGTCATGGCGCGTCCGGCGTCGAAGGCCACATATTATGCGCCCCTGATTCGGCGCGCGCCCCTAACGCCCCGCGATGAGGGATGAAAGTTGATAAGGGAGCCGCCGCAAGTCCCTTGCGAAGCCGGCGGCGAAGGATTTGACCGCGCGGCGCACAACGACAAGCGGGTTAGCCGGATTTCGTTTCGCCAAGTGAAACGACGGTTTGCCGTGGCTTGGATGCGACGAGACGGTTTTGATCGCGGCGGATATCTTCTTATGAGGCGTTTCGCTGTGTTTACTCGACTTGGGGATGACGGCGGCGCTTGCCCCCGTCATAGCTGGCGCCAATGCCAGTTCCCCAAAAGGCGCGGGCCGCGCCCAGGCGATCACGAGAGGCGTCTCGCAGAGCGGGCGAGGCGCCCGAAAAAGTTGGTCGGAGACTTCGCATGATTCGCCAAAACGGACCGGCGTAATCGGTGTTTGCGCCGCGAGTTCCAGGGTGACGCCACTAGGAACGCCCGAGGCCGGGGCTTTTTCTGGCAAGACGTCCGCCAAGGCTGTTTGCGCGTAAATTATCGACTTCTTCGGCGACGCCGAAATTTCATGCCAAAAGGCGTAACCCAACGTCGAACCGGTAACGCCAATAATCAGTGAGGCGGCAATGCCGGAAGCAAGAGACGCCCGCCTCGCCCTCGCCAAATGCATGGAGGGGACTGCGAGAATAGGAAAGTCCGACGCAAAAACGGGGGCGACAGTGGCGACCGCCAGCGCGGACTTCACAGCGGGAAGGGCATCGCCCATCATGGCGCGGCGAGCATTCATTTCGGCCTCTGGAGGCCAAAACACTTCGGGCGCGAGCTTTGGTTCGCCAAATAGTTCCTGGGCGACGCGCACCCGCCAAACCGTCAATCCGTCTTGAGGACTTCCAAAAAAATCGCATGATTTGCCATAAAGGTCCAAGCTCACTTGATTGCAAATATCTTCTGGGGATAGTTCGTCGCTTTCGTCTATTAACTCCCCGCATTCCAAAAATAATGTCGACGAAAGCTGAATACGTAAATTATAATTTCTAGGAAGCCTAAGTTCATTGGCGCTAATTTCTAC
>JBAUVQ010000248.1:0-8704 GCA_049583305.1 Methylocystis sp.
GAAGCGATCAGACCCGATCCCATCCCGAACTCGGCCGTCAAACGCTTCCGCGCCAATGGTACTATGTCTCAAGACCTGGGAGAGTAGGTCGTCGCCAGGCCTGCAAAATACACTAACGCCTCATTGCGCCTGATCGACAAAAGTTCGCCTCACGACGAGGTTTCGAAACCCACGCTCATCGCGTGGGTTTTTTTGCGTTTGCGCTTGGCTATACGGATATCGAGCCGGCGGTCGCCGCGGCGGCGCGCAACTGGGCGATATTGCGGGCATATTCCGCCGATCCACCGCGAAAAACCGCCGTGCCCGCGACAATTACGTCCGCACCTGCTTCAACGATCGACGGGATCGTCTTCGTCGAGACGCCGCCGTCCACTTGCAGCCTTATAGGCCGGCGGCCGATCATCTCGCGGACGCGCCGAATTTTCGTCAGTTGCGAGGGAATGAAGTCTTGGCCGCCAAAACCGGGGTTGACGCTCATGACCAGCACGAGATCGACGCCGTCCAGCACATAGTCCAAGACAGACTCTGGCGTCGCTGGATTGAGCGAGACGCCCGCCATCTTGCCGGCGGCGCGAATTTTTTGCAGCGCGCGGTGCAGATGCGGACCCGCTTCCGCGTGCACGGTGATCACATCGGCGCCTGCCTCCGAGAAGGCTTCGATATAGGGATCGGCCGGGGCGATCATCAAATGCGCGTCGAAAAGCCGGTCGGCGTGGGGGCGCAGCGCCTTCACCACCGCCGGGCCGAAGGTGATGTTGGGCACGAAATGGCCATCCATCACATCGAGATGAATCCAATCGGCGCCGGCGGCGACGACATCGCGCACTTCCTCGCCAAGCCGGGCGAAATCCGCCGAGAGAATGGAGGGCGCGATGATGACGTCCGAGGACATTGGGTGCTCCAATTCGAAAGCCTCTCCATCCGCCCGCGCGGGGAGAGGCTCGCGGCGTCACGCCCGCGCGATACGCGGATCAAGCTTGCCGGCGGCGTATTGCTTCGCCATCTCGCTGAGCGGGATGGCCTTGATCTTCGACGCCTGTCCGGCCGCGCCAAACTCCTGGTAGCGCTGCGCGCAGACCTTGCGCATCGCTTCCTGCGCCGGCTTTAGATATTTGCGCGGGTCGAATTCGCCCCGGTTCTTGCCGAGCGTGTCGCGGATCGCGGCGGTCATCGCGATGCGGCAATCGGTGTCGATGTTGATCTTGCGCACGCCGAATTTTATGCCGCGCTGAATTTCTTCCACCGGCACGCCCCAGGTCTGCGGCATCTGTCCGCCCGCTGCGTTGAAGGCGTCCTGCAGTTCCTGTGGCACGGACGATGAGCCGTGCATGACGAGATGCGTATTGGGCAGGCGGCGGTGGATTTCCTCGACGACTTTCATCGCGAGGATCGCGCCGTCGGGCTTTCTCGTGAACTTATAGGCGCCATGCGACGTGCCCATCGCGATCGCCAGCGCGTCGACCTTGGTTTTCGCGACGAAATCGGCGGCCTGCGCGGGGTCCGTCAAGAGCTGGTCGTGCGACAGCTTGCCCTCGGCGCCGTGGCCGTCTTCCTTCTCGCCCTCGCCGGTCTCCAGCGAGCCGAGCACGCCGAGTTCGCCCTCGACCGAGGCGCCGACCCAATGCGCGAGATCGACGACGCTCTTGGTCACCGCGACGTTGTAGGCGTAATCGGCGGGGGTCTTGCCGTCGGCCTTGAGCGAGCCGTCCATCATGACGGACGAGAAGCCAAAGCGGATGGCGCTGGCGCAGGTTGCTTCGCTATTGCCGTGATCCTGATGCATGACGATCGGAATATCGGGATACATGATGACCAGCGCTTCGATCATCTTGGCCAGCATGATGTCGTTGGCGTAGGAGCGCGCGCCGCGGCTCGCCTGGATGATGACGGGTGCGTCGACCGAGGAGGCCGCCTCCAGAACCGCCAGACCCTGCTCCATATTGTTGATGTTGAACGCCGGGACGCCGTAGTCGTGTTCGGCGGCGTGATCGAGCAGTTGTCGCAATGTGACGAGCGCCATGGTCCTGTCCTCTTTCGTTCGATTGGCGTTATAGCAAGGCGGCGGCGGCTTGCGCCACGGCCTCCGGCGTAATGCCAAAGTGTTCGTAAAGCGCCTCGGCGGGCGCGCTTGCGCCAAAGCCGGTCATCCCGACAAAAGCGCTTTTCTCGCCAAGCCAGCGGTCCCAGCCAAAGCGCACGGCGGCTTCGACGCCGACGCGCGGCGCCGTCCCGAGCACGAAGGCGCGATAATCGGTGGGCTGCGCGGCGAAAAGTTCGAAGCTTGGCATGGAGACGACCGCCGCGCGCTTGCCCAGCAGTTGCAGTAGCTTCGCCGCTTCCAGAGCGATCGCCACTTCCGACCCGGTCGCGAGCAAGGTCACGTCGCGCCCGTCCACGGGCTCCTGCAACACATAGGCGCCTCGCGCGGAGAGATTCTCGGCGACGGGGCGCTCCAGGGTCGGCAGGTTCTGGCGCGACAGGCTCAGCACCGAGGGCGTCGACTTCGCGGCGAGCGCCAGCTCCCAGCATTCGGCGGTCTCGATCGCGTCGGCGGGGCGGAACACGTTGAGGTTGGGCATTGCGCGGAGACTCGCGAGATGCTCGACCGGCTGGTGCGTCGGGCCGTCCTCGCCAAGTCCAATCGAGTCGTGGGTGAGCACATAGACCGCGCGCAGGCCCATCAGGGCGGCGAGTCTGATCGCGCCGCGCGCGTAATCCGAAAACACCAGGAACGTGCCGCCATAGGGCGCGAAGCCGCCGTGCAACGCGATGCCGTTCATCGCCGCGACCATGCCAAATTCGCGCACGCCGTAGTGGATGTAGCGGCCGCTATAATCGCCCGGCGCGACGGACCCAAGGCCCTTGGTGATCGTGAAATTGGAATGGGTGAGATCGGCGGAGCCGCCGATCGTCGCGCGCGTCGCGGCGTTGATGACGCCAAGCGCCATCTCCGAGGATTTGCGCGTCGCGATCTTGGGCTTCTCCACCGCCATTTGCTCGCGAAAGGCTTGCAGCGGCGCCGCGACTTCGCTGGCCACGTCGCCTTGCAGGAAGCGCTCGAACTCGGCTCGCCCGGGCGAATTCGCGAGCCTCTGTCCCCAGGCCTCGCGCGACGCCGCGCCGCGTCGGCCGGCCGCGCGCCAGCCGGCGAGGATCGGTTCCGGCACCTCGAATGGCGGATAAGGCCAGCCGAGCTTTTCGCGCGCGGCGGCGATCTGCTCCGCGCCCAGGGGCGCGCCATGCGCGCTTTCCTTGCCCTCCTTGCCGGGGGCGCCATAGCCGATCGTCGTGCGGCAGGCGATCATCGAGGGGCGGGGATCGTTTTTCGCCCGGGTCAGCGCCTCGGCGATCTGTTTGAAGTCGTGGCCATGGATCTGCTGCACGTGCCAGCCGCTGGCTCGAAACCGCGCGGGCTGGTCGGTGGAGGTCGCGAGACTCGTCGGCCCGTCGATGGAGATCGAATTATCGTCCCACAGCACGATCAGCTTGGAGAGCCGCAGGTGCCCGGCGAGGTCGATCGCCTCATGGCTGACGCCCTCCATCAGGCAGCCGTCGCCGGCGAGCACATAGGTGAAGTGGTCGACGAGTTCCTCGCCGAAACGCGTCGCCTGGAGGCGCTCGGCGATGGCCATGCCGACGGCGGTCGCGAGCCCCTGGCCGAGCGGCCCGGTCGTCGTCTCGACGCCCGGCGCGTGGCGATATTCGGGATGACCGGCCGTTTTGGAGCCGAGTTGGCGGAACCGCTTCAAATCCTCGATGTCGATACCAGGATAGCCGACGAGATAGCCGAGCGCATAGAGCAGCATCGAGCCGTGTCCGGCGGAAAGCACGAAGCGATCGCGGTCCGGCCAATGGGGATCGGCTGCGTCGAACTTCAGAAAGCCGCGGAACAGCACGCTCGCCACGTCGGCCATGCCCATGGGCATGCCGGGGTGGCCGCTCTTGGCCTTTTCGACCGCGTCCATCGCCAGCGCGCGGATGGCGTTGGCGTCTTGCTTGCTGAGTTCCACTAACCGATTGGACATTGATGGTTCCTTTAACCGACGTTCTTGCGGCGCCTCACGAGATCGAGAATCCTCGGCGTCAGGATGAGCTGCATGGCGAGGTCGAGTTTATTGCCGGGAATGACGATGGAGTTGGCGCGCGACATCCAGCTGCCGGCGATCATCGTCACGAGATAGGGAAAATCCACGCCCTTCGGGTCGCGAAAGCGGATCACCACGATGGATTCGTCCGGCGTCGGGATCGACCGCGCGACGAACGGATTGGAGGTGTCCACGGTCGGCGCGCGCTGGAAGTTTATATCGGTCTCCGAGAACTGCGGGCAGATGTAATACACATAGTCGTGCATCCGACGCAGAATGGTCTCGGTTACGGCCTCGGTGGTGTAGCCGCGCGAATGGCGGTCGCGCAGCAGCTTTTGCGTCCACTCCAGATTGATGACCGGAACGACGCCGATCTTGAGATCGGCGTAACGCGCGACATTCACGTCGTCGGTGACAACGGCGCCGTGCAGGCCCTCGTAGAACAAAAGATCGGTGTTGGGCGGCAGCTCTTCCCAGGGCGTGAAGGCGCCGGGCGGGGCGTCGTAGACGGCCCCCTCGTTCTCGTCGTGGACGTAGTGGCGATACTGGCCGGTGCCGGTTTCGCCATATTCGCGAAACATGGTTTCGAGCTCGGCGAGGAGGTTCGCCTCCGGCCCGAAATGGCTGAAGTGGGGATTCCCCCGCGCCTGCGCGTCGAGCATGGCCATCTTCATCTCGTCGCGGTCATAGCGATGAAAGGAGTCCCCCTCGACATAGGCGACCTCTATGCGCTCGCGCCGGAAAATCTGCTCGAACGTCGCCTTGACCGAGCTCGTGCCCGCTCCCGAGGAGCCCGTGATCGAGATGATGGGATGTTTGGTCGACATGGCGCGCTTATGGCAGGGATTGGGGCGTTTGTCTCGACGCTCGGCTGACTTTGGCGGCCTTCCGCCGCCCCTCGTCGGGGCTTGTCGCATGCCCGCGCCTTGGCGCGCAAGCGGGGGCGCAGGTCGAACATGCGTCAAGTGCGCGCTGTTATCCTGTCGATAAGCACATTCAAAAAACAAAGCTTCGGGAATCCAACCTAAGTAGGCGCGCCAAAGGCCAACAGTGCGCTCACATTGCGGTGAAAGGTGATCTTTGCATCTGTTGGAGGTTTGGGCTCGTCAAGATTCTGGATATTTGTGTAATGCAGATAGCATTGAATATCGACTTGGCGACCGGTCGCGCATCGATACCGAAGCCAGGCTCGATCATAAGCTCGTCGCTGCCACCAGCGCACAAACGGACGAAATTCCTCAACGGCGGTTTGCAAAGTGGGGAAGGCATTGCGCAACGTGGGATCAATGTCATCCGGCCAGTTGACCGGATGAGGGTACAGACCGGTGAGAGCGGCGAGAACGCTCCCGCGAAACTTGGAGGATGCGTTTCGGCGGGCGGTGAGCTTGTCGCGCCCAATCGTCAAGTGGTGCGTTAAACACGCCCCGATAAACATAATGGTGAGAGAGCCAAGCCAATCCATCCTTAGATCCTAAATAAGTCGTGTGGCAAATGCGTTATCTACTTTGAAGCCTTTTCCATCCTAGTGGGTCTTCGATCGTATAACGTTTAACAGTTATGGTGTGCTTTTGGCAATCAGGCCGCTCTCTATGGATCGGCTCTTCAACCCAAAGCGCTGTCTCCGCCTTACGCACAATTCTGATTGTTGTTTTCCAGCATATCCAATCAAGTGGCTCTTGAGACGCAACAACCTCATCTGAACTCCACTTCGTAACTGGAATTGAATAGGCGTAATCGAGTCTACCCACTTGACGGGTTCCGATTTGTTCAATCGATGCAATTAGGCATTATTGACGATCTTTAACGCAAAGAATGCTGTAAGTGTTGTTTTTGTATGCCAGGCCATCACCTGTAAGTGTTCCAGAAATTCCTACAGAGGAACCGAAATCATGAAAATGCTTGTTGTCAAACATGATGTTATCGTCCGAGCCTCGCGCGGTATCGATAGAAAAGGCGGCAACTAATGCGCCCATCACTAGCATAATCCACCGCATTTTTGTCCGCCCCCCGCTCACCCAAACCTATTGTTCTTCGGAAATCCCCTCGGCGGGAGCCTCCCCGCCTCGGCGCGATGGCCGATCCATTCCTTCAGTTCGGCGCCCGCGACATTGAACGCGCGGCCAGAGGAATCGGTCCAGCCGAGGCCCTCGGCCAGCGCGAACACCTTGGCGTCGGAGACGCCGCCGTCCTTGTAGCGCTGCATCCGCACGCCCTTGCCGCGCGCCATGCGCGGCGTCTCGCCGAGCGGGAACACCAGCAGCTTGCGGTTTTCGCCGATGATCGCGACATGATCGCCTTGCGCCGGCGAGACGATCTTCAGCCGCGCCGGCGCGTCGATGTTGAGCACGGCGCGGCCCTTGCGCGTTGTCGCGATCAAATCGTCTTCCGCGACGACGAAGCCGCGGCCGTCGTCGCCAATCAGCAGCAGCGCGGCGCCCGGCGTATAGGGCGCCACCTTGACGATGGCCGCGTCCTCGTCGATGTCGGCGAGCAGGCGGATTGGCTCGCCGTGGCCGCGCCCGCCCGGCAGTTTGGCGGCGTCGAGCGTGAACACCTTGCCGTTGGAGGCGAAGGCCAGAATTTTCGACGTCGTCTGCGCGAAAAACGCGGTATCCAACGCATCGTCGCCCTTGTAGGGCAGGGTGGACACGTCGGCGACATGGCCCTTGAGCGAGAGAATCCAGCCCTTTTGAGAGACCACGATGGTGATCGGATCGCGTTCGATCATGGCTTCCGTCAGGTCGAGATCGTCGGTCTCCGGCGCGTCCTCGAAGGTCGTGCGCCGTGCGCCGATCTTCGTCTGCGGACCGAAGGTCTTCTTCAATTCGCGGATTTGCGCGGTGATCGCGCGCCATTGCTTGGGCTCGTCGGCGAGAAGCCCTTCGACCTCGGCGCGCTCCTTGGTCAGTTCCGCGTGCTCCTTGCGCAGCTCCATCTCCTCCAGCTTGCGCAACGCGCGCAGGCGGGTGTCGAGAATGTAGTCGGTCTGCATGTCCGTGAGCTTGAACGCGGCCTTGAGCGCGCTTTTGGCGTCGTCCTCCTCGCGGATGATCCGGATCACCTCGTCGAGATTGAGAAAGACGACGAGCATGCCCTCGAGCTGTTCGAGCCGCCGCAGGATCGCCGCCAGCCGATGGCGCGAGCGACGCAGCAGCACCTCGCGGCGGTGGTCCAGCCACTGTCGCAGCATCTCGTCGAGCGAGAGGACGCGCGGCGTGACGCCATCGACCAGCACATTCATGTTGACGGAGAAGCGCGTCTCCAACTCGGAGAGCTTGAACAGCGTCTCCATCATCAGCGCCGGATCGACATTTTTCGCGCGCGGCTCGAAGACGATGCGGACGTCCTCCGCCGACTCGTCGCGCACGTCGGCGACCAGCGGCAGCTTCTTCTCCATCACCAATTCGGCGAGCCGCTCGATTAGCCGCGATTTCTGCACGCCATAGGGAATCTCGGTGACGACGACGACCCAGCCGCCGCGCGGCTGCTCTTCCTTGTTCCAGCGCGAACGCAGGCGGAACCCGCCGCGGCCGGTGCGATAGGTTTCGATAATGTCCGCGCGCTTGTCGACGACAATGCCCCCGGTGGGGAAATCCGGGCCTTGCACGAAGGTCAGCAATTGCTCTGCGGTCGCGGTGCGGTGGCCGATCAGGTAGAGCGCGGCGTCGCAAAGCTCGGCGACATTATGCGGCGGCACGGAGGTCGCCATGCCCACCGCGATGCCCTGCGAGCCATTCGCCAGCAAATTGGGCAGCGCCGAGGGCAGCACGACCGGCTCTTCCTCCTCGCCGGAATAATTGGGCTTGAAGTCGATCGCGTCGTCGTCGATCCCTTCCAGCAGCAGCCGCGCGACGGCGGTCATGCGCGCTTCGGTGTAGCGGTAGGCGGCGGCGGAATCTCCGTCGACATTGCCGAAATTGCCCTGGCCGTCGACCAGCGGATAGCGCGAGGAAAAGTCCTGGGCGAGGCGCACCAAGGCGTCATAGATCGCCTGGTCGCCATGCGGATGGAACGAACCCATCACGTCGCCGACGATCTTCGCGCATTTCTTGAACGGGGACGTGGGGTCGAGCCGCAGAATATGCATTCCATAGAGAATGCGGCGATGCACGGGCTTAAGCCCATCGCGCGCGTCCGGCAGCGCCCGCCCGGTGATGGTCGACAGCGCGTAGCGCAGATAGCGGTCTTCCAGCGCCTCGCGCAGCTCGATCGGCGTCGGGGCCTTGTCCACGCCGCCGCCGGGGGGAGCGGAGCCTTTTTGCGCCATCGCCACAATCCTTCCGTCGCGCCGATTCGCCCGCGCCGCGCGTTCGCGCTTTGTATGACTATCCGCGAGGCCGGACGCAAGCCGGGCGGGGCGGCGGGTCGGTTTGAGTTTCCACTATCAACTCAAAGTCGCCGTCCCCATTGGCCCTGGCCAAGCCCCGAAATGAGGCGTCAGCTTCGCACCGGAGTTCCGAACGGAAAATACTCGGATTTCTCAATGACTTGGATTTGGAGCAAAATTGTTGATTTTTGCGCCCAGCGAACCAATCTCGCTATTTTGAAACCGTGAACTTGTCTTATGAATTTCATGCACACTATTTAATGCCAATTATTTAATTAAATTGGATATAACT
>JBAUVQ010000249.1:0-6911 GCA_049583305.1 Methylocystis sp.
TTTTGCGCATTCGCGCGGGTTGCGCCAGAAGCGAGCGCGCCGCGCGCGCCAGTTCCGCCGCGTCCCCGACACGCGCGGCGGCAGCGGCGACGTCCAGCCGGGCGTAAACTTCCGCGAAATCGTCGACGTTCGGGCCGTGGAGAATGGCGCAGCCGAACTTGGCGGGTTCGATCGGATTGTGACCGCCGCCCGCCGTCAGCGAGCGCCCCATGAACACAACGCCGGCCGACCGGAAAATCAGGCCCAGCTCTCCGAGCGTGTCGGCGACGTAAATCTGGGTCTCGCGCGTCGGCAAGGCGTCCCGCGACCGCAAGCCGGCGCTCAGCCCGCGTTCTCGCGCGAGGCCCGCGATCTCTTCTCCGCGCGCGGGATCGCGTGGCGCGATGATGGTCAGAAGATCGGGCAAATCCCGCGTCATTTCGAGATGGGCGTCGAGGACGAAGCTCTCTTCTCCCGGGTGAGTCGAAACGGCCGCGAAGACCGGGCGGGCTCCGAGCGCGCCCTGGAGCGCGGCGAGTTTTAGCGGGTCGGCCGGAGGCGCCGGCACGTCGAATTTCAGATTGCCGACGATTTTCGCGCTGACGACGCCAAGGCCGAGAAAGCGCGCGGCGTTTTCGGCGTCCTGCGCGAGGCAGAGATCGATCTTGCCGAATATCTTGGCTCCGACCCCCGGCACGGCGCGCCACCTCTCGGCGGAAGCCGCGGAGATACGGGCGTTGACCAACACCAGCGGCGCGCCGCGCGCATGGACCGCGCAGACCATGTTTGGCCAGATTTCGGATTCGGCGAACAGCGCCAGATCGGGTCGCCAGTGATCGAGAAAGCGCTCGACGAAGCGTGGCGCGTCGAGCGGCAGATATTGGTGGAAGGCGCCCGCCGGCAGCCGCGCTCCGAGCAGCCGCGCCGAGCCGGGCGTTCCACTGGTCACGAGAACCTCGATCCCGCCATGAACGAAGCGCTCGACCAGCGGCAGCAGCGACAGACTTTCCCCGAGGCTCGCGCCATGCAGCCAGACCAGCCTCCCGCTCGGACGCGGCAGACTCGGAAAACCGAGCCGCTCGCCGAGCCTTGTCGGGTCTTCCTTGCCGCGGCTGGCGCGCCAGGCGAGGAGCGAACGCGCGCAAGGCGTCGCCGCCATCGTCGCAAGTCGGTAAAGCCTCAAAAGCGGCATTAGAGGTGGGTCCACAGCAAACTAGGCGAACCGCGCCTCACGGAGAGAACCGCGTCCGATGAGAAACCGAGTCCCGCTCGGTTTTTTACGCCCGCGCGGCTAACGCGCGAGCTAAATCTATCACGAACGCCGACGCGAGAACATCGCCGGCGACGGTGGCGAGAAAACGGCCCTCGCCGGGCGAGGGCCGTGAATTTTCGCGAGACCAGCCGCGTCGGTTCTACGACGCCGCGACTGGCAGCGCGACAAAGCGCGTGCCGTCGGCGGATTTGATCCGCAGCAGAACGGATCGACGACCTTCCTTGCGCGCGGCGTCCAGCGCGGCGGAAAGCTCGGCGCGATCGTTGACCGCCTGCCCGCCGACGTCGAGGATCACGTCGCCGCGACGCAAGCCCTTTTGCGCGGCCACGCCGTCAGGGTCGATGTTGGTGATGTAGAGTCCCTCGCCGCCGCCCCGCCGGACCTGCGCCGCAGGTTGGACCTCCAATCCGAGCCCGGCGAGCGCGCTGCTCTTGTCGACTCCGCCAAGATCGGCCCGCAACTCCTTTTCGGCCGGCAAGGTTCCGAGTTTGATCTTCGCCGTCTTCTCGGCTCCGCCCCTAAGATAAGTCAGTTCGACCGTCTTGCCCGGACCGGCCGCCGCGATTTTGCGCGACAATTCACGCGGCGCCTCGATCTTCTCGCCGTCGACCGCGACAATGACGTCGCCGGCTTTCAGCCCGGCGGTCTCGGCGGGCCCACCCTTCACCGGCTGAGCCACCAGCGCGCCCTTGGTCGATTTCAACCCGAGACTGTCGGCGATGTCTTGCGTCACGCCCTGAATCTGCACGCCAATCCAGCCGCGCGAAACCGAGCCCTTCTCCTTGAGCGCGACGACCACGTCCTTCGCGACTTCCGTCGGAATCGCAAAGCCGATGCCGACCGAGCCGCCCGACGGCGAATAGATCGCGGTATTGACGCCGATCACGCCGCCATGCGTGTCGAAGGCGGGGCCGCCCGAATTGCCGCGGTTGACCGGCGCGTCGATCTGCAAGAAATCGTCATAAGGCCCCGCGCCGATATCGCGGCCGCGCGCCGAGACGATGCCCGCCGTCACCGTGCCGCCGAGACCGAAGGGATTGCCGACCGCGATCACCCAGTCGCCGACGCGCGGCGCCGTATTTGACCATTCGACGAAAGGCAGATTGCCGCCGTCATTGATTTTGAGCAAGGCAAGGTCCGTGCGCTTGTCCGTTCCGATGATCTTCGCCGGGAGGGTCCTGCCGCCGTCAAGGACGACCTCGACGTCGCTGGCGTGCTCCACCACGTGATTATTGGTCACGACATAGCCGTCGGCGCTGATGATGAAGCCGGAGCCCTGCGACTGGGTGACGCGCTTTTGCGGCATCCCGCCCCGGCCTTGGCCGAAGCGCTTGAAGAACTCATAGAACGGATCGTCGGGAGAAAGCTCGGGCATGTCCTCGGACTCATCGCGGCCGGCGGCGGTCTCGACCGCTTTCACCTTGATCGCGACGACCGCGCCCTTCACTCGCTCGACGACATCGGCGAAAGAGGCGGGACCGGAAGCCGGCGCGAGTTGCTCGAGCGGCGCCAAGGCCAAGGCCGGGCGCGCCGGGGCGAGCCCAAACACGGAAGCGCCGAGCGCGACCGCCGCAACGGCGCCAAACAGCGCCGAGCGCGGGTGGCGAGCATCCTTATTACCGGATTGACGCCGAAAGGCGAAGTTAGTCATGGGAACCCATCTCCAAAGCTGCCAAGCCAGAGCGCCGCGCGCCGGCCCACGACCGGAAAGATGGGGAACGGCTCCTCGCCCGCCAGTGTCGGCCGGATGAAACTTTCGTAAGGCGGCGGGCGCTACTTCACGAACACGTAAATATCCACGTCGACATTCGCGTCCTCGGCGTCGGTGAGGTTCGTCAGATATTCCTCGATAAACACATTGTTGGTGTCGAGGCCCTTTTCGTCGAGATAGGCGGTGATCGCCTCGTAAGTGGCGTCGATCTCGTCGTAGGAGCCGCGATGCTCGAACTTAAGGGCCTTGCCGGCGGGCGAGGCGCCGACCTCGACTCCGTCCGCGAGCTTGATCTTGCCGTCCGGCGCCTTGGCGATCGGCAGCATCGCTTCATAATGGAAGCCGTTGTCGTCGGTGTCCGTGAAGACGGCGAGCGCGTGGCCGTTCGGCGCCAGCCCGGCCTTGGTCGCGGCGGCGGTCACCTTGGCGATGCCGGCGGTGAGGATCTTGGCCGCGTCGTCCCATTTGGCCTGCCCTTTCAGCACCAGAGCCGGGCGCGCCGCGACATCGACCATCTGGCTGGAGACGCTCTGCGTGGGCGTTTCCGCTTCGGCCGGCGCTTCGGTCTTATCGTTTTTGTCCGCGGCGGACGGCGGGGGCGCGCCCGGGGCGGTTTTGTCAGGGGACGTCGCCGCGGTCACGGCCGGCGGAGCGGCGGACGAAAATTTCTTTTGCAGATAAAGGGCGCCAAAACCGATCAGCAACAGTAGGGCGCCGAGCACGCGCCAATGGCCCGCGAGACGGCGGAGCGTCGCCCCAAAATCCTTCAGCTCGTCCATGAAACTCATCGATAGGCCCCTTTTGGCATGCCCCCGCCGCGCGCGCCGAAACACCCTCGCCGAACATCGCAGCGGTTTTAAGACTTCCTCGACTCTGGCGCGCGCCCGCCGCTTCTCCTATACAGGAGCGGCCCATTCTTGACACGGCCAAATGTAACCGCCCGCGACATGCCTCATAAGCTGGACCGACATCCCGTCCTACGAATGAACGGAATCGGCAATGAAATTCTCGTGCTGGACCTGCGCGGCTCGGACATCGCGCTGGCGCCGGAAGAGGCGCGCGCGATCGCCAGCCAGCCGGGCTTGAAATTCGATCAGCTGATGGCCGTCCACGATGCGCGGACAAAAAACGCCGACGCCGCGCTGCGCATATACAATATCGACGGATCGCTGTCGGCGGCCTGCGGCAATGGCACGCGCTGCGTCGCGTGGGCGCTGGCGCGAAACGGCGGTCCCGAGCATTTGCGTCTGGAGACCGACGCCGGGCCGATCGAAACCTGGCGCGCCGGCGAGAGGCTGTTCACGGTCGACATGGGCCGCCCGCGCTTGGGATGGCGCGAGATTCCGCTGGGGCGAGATGTCGGCGACACCGGGGACATCGCATTGGAGCCGCCGATCGAGGGCGCGCCGGCGCGTTTTTGCGCCGTCGGCATGGGCAATCCACACGCGGTGTTTTTCGTCGACGACGCCGACGCGGTCGATCTCGAAAAGCTCGGGCCCGCGCTGGAGCATCATCAGCTCTTTCCCGAGCGCGCGAACATCTCCTTCGCGCAACTTCTGCCCCGCGACGAAATCCTGTTGCGCGTCTGGGAGCGCGGAACCGGCGCGACGCGCGCCTGCGGCTCGGCGGCTTGCGCCACCCTCGTCGCGGCGGCCCGAACTTTTCGCGCAAAGCGCCGCGCGAACATAAAGCTTCCGGGCGGCGACCTGCTCATTCACTGGCGCGACGACGATCACGTCCACATGACCGGGCCGGTCGAATTCGAATTCGAGACGACGCTCGATCCCGCCATTTTCAAGGGGCTGACAACGTGAGCGGCTCCGCCGTCGAAACGATCACCTTCGGCTGCCGGCTCAACATCGTCGAATCGGAGGCGCTCGCGGGCGAGGCGCGCGGCGGCGACGAGCAGGATCTCTTCATCGTCAACACCTGCGCCGTCACGGGCGAGGCGACGCGACAAGCGCGCCAGGCCATCCGCCGCCTGCATCGCGAGCGGCCAAACGCGCGGATCATCGTCACCGGCTGCGCCGCGACCATCGCGCCAGCGGAATTTTTAGGCATTGAAGGCGTCGAGCGCGTCATCGGCAATGGCGACAAAAGCCTGTTCGCGGCTGCCGGAAAAAACTTCGGCGCGCAAAGAGCGCTTGGCGCGAGCGAAGGCACCCGCGGGTTTCTGGCCGTGCAAAGCGGCTGCGATCACGACTGCACTTTTTGCATCATCCCGTTCGGGCGCGGACCGTCGCGCTCGGCCCCGCCGCGCGAGATTGTCGCCAGGGCGCGCGAGTTGGTCGCATCCGGGAAGCGCGAGATCGTGCTGACCGGCGTCGATCTGACGTCCTACGGCGGCGATCTGGACGACGGCGAGACCTTGGGGCGCCTCGTTCGGCTGCTGCTCGACGAACTGCCCGAACTGGCGCGGCTGCGCATATCCTCGATCGATTGCATCGAGGCAGATTCGATTCTGATCGAGGCGATAGCCAAGGAACCGCGATTGGCGCCGCATCTGCATCTCTCCTTGCAGTCGGGCGACGACTTGACCCTGAAGCGCATGAAGCGCCGCCATTCGCGACGCGACGCGATAAAATTTTGCGAGGAACTGCGTTTGGCGCGCCCCGACATCGTGTTCGGCGCCGATTTCATCGTCGGATTTCCGACCGAGACGGAGGAGATGTTTTCGCGCACGCTCGATCTTGTAACGGAATGCGGCCTGACCCACCTGCATGTGTTTCCGTTCTCGTCGCGGCCGGAAACGCCGGCGGCGCGCATGCCGCCCGTCGCCCCGCAAACCATCAAGGCGCGCGCGCAAAGATTGCGGGCGCTAGGCGATGCGAGGCTCGCCAGCCATCTCGCGCAACAGGACGGCAAGGTGCTGCGCGTGCTCGCCGAGCGCGGCGGCCTCGCCCGCGCGTTTGATTTCACGCCGGCGCGCACGCCGGGCGCCGTGGCTGGCGAGATGTTCGACATCCGCGTCTTGGGTCATGACGGCCGCGCGCTGCTGGCGGAACGCATGTAAATGTCCGGCAATCTCGCGCTCGCCTGGGAAGTCTTCGAGATCGTCTGGATCAACATTTTGTTGTCCGGCGACAATGCGATCCTGATCGCGCTGGCCTGCCGGCGGCTACCGGAAGAACAGCGGCGCTGGGGCGTGTTGCTCGGTTCGCTCGGCGGCGTGGCCTTGCGCATCGGCTTCACACTGGCGATCGTTCAGCTGTTGCACGTTCCGCTGCTGAAGACGGCTGGCGCGCTGCTGCTGCTTTACGTGGCGATCAAACTCCCGCACGACGATCAAAATCGCAAAAGCGTGGCGGCCAGGCCCAATCTTTTCGAGGCGGTAATGTCGATCATTGTCGCCGACGCGGTGATGTCGCTCGACAACGTGCTCGCCATCGCCGCCGCCGCGCATGGCTCGATGCGACTGATCGTGTTCGGCCTCGCGCTATCGGCGCCGCTGGTCATGTTCGGCGCGGGGTTTTTGATCAAATTGCTCGACCGCTTTCCCGTCCTGATCTGGGCCGGCGCCGGCGTGCTCGGCTGGGTCGCGGGCGCCATGGCGGCGACCGACCCCATCTGGTCGCGCTTTCACCTGCCGCTGGAGACGCCGCTGTCGCTCGCGGGGTGCCTGATCGTGCTTGGCGTCGCCAGGGGGCTGGCGACGCGAAAGGCGCATTGAGCCTCGCCGCTCACAAAAAGCTCTGCGGATCGACATCCACCTGCACGCGCACGCCGCCGCGTTCCGGCGGGCCGGCCGCCAAAAGGTCGCGTAAAAAGCCTTGCAGATCGGCGGAGCGCGGCGCCTTGACCAGCAGCCGGAAGCGAAAGCGCCCGCGCAGCAGCGCGATCGGCGCCTCGGCGGGGCCGAGCAGCATGATCTCGCCCTCTTCCGGCAGTCCGCCGAGCGCGGCGACGCGGTAGCGATCCGTCACCGGCAGGCCGTGCGCCGCGCGGGCC
>JBAUVQ010000250.1:0-1747 GCA_049583305.1 Methylocystis sp.
CGGCACGGCCAAGACATTGCGCGGCGACAAGCGCAGCTATCAGATGGACCCCGCCAATTCCAACGAAGCGCTGCGCGAGGTGGCGCTCGATCTCGAACAGGGCGCGGACATGGTGATGGTGAAGCCAGGCATGCCCTATCTCGACATCGTGGCCCGCGTCGCGCGAACTTTTGGCGCGCCAACCTTCGCGTATCAAGTCTCTGGCGAATATGCGATGCTGACGGCCGCCGCGCGAAACGGCTGGTTGGACGGCGACCGCGCGATGATGGAAAGTCTGCTTGCGTTCAAGCGCGCGGGGGCCTCGGGCGTGCTGACCTATTTCGCGGTCAGGGCGGCGGAGCTTTTGCGAGCGGGGGCGTGAGATATTGGCGCGCCGCGCCTGCGGGCTAGACAAAGCGGCGCGCACGTGGTTTGGCTTAAACTGATCCGACGCCGCCTCCCGGGCGCGCCGCGGTTTAGTTTACCCCTGAAGACGCCTTTGCGCATGAATCGTCTCGCCGTCCCAGTTGTCATCCTTTTTTTCTGCGCTTGCGGCACGAAATCGGCTCGCGCGGATTTTCGGCTGTGCAACAATACGAGTGGCCGCGTTAGCGTGGCTATTTCCTATACCGACGGGCGCGACTGGTTGTCCGAAGGTTGGTGGAACCTGCGTCCCTCGGCCTGCGAAGTGCTTTTGCGGGGCCCTCTCGCGGCGCAATATTACTATGTCTACGCGATGGACGAACGCGGGGGCGAATGGAAGGGGAAGTCCTTCATGTGCACGCGGGACCGGGAGTTCAGGATCGATGGGCGCGCGGATTGTTTCGCGCGCGGCTATGATCGCACCGGTTTCTTCGAGATCGACACCGGCCGCGACGCGCGGAATTGGACTGTGCAACTGACCGACCCGGCCGCGCCAATCGCGCCGGCGGCGGCGCAATGAACGGGAGCGCGAGCGGCGCCCGCGAAAAGGAATAAGAAAGAAATGAGAAGGCTGCGGCGCGTCAAAATCATCGCGACACTCGGACCGGCCAGCGTCGACAAGGCCATCGTCACCGGCCTCGCCGTCGCTGGGGCCGATGTGTTTCGCATCAATATGAGCCACACCGACCACGCGGGACTTGGCAATTACGTTCGGATGATCCGCGAGATCGAACAGGAACTGGGCCGCGCCATCGGCGTGCTGGTCGACCTCCAGGGTCCGAAGCTGCGCATCGGGGCCTTCGCCGAGGGCTCGGCGCATTTGCGCAAGGGCGACAGCTTCGTCTTCGATTCCGACCCGACTCCCGGCGACGCGACCCGCGTGCGCCTGCCGCATCCAGAAATTCTCGCGGCGCTCAAGGTCGACGATACGATTCTGATCGACGACGGCAAAGTGCGGCTGCACGTCGTCGAGGCGACACCGGAATGGTCCCGGGCCGTGGTCGATGTCGCGGGGCGGTTGTCCAACCGCAAGGGCGTCAGCCTGCCGGAGACCGACATCCCCATCACGTCGATGACCAGCAAGGATCGCGCCGATCTCGAGGCCGCGCTCGCCGAGGGCGTCGACTGGGTGGCGATTTCCTTCGTGCAGCGCCCGGAAGACGTCGTCGAAGTGAAAAAGCTGACGCAGGGCCGCGCGCTGGTAATGGCCAAGATCGAGAAGCCGCAGGCGATCACCCGCCTCGAGGAAGTGATCGAGGTTTCCGACGCGCTCATGGTGGCGCGCGGCGACCTTGGCGTCGAAGTGCCGCTGGAGAAGGTCCCCGGCCTGCAAAAGCGCATCAAC
>JBAUVQ010000251.1:0-2693 GCA_049583305.1 Methylocystis sp.
ATGCGCGTATCAATGCTCTCGTTTCAATTTCACCAAGTTCAAGTGGATCCGTTTGAAAGTCTATATCGCATAGTTCGCATCTGAAACGCAATGGAAACTTCTTGAGTGGAAACTTGGTGGCGTCAAAATAAGCTTTGTCGAACTCAACGATGAATCGGATGCATTGGGTGTCTGTCAGGCTATAATAGGTGTGCCTTTGATTTTCCGCGGGACTTTCGATATCCCGAATGAGCGGCGGCAACATAAAGTTGTCTCCCGCCGTCCTATAGATTGCGCGGCAAGCCTCAAAAAGCTCCTCCCGACTGAGGGCACACATTGTCTACTCTCCCGCATTCGATCGATTCGCGCGTTTACTCATGTTTGAGAACGCGACGCTTGCCCCATGAAGTCGGCGCGCAATTGTCCGCGAAGACGCTCCCTCGAACGCTTTTGGGCGTCGGCTAACCGGGGAACAAAGAAGTTTACCGCGGGTCATGGTCGCCTGCACACTCGTATACTCGCACGCCCCCGGATGCGGCCGGCGCATCGGTCGAAAAACCTTCTCAACTCACCCTGTGTTGTGCAGGGCTCCGAAACTCCACGCCTTATTAGCCGCGTCGACGAACGTAGGCGGCACGTCAACTTTGGACAACCATTAGGGTCGCGTAACAATCAAATAATTGTGGACAACTTAATGATGTCCCGAATATTTCACAATCAGCGTTGTCTTGACTGGCGCCGTTTTGCGCGCCTCTAGTCGCAAATCGCTTTCAGCGCCGTCCATTCGGCGTCGCTCAGCAGCGCTGGTTCGGTCGTTCCCTTGTCCTGCGCCGAAAGATAGTCGAGCCGCGCCTGGCTCAACGGATGATCATGCAAGATGGTCGTGACGCCATGCTCCTCCGATCCAGTGATTCGAAGCAGCAATTCGCCCATTGGCTTGGCCGGGCGCCCGAGCTTGGCCAGCGTGGCCGCGGCGAACGCGTCCGCCGCCGCTTCCGATTCACGCGAATGGGCTGCGAACAACAGCGTCTTGCTGGCGTAGATCAGCGCGCCGCCGCCGGTGACATGGCCAAACAGTAGGCTGATCAGATAGGCGGCGCCGCCATCGGCGATCATGCGACGAAGATGGTCGCGATGCTGCAGATGTCCCAGTTCATGCGACAGCACTCCGACGATCTCGTCTTGATTGTCGGATTTGGCGAGCAGGCCCGACAGCAGATAGACCTTACCGCCCGGCAGCGCGAAGGCGTTGGGCGTTTTGGATGGCAGCGCAACGATGGTCGCCGGCAGGCGCAATCCCGACGCGCTTTGGAGCCGCGCCGAGAGTTTCGCCAAGGCCGCCACGCCCGCGGGGGCCGCGCAGTGTTTGGTCCCGAAGATAGAGCGCACCTGATTGTCAGCGGCTTCTCCAAGGCCGCGCTCGACCGAGAGCGGGATTCGCGCCGCGATGCGGTCGGCGGCGTAGGGGACGCCGAGCCAGATTGATCCGACGATCGCCGCGACGCCCGCGATCGACCAGCCGATCGCCATTGGGGTCGCCGCATCCCGCGCGCTTTCGCCTCCAAGCAACCTGCAGCGCGCGGTGATTTGCGCTTGCAAGTCCGAATCGCGCACCTCGAGACATGCGTGTTCAGGCGACGCCGCGGCGCGCAAACGCAATAGGCCGTCTTCCGAGCTTTCGCGGCGCACGTCGGCATAGGGCCAGGCTGTCATAAACGCGCCGTCCTCGAAGATTTCCAGCGCCGGGCCGAAACGGAGCGTGACAAGGCGGTTCCGGGCGACCCGCCCGTCGACATAAATCGCTCGCCAATCGCCGGACTTCGTCGCGGTCTCGGTCATTGCGCATCCTCATTAAAAGACGTCCCAGGCGTCGAGACTATCGACCAGACGTTCGATGGGTGCAATCGCGCTCAAATCCCCCGCGTCGGCTAGCCGGTGGGCGTTCGACGAGATGTTCAGTTTCTTTGGGCGCGACCGCCAATCGCGTCGGTTGACTTGGCCTCGCAAGAGAGTCGGACTAAGCTGCCTTCGACGCGAACTCGCGCGAAACGACGTTGGCGAATATGCGGGGACATTGAAATGTCGCGATCGATGTCGGTCTTCCTTTTGGTCGCCATCATGAGCTGCGCCGTCGAGCCGCGTTTCTCGCGCGCCGAATCAATCACGAAAGAGGTCGCTCCGCGCGAGCGCCCAAGCGCCGTCGCGTCGCGCGATCGTCATTGCGGCCCCGCTTATCCTTACTCCGGCAGCGACGTCTATTTCACCGGGCTTACGGAGTTGCGCACCTCGGAGCCTCTTGGCGCTTTGTTTGGCTATCATGTCCAGCGGCCCTGCTGGCCCTGATTCGCGCGCGCTTTTCGATGGCTTCACGCGCCCGTGTCGCGTTATCCGCGGCGTCAAAACACTGCGACAAAGTCACGCGATAGCGTTTTTCCGTATGCTATCGTGCATCGCCTTCGAAAAATTGTCGCGGCGAAATCCATGCCGTTCCGGGCGAAGCCGCGAGAGGATTTCGAACGATGTGACACATGCGCGCAGCGACGCTCGGCGCGGGCATTCCTTGATGAATGTCAATCAAGGGCGGAGTTGTGCATCGTACAATTGTCAAGCAATTCGCGAAGATGCTTCGCGCGATTCGCTGGGATTCTCAGCGTATGTCGCGCATCTCGCAAATGCGCGCGAAAAAATTCATGAGGACATGAGATCATGGAGCG
>JBAUVQ010000252.1:0-16166 GCA_049583305.1 Methylocystis sp.
GAATCTCGCGATCTCCAGGGCGGTGGAGACCGAGGGTTTTTATTACGCGCCCGATCCCTCCTCGCAGATCGCCTGTTCGATCGGCGGCAATGTCGCGGAAAACGCCGGCGGCGTGCATTGCCTGAAATATGGCCTCACCACCAATAATATTCTCGGACTCGAAGTCGTGTTGATGGGCGGCGAGATCGTCCGCCTCGGCGGCAAGCATCTCGACAGCGAGCTCTATGACCTCATGGGTTTGATGACCGGATCGGAAGGGCTGCTCGGCGTCGTCACCGAGGTCACGGTGCGCATATTGCGCAAGCCGCAGGTCGCGCGCGGGCTGTTGCTGGGATTTCCCAGCGTCGAGGCCGGCGCGCGCTGCGTCGGCGCGATCATCGCGCGAGGCATTATTCCCGGCGGCATGGAGATGATGGACAAGGCCACCATCGACGCGGTCGAGCGTTTCCAGCCTTGCGGCTATCCCGGTGACGCGGCGGCGCTGGTGATCGTCGAACTCGACGGGACGGCGGCGGAGGTCGACAGCCTTGTCGGCGTCGTCGAAGGGATCGCCCGCGCGGAGGGCGCGACGACGACGAAGATTTCAGCCAGCGAGGCCGAGCGGCTCCAGTTTTGGGCCGGGCGCAAGAACGCATTTCCGGCGGTGAGCTGCATCGGCCCCGATTATCTCTGCATGGACGGCACGATCCCGCGCGGAAAACTTGCCGAAGTGCTGATCGGCATGGAGGCGCTGGCGCGCCAGCACGGGCTGCGCGTCGCCAATGTGTTTCACGCCGGCGACGGCAATTTGCATCCGCTCATCCTCTATGACGCGTCGATCGACGGCGACGTCGCGCGGGCCGAGGCGCTCGGCGCCGATATTTTGCGTCTCTGCGTCAAAGTCGGCGGGGTGCTGACCGGCGAACACGGCGTTGGCGTCGAAAAGCGCGATCTGATGGGCGAGATGTTCAACGAGGTCGATCTGGCGCAGCAGATGCGCGTCAAATGCGCCTTCGATCCCGCCGGGCGGCTCAACCCCGGCAAGGTGTTTCCGACGCTGCATCGCTGCGCGGAACTGGGCGCGATGCATGTCGTCGCGGGCGCCATGCCCTTTCCCGATCTGCCGAGGTTTTGACGATGACGCGCCTCGCGCCGCGCGACGAAGTGGAACTCGCCGAGATCGTTCGCGAGGCGAAAGCCAGCGGCGCGCCGCTGCGGCTGAAGGGCTTCGGCTCCAAAACGCAACTCGGTCGCCCCGCGATCGGCGAAGAGCTTTCACTCGCCGCGCTCGAAGGCGTCACGCTTTACGAGCCGGAAGAATTGGTGCTTTCCGCGCGCGCCGGCACGCCGCTCGCGCAAATCAAGGGGCTGCTGGACGCCCACGGCCAGCATCTCGCCTTCGAGCCGATGGATTACGGTCCTCTGCTCGGCTTCGCCTCGGGGCAAAGCAGCATAGGCGGCCTTGTCGCGGTCGGTGGAGGCGGCCCGCGCCGCGTGAAGGCGGGCGCATTGCGCGATCATCTCCTCGGCTTCCGTTGCGTCACCGGGCGCGGTGAGATCGTCAAGTCGGGCGGCCGCGTGATGAAGAACGTCACGGGCTACGACCTGTCGAAACTCGTCGCGGGCTCATATGGCGCGCTCGCGGCGCTGACGGAAGTCACGTTCAAGGTTTTGCCCAAGCCGGAAACCGAACAAACACTGCTGCTATGTGGCCTTAGCGAAGAGGCCGGCGCTGCGGCGCTGCGGAAGGCGTCCGGATCTCCTTTCGAGCCGAGCGGTCTCGCGCTGCTCCCAAAATGCGCCGCGCCGCTATGCCTCTCCGAGAACGCGGCGGCGATACGCTTCGAGGGGCCGGCGATTTCCGTCGCGCGGCGGCTCGAGGATATGCGCGCCTTGTTGGCCGACCTCGGCGCAAGCTTCGAGATTCTGGCGCAAGCGGACTCCGTCGCCTTGTGGCGGGCGCTGCGCGACGCGGCGCCGGTCGCGGACCGCGCCGGGCAGGTCTGGCGCGTCTCTGTCGCGCCATCGGACGGTCCCGCCGTGATCGCTGGACTGGGCGAAGCCGGCGCGCCCTTGCTCGCGCATTTTTATGATTGGGCTGGCGGTCTGGTCTGGCTCTGTTTCGAGCCCGCGCCCGACGCTCACGCCGCGCTGTTGCGGAATACAGTGGCGAGGCTTGGTGGACACGCGACGCTTATTCGCGCGAGCATGGACGTTCGCGCGGCGGTCGACGTGTTCCAGCCGCAGGAGCCGGCGCTGGCGGCGCTGACGCGGCGCGTGAAGGAAAGCTTCGACCCCGCGCATATTCTGGAGCGCGGCCGGCTGCGCGCGGAGTTTTAGAGCGATGCAAACGCATTTTTCATTGGTCGCTCTCGCCGATCCCGACATGGCGCGGTCGGAAAAGATTTTGCGCGCCTGCGTGCATTGCGGCTTTTGCACAGCGACTTGCCCGACTTTTCTGCTCACCGGCGACGAGCTCGATTCGCCGCGCGGACGCATCTATCTCATCAAGGAAATGTTGGAGAACGAGCGCCCCGCCGACGCGCGCACGACGCGTCACGTCGACCGCTGCCTCTCTTGTCTCTCCTGCATGACCACCTGTCCGTCGAGCGTGCACTATATGCACTTGGTCGATCACGCCCGCGCCCATATCGAGCAGACTTTTTCGCGCCCCTTGGGCGAACGGTTTTTGCGCGGCGCGCTGGCTTTTGTTTTGGCGCGCCCGGCGCTGTTCCGGCTGGCGCTGCGTGGCGCGACATTGGCGCGGCCCTTCGCTAAGGTTTTGCCGGGACGGCTACGCGGCCTTGTCGCGATGGCGCCGAAGCACTTGCCCGCGCCGTCAACGGTCGACCGGCCCCAAGTCTTCGCGGCGCAAGGTCAACGCAAGATGCGCGTCGCCTTGCTGAATGGCTGCGCTCAGACCGTGCTCGACACGCGCATCAACGAGGCCACGATCCGGCTGCTGACTCGCCATGGCGTCGAGGTCGTCGTCACGCGAGGCGCGGGCTGTTGCGGCGCGCTGGCGCATCATCTTGGCAAGACCGGCGAGTCGCGCGCCTTCGCCGCCCGCAACATAGAAGCCTGGTCGTGCGAGATCGAGGCGGGCGGGCTCGACGCGGTCGTCACCAACACCTCGGGCTGCGGCGTGACCGTGAAGGATTACGGCTTCATGTTCCAGGATGACCCGCGACTGGCGGAAAGGGCGGCGCATATTTCCGCCATCGCGCGCGATGTGAGCGAGATCGTGGCCGCGATGGACTTCAGGCCGACCGGAACGACGCCGCCGCTCCGCGTCGCCTATCACGCGGCCTGCTCGCTCCAGCACGGCCAACGGATCACCCGGGAGCCGCTCGATCTTTTGAAAGCCGCCGGCTTTGTCCCGATGCCGGTTCCCGAGGGCCACATCTGCTGCGGCTCGGCCGGGACCTATAATCTGTTGCAACTGGAAATGGCCGGGGAGTTGCGGTCTCGCAAGGCAGCCAATATCGAATCCCTGTCCCCGGACGTCATCGCCGCCGGCAATCTCGGCTGCATGATCCAGATCGGCGGCGGGACCGAGATCCCGGTCGCGCATCTCGTGGAACTTTTGGATTGGGCCAGCGGCGGCCTTTATCCCCAGGGGTTGGAATCTGAGTGAATTTGAGGCGCCGGCTTGGATTGCGCCCGCGGCGCGCGACGCTAAAGTAGAATTGTGAGCCCTCATATCCTCAAACTAAAGGGAAACGCCAATGAAGATTTCCGCCCGCAATGCGCTCAAGGGCAAGGTCGTCGACATAAAAAAGGGAACGACGACCGCTCATGTGCAGATCGACGTCAACGGCTCGATCATCACCGCTTCGATCACCAATGAGGCCGTTGAGGACTTGGATCTTAAAATCGGTCAGTCCGTTCACGCGGTGGTCAAATCCTCCGACGTGATGGTGGCCGTTCCCTGAGAAGCGCCACGGGCATGGCGCGCAAGGGCGGCTGGCGCCCGGTTTGAAGCGATGGGTGTGAACATGGCGATCCGTTCCGTTTTGAAACGGAACTGGATCGCCGAGACAACCATCGGGAATAAGCCATGCCTCGTCTTGTCATCAGTTGCGGCCCCTCCTTTTCCTCCACGCGGACCCCGCCGAAGGTCGGCCCCACGGGACGGACCATCCGCGATATAGAGGCGCTGACGCGGAGCGACGAATCGCGAGACGTTCTGATTCGCCCGCGCGTATTGAAACGCTTGGGTCTTCTGATGCTCGTGGGCGGAACCGCGTTGACCCTCGCCTGGTGGAATTTGTTCAACTTCGCGCATTGAACGGTCGCGTCTCGAATGCGTGGGGCGGGTAACGCCGCGAGCTTGGGTCGATCGGCGGACGTGGCGAAGCGCCGGGCGCCACTTTAGCTTTTCCCGCGCATTGACTAGAAGGGGAGAATGATTCTCGCTGGACGCATCCCGACATGACCGACACGACTTGCCCCTGCCGCCTGCGCGACGCGGCCCCGCTGCCCTATTCCGCTTGCTGCGCGCCTATTCTCGAAGCGGGGAAGGCCGCCGCGACGGCGCAAGCCCTGATGCGCGCGCGCTACAGCGCCTTCGCGCTCGGTAAGATCGATTTCCTTTACGACTCGCTGGCGCCGGAGGCGCGCCATGATTTCGACCGCAAGGCGGTGACTCACTGGGCGTCGCAGTCGCAGTGGCTCGGACTCGATATTGTCTCGACGGAACAGGGCGAGGCGGGCGATGCGACGGGCTTCGTCGAATTCATCGCGCATTTCGTCCTCGACGGCGAGCAGCGCGCGCATCGCGAGCGCTCGCGGTTTCGCTTCGACGCGGAAGACGAGCGTTGGTATTTCGTCGACGAAGCCAATCGCAAGCCGGCGCCCATCGTGAAGGGCGCGCAGCCCGGTCGCAATGATCCCTGTCCCTGCGGTTCTGGCAAGAAATACAAGAAGTGCTGCGGCGTGGCGGCGTGAGAGCGCGCCTATTCTCGCGCGGGCCGGTTTAAGGTCAGCGCCGAAACAGCGAGAATGAGGCCCACGAAGGCCAGCAGCAGCGTCGAGATCGCGTTGACCTCCGGCGTCACGCCGAGCCGCACCTGCGAATAAATCCGCATCGGCAGCGTCGTCGCTCCGGGGCCGGTCGTGAAGCTGGCGATCACGAGATCGTCGAGCGAGAGCGTGAAGGCCAGCATGAAGGCGCTGGCGAGCGAGGGCGCTATCGCCGGCAGCACAACCAGCGCGAAGGCCCGCGAAGGCGTCGCGCCAAGGTCCATCGCCGCCTCTTCTTGCGATGGGTCGAGCCCGCGTAGCGCCGCGAGCAATACGACGCTGGTGAAGCACATTGTGAAGGTCGCATGGGCGATCACCAGCGTGACAAAGCCGCGCTCGAAACCAAAGGCGACGAAGGCGCTCAGTAGCGCGAGGCCCAGCACGACCTCCGGCAGCACCAATGGCGCGTGCACCGCGCCAAAAAACAGTCCGCGCCCGCGAAAGGCGCCAAAGCGCGCCAAGGCGACGGCGGCCGCGAGGCCGAGCAGCGTGGCGATGGCCGCCGACAGCGTGGCCGCGGAAAGGCTGATCGTGACGGCGTTCAGCATCGCCGCGTCATTTAGCAGCGCCACGTACCATTTGGTGGAAAAGCCGCCCCAGACCGTCACTAGCCTCGATGCATTGAAACTCATCGCCGCGAGAATCAGGATCGGCCCGTAAAGAAAGGCGAAGCCCAGCAGCAGCACGAGAGAGCGGGCGACTTTCACGACGGCTCCTCCTCGGCGCGAAGCCGCGCGCGCTCGGCGACGAACAGCGGGCCGATCAGTAACGCAAGCAGAATGATCGCGGCCGCGCTGGCGGCCGGCCAGTCGCGATTGGCGAAGAAATCGTTCCACAGCGTGCGGCCGATCATCAGCGTCTCGGAGCCGCCAAGCAGATCGGGGATCACGAATTCGCCGACCGCCGGAATGAACACCAGCAGACAACCGGCGATCACGCCCGGCCGCGACAAGGGCAGCGTGACGCGCAGAAAAACTTGCAGGGGAGACGCGCCAAGGTCCGCCGCGGCCTCGCGCAACGCCGGGTCCTGGCGCTCCAGCGCCGAATAGAGCGGCAGCAGCATGAACGGTAGATAGCTGTAGACAATGCCAATCACGACGGCGGTATTGGTGGCGTAAATCGAGAGCGGCGCGTCGATGACGTGCAACGCGATCAGCGCGTGATTGATCAGCCCTTCGTCTTTCAGCAGCGCGATCCAAGCGTAGACGCGGATCAGAAAGCTCGTCCAGAACGGCGCGACCGCGAGCCCGATCAACAGCGGTCGGTATCGGCGCGGCGCGCGAACCATGGCCAGCGCGAAGGGATAGGCGATCGTCAACATGATCGCCGTGGAGACGCCGGCGATGGCCAGCGAAGAGAGATAGGAATCGAGATAGAGCTGGTCGCCCGCGAGGCCGCGATAGGCGTCGAGGCTCAGCGTCCGCAGTTTGGCGAAGGCGCCCGCGAGCCCGTCATCAATGCTGAACGTGGGTTCGTAGGGCGGGCGCGTCTCGGCCGGATGGGACAGCGAAATCTTGGCGATCAGCGCCATTGGCGCGAGGAAAAACGCGACGATCCACGCATAGGGCGCGGCGAGCACGACGCGGCGCGCGAGCGAAAGACGCGCCATCATGCGCCCTCCGGGAACAGAACCCCGAATTCGGGCTCGATAACCACATGCAACTTCTGGCCGATCGAAAACGATCCCCTCGCCGCGCCGCCGCCGAGAGTGGCGCGTAGCTCGCTGTTCGCCTCCATTCGAATGCGCAGCCGCGCCGACGCGCCGCGAAACGCGATGTCTTCGAGCACGCCGGCCGGACCCGATCCCGAGCCGGTGAGCCCGACGTGTTCTGGCCGCAGCGACAACACGGCCCGCGCGCCGTCTGGCAGCGCGCATTCCCCGCGGGGTAGGCGGCCGAAGGGCGCGACGAACCAGGTTCCCGCGTCGTCGCGGACTATATGGCCTTCGATCATATTGGTCGCGCCGACGAAGCCCGCGACGAAGCGGCTCGCGGGACGCGCGTAAATCTCGACGGGAGAACCGATCTGCTCGATCTTGCCGGCGCGCATCACGGCGATGCGGTCGGCGAGCGCCAGCGCCTCGTCCTGATCATGGGTGACGATGACGAAACTGGTTTTCAGCCGCCGCTGAATATCCTTGAGCTGGAACTGCGTCTCCTCGCGCAGCTTTCGGTCGAGCGCGGCGAGCGGCTCGTCGAGCAGCAACAGCGACGGCCCCGGCGCGAGGGCGCGGGCCAGCGCGACGCGCTGCCTCTGGCCGCCGGAAAGCTGATCAATTCGTCTCGAGCCAAGGTTTTGTAGCTGCACGATGTCGAGCAGTTCGCCCACTCGCGCGAAAACGGCGTCGCGCGCGGCTCCCTGGCGGCGCAGGCCAAAAGCGATATTGTCGAAGACGTTCAGATGCGGAAATAGGGCGTAGGACTGGAACATCATATTGACGGGCCGCTTATGCGGCGGCGCGCCCGCGAGGTCTTGCCCGGCGAGGATCACCCGCCCGGAGTCTGGCGTCTCGAAACCGGCGATGAGCCGCATCAGCGTGGTCTTGCCGCAGCCCGAAGGCCCCAGCAGCGCGAAAAATTCTCCCGCGCCCACGTCGAGCGACACATCGTCCAGCGCGACCACGGCGCCAAAGCGTTTCGAGGCGTTTTTGACGGAAAGAAGCGACATTTTAAAGCTCGCGCGAAAACATCGCGCGCCAGTGGCGCGCGCCCTGTTCGATGGTTAGGTCTTCGAGCGACGCCAAGGTCAGGCCGTCCACCGCGAGCGCTTCGATCCGCCCGCGCGTCAGCGGCCAGGGCGGGCCGGCGCTCGTCTGCTCTTCATCCCGCGCGCGGGCGATGACCAGCAAGCGGCCGCGCGGCGCGACGAGGCCGGCCAGCGCGCGAGCCGCTCGCGGAGCCAAGTTCTCCGGCAAGGCCTGGAGCGTGTAACATTCGTGCACGAGATCGAACCCGCCGCGCCATTCCGCGGGCGTCGCGAAGAGATCCGCCGCGCGAAACTCGACGCCTTGGTCGGGAAAGCGCTCTCGCGCCCAGTCGATCGCGCCGGCGACGAGATCGAACCCGGTCACGCGCGCTCCGGCCTCGGCCAGGGCCAGCGCGTTGTCGCCGAGTCCGCAGCCCACATCAAGGGCGCGCAGGCCATTCAGCGGACCGTGGGCGCTTAGCCACTCCGTCAGCAGCGGATGCGGCGCGAGATCGCCCCAGGGCACGCCCGCCGGGTCGCGCTCGGCCAAAGCATAGACCGCCTCGAACCATTCGCGCCGCATCGGGTCGGCGGCGACGCCGCTCGGCGTTCCGTGCGGGTCGATGGCGTCGAGCCGCGCCCTGGCGCGCGCGCGGCGTTCCGCGAAATCGTCGCTCACGCTTTTTTCTCCCGTTTCTTCTCCGCCCATGCGCCGCGTTCGTCCTCCTGAAAATAGACAAGCTCGAAACCGGCGTCGCGCAGTTCCTTCCATTGGTCGCGCGCGGCTTGCAACTCCTGCGCGTCATTGCCGTCGAACATTAGGACGGCCCGGGCGTTCGGCGCGCTGGCGGGATCGCTCAGCAGCGGCGCGGCGTTCACGCCATCAATGAGAAAACGCACATCGGCGCCGTTGGGATTGTCGCCTTCGATCGTGAGATAGATCGGCTGGGTTTCAGGCGCGCCGTCCGCCCTCGTTCCGTGCGGCAGAAATTTTGTCGGCTCAAACGACCACAGAAAGTCGTCGAGATTTTGGAGACGCTTCGGGTCGCGAGCCTGCACCGCGACGCGCCACCCGCGCGCTAGCGATTTTTCCAGCAGAACGGGCAAGGCTTGCTCCAGCCTTCGGCGCGTCAGATGGTAGAAGCTGACCTCGATCATGAAGTCGAGGCGATCACGTCGCGATAGATTTCCGCCAGCGGCAGCTCGAACGCAATGGCCGGCAGGCGCAGGAGGTCTTGCGGGACACTGAGCCGCTGGCGTTCGAAAAAGCCACCCTCGACGCGGTCGTGAACATCGACGGCGAAAAAGTCGCGCTCGATCAGCACATAATGCCGCTCCCACTTCTCGTCGGCGGGCTTGTCGGCCAAAAGTTCCTCGAAATCGTCGAGGGACATATACTCATATTGGGAGGATAAGCGATTCACGTGGCTCTTCTCCGATCCTCGCCACACTAGCACGGACCGAAAATCCTCGCATCCGCCCTCGCGCAACCCCTTGGAGCAGTCCCCCTTGACCACCCCGCCCCGGCGTCTCGTCACGCCGCAGAAACGCGACGACGACGCGGACGCCTCGATCCGTCCGCTGGCTCTCGCCGAATTCACCGGCCAGGAGGCGGCGCGCGCCAATCTCAAGGTGTTCATCGAGGCGGCCAAGACTCGGGGTGACGCGCTCGACCATGTGCTATTCGTCGGCCCGCCGGGCCTTGGCAAAACCACGCTGGCGCAGATTCTCGCGCGCGAATTGGGCGTCAATTTCCGCTCGACCTCCGGGCCAGTGATCGCCAAGGCCGGCGATCTCGCCGCCCAGCTCACCAATCTCGAGCCGCGCGATGTGCTGTTCATCGACGAAATCCATCGGCTCAATCCGGCGGTGGAGGAAATCCTCTATCCCGCGATGGAGGATTTTCAGCTCGATCTGATCATCGGCGAAGGCCCGGCGGCGCGCTCGGTGAAGATCGACCTCGCCAAATTCACGCTGGTCGGGGCGACGACACGCGCGGGCCTGTTGACGACGCCGCTGCGCGACCGCTTCGGCATTCCCGTTCGGCTGAATTTTTACACCACCGAGGAGCTGGAATTGATCGTGCGGCGTGGCGCGCGGGTGCTCGGCGTCGGCATGAGCGACGAGGGCGCGCGCGAAATCGCCCGCCGTTCGCGCGGCACGCCGCGCATCGCCGGAAGACTGCTGCGCCGCGTGCGAGACTTCGCGATCGTCGAAGGCGCGGAAAAAATCACGAGAGAACTGGCCGACCGCACGCTGACGCTGCTGGAAGTCGATTCCATCGGGCTTGATGTGATGGACCGGCGCTATCTCGATATGGTCGCGGTGAATTTCGGCGGCGGCCCGGTGGGAATCGAAACGATCGCCGCCGCGCTGTCCGAGCCGCGCGACGCCATCGAGGACATTATCGAGCCCTTCCTGCTGCAACAGGGTTTTCTGCAACGCACGCCGCGCGGAAGACTGCTGACGCCAAACGCGTTCAGGCATTTGGGACTAAAGGAGCCCGCGCGCGCGCCGGCGCGGTTTGATTTGTTTGGGGATGGGGAGGAGTGACAAACGGGTTCCGCTTTTCGACAGGCGAGAACTTCCCGGGGTACCGCGGAATCGGTCCTCGTTCGAACCGTAACCAAAGCTCGCGCGCGGCGCGGGCTGAGCCGGTGTTCCTGTTCGTCCGAACCTTCACAAAAAAACGGCCCGCGTTCGTCCCGGGCCGTAGCAATGCCATTCCGGCGCCAAGGGGGGAGGCGCCCATGGGCCAACGCCGCTTGAAAAAAATTTGACCGAAATTCCGCCGCGCCCGCCTCATGGGCGCGGCGAACTTAAGGCGACTTGATCACCGCCTACTTGATCATCCTCACGGTTTTGCCAACGGTCGTTTGGTCCTCGGTGCCACCGCCCGGGGCGACCAACTCGGGCACCCAGGTCAGAGCGATCACAACGAAGACGGCGACGCCTAATATCGCAAGGAAAACCTTGCCAATTTCAGAATTGTGGTGGACAGCGAGCGGCATGTTACTCTCCTCCAGGCACTGCTTCGCGGCCCGCGCCGCGACGTGCGCGAAAAGTTAGCGGCGAAGCGCGTAGCGGCAAGATAGAGATCGACGAAAAATTTTGACGCGGACGGCGCGCTCGCCGCCCCGTTCACGTCACCTCGAACCACGTCGCCACGCCCGCCGCCTCGTGCTCCAGGATGTCGTCGTGCAGCGCCCATTTGCCGGGACTGTCGGCGACGAAGGCGGCGTGCTTGACCTTGCCCGGCGGCGCGACGACGGCGTTGCGCCAATAGGGCTCCCAGCCGTCGTCGAGATCGTGAAGCAGCCGCATCGCGTGCCCATGCACATGCATGACCAGCGGAACGGCGGCGCGATTGTCGAAGCTGAGCGTGACCGGCGTCCCGCGCTTCACGTGAAACAGCGGCTCGCCCCCATAGGCCTTCGAGATCGCGCCGTTGAGAGTCCAAGCGCCGCCATCTAGCGCGATCGCGAGGTCGATCCTTCTCGACGCCGCAAGTTTGATTTCGCGGGGCAATCGTTGATTTTGCGGCAGCGATTGAATGGCGGGACGCGTCGGAAGCGGATCGCCCTTGGCGGTAAAGCGCAGCAAATCCTGATCTTGCCCCTCCGCGCCGCGTAAAATCATTCGTGCCGTCGCCCCCGCCGCCGGCGTGTCGAACATCAGCTCGAAGCGCGCGCCCGGCGCGACGGGAATGCTCTGGCGCACCGGCACGAAGGCGTCGCAGGGCTGGCTGTCGATGGCGACGACATAGGGCTTCACGCCCTCGAAGGACAGCACCATGATCCGGGCGTTGGCGAGATTGGCCAGCCGCAGCCGCACGCGCGCGGCGGGCGCGAATTCATGCACCGCGGGCGCGCTCGCGCCATTCACTGTCAGCAATGTTCCGATGCGTCCCGCCCCACGCGCCTCGGCGGCTTTGGCGAACTCGACGTCCATCGCGCCCTTGGAGTCGAGCCGCCAATCGTCGAGCAGAACGACAAGATCCGCGTCGCTGGCGAGCGGCGCCGCCTCGTCGACGACGACGAGGCCCTTAAGTCCACGCCCCATCAATTCTCCGGTTCGTGGAAAGACGCTGGGGCGATAGCAGAACAATCCAGGATCGTTCAGCGCGCGGCGATAGTCGAAGGACGCGCCGGTCGCGACCGCCGCCTGGGTCAACGGAGCCACGCCGTCCATCGCGTTGTCGCCGAGCATGCCCTGCCAATGCAGGCTCATCGGCAAATCGGTCTCGTTGACGAGACGCGCGAACAGCGCATCGCCCTGCTTGTAGCGCAGGATCGGACCATAGGGCGTCCGGAGGGCGCTCGTCTCCTTGGTCGGGCCGCGCGGCGCTCCCTCGAAGCCAAGAATATTCGTCGCGGCCGCGGGCTCGGGCAGTAGTCTCGCTTTACCGGGCCGCGCCGCTAGCACGCGCGGCGTGGGCTCCTCTCCCAACGCCGGCAGTGGGATGGCCAGGGCGCTAACGCCGGCGAGAAATGCGCGACGGGTCGAAGCGAGCGGCATGAAACTCCTCTGGATTTGGAGCAGGTGATATCGATCCGGGGTCTTTTATCGCGGCGGAGCGCGAGGGCGCTACGTTCCTACCTTGCGCGTCGCCGTTTTCAGCCAGCGACGCGTCGCGGCGTCGAGCAGCGGCGATAGCGTCTTGCGCACGCGCGCGTGGTAGGCGTCGAGCCACGCCGTTTCCTCCGCCGAGAGCATCGCCGGTTCAACGCAGTTTAGATCGAAGGGCGCCAGCGTGATGGTTTCGAAGCCACGCATCTCGCGTTCGGCGCCCCGGATTTCGCGAGGTTCGACGATCACCAGATTTTCGAGCCTGATCCCATATTCTCCGGCGCGGTAGTAGCCGGGCTCGTTGGACAAGATCATGCCGGGCTCCAGCGGCGTCGTTCCGTATTTGCTGATGCGCTGCGGTCCCTCGTGGACCGAGAGATAGGCGCCGACGCCGTGGCCGACGCCGTGATCGAACTCGAGCCCCGCCTCCCAAAGATACCGACGCGCGAAGCCGTCGAGCTGCGCGCCCGAGACGCCCTTCGGGAACACCATGCGCGCGATGGCGATATGACCCTTGAGCACGCGCGTAAAATGGTCGCGCAGCTGTTTCGACGCGCGACCGACCACGACCGTGCGCGTTACATCGGTCGTGCCGTCGAGGTATTGCGCGCCGGAGTCGACGAGATAAACGCCGCGGCCGATGCCCAGATTGCTGGCTTCGCTGACGCGATAATGCGGTATCGCCGCGTGTGGGCCGAAGGCGGAAATCGTCGGGAAGGAAATGTCGCGCAAGTCCCCACCCTCGCGGCGGAAAGTTTCCAGCGCTTGCGCCGCCTCGATCTCCGTGAGCTTGCCTTTGAGCGCCTCGGTCTCGAACCAGGCGAGAAAGCGCGTCAACGCGGCGCCGTCGCGGATATGGGCGGCTCTCGCGCCGGCGAGCTCGGTTTCGTTCTTGATCGCCTTGGGCAGCGCGACCGGATCGTCGCCTAGCCGCGGCTGGCCGCCCGCCGCGCGCAAGGTCTCGACGAGCTTTACGGGCGCGGTGGCGGCGTCGAACAGAATGGTTCGGGACTTGGCGCCGGCGTCTTGAAGATCGGATAACAGCTGATCCGGCGGCGCGATGGTCGCGAATTTTTCCAGCGCGCCGCGCGTCTTGTCGGAGATTTTTTCGGCCTCCACGTACAGCGTCGGCCGACCGCTCGCCGGTAGCAAGGCGAAGGCCAGCGCGATTGGCGTATGCGCGACATCGGCGCCGCGAATGTTGAAGGCCCAGGCGATGGAATGTGGATCGGACAGTAGCAGCGCGTCGGCGCCGCCAAGCGACTTGCGGACGCGGGCGAGTTTTTCCTTGGCGCTGGCGCCGGCAAAACGCGGCGGATGCGGCGAGACCAGTCCCGATGGCGGCGCGGGGCGATCGGTCCAGATCGCGTCGATCGGATTGTGGTCCAGCGCGACCAGGGAAATATTCTTCCCCTCGAGCGCCTTCGAAAAACGCTCGATTTGCGCCGGGGTATGGACCCAAGGGTCGTAGCCAATGCGCCCGCCCGCTCCGGCATTCTCGGCGAGCCAGCGCGACGGCGGCGTCTCGCCAATGTCTAGCGGCGCGAATAGTTTTGGGTCGATTTCGTCGCGTGCTTGCAGCGTGTAGCGCCCGTCGACGAACACCGCCGCCTTGTCCCTCAGGATCGCCGCGAATCCGGCCGAGCCTGTAAAGCCGGTGAGCCAGGCGAGCCGCTCGGCGCGTTTGGCGACATATTCGCTCTGGTGCTCGTCGGCGCGCGGCACGAGAAAGCCGTCGAGTTGTTGCTCGGCGAGTTTTTCGCGCAAGGCCTTAAGGCGTGGGGCGCTGGCGTCGCGCTCGGCGGCGGCGGCGAAGGTCTGGAATTTTGCTTCGAACATGACGCGACGCTAGTCCCGCCGCGCGCCGGGGGCAAGTCTCGAACCGCCAGGCGCGGGCGGAACGCGCGACAAAAAAAGAGCGGCGCCCGCGAAGGCGCCGCTCTCCCCTCGTCCGATCGTTTGAGGCGAACGATCAGAGATTGTAGGCCCGCTCGCCGTGGTCGGTGATGTCGAGACCCTCGCGCTCGCCGTCGGGCTCGGGACGCAGGCCGATGATCAGATCGACGATCTTGTAGAGGATCGCCGAGCCAATGCCCGAGTACAGCAGGGTGGCGCCGACGGCAGTGCCTTGAGCGATCATTTGCGGGATCATTTCGTATTTGCCCGCGAAGTTTTCGCCGATGTTGCTGTAGTCGGTGATGCCGACGCCGCCCAGGGCCGGATTGACCAGAATGCCTGTCGCCAGAGCGCCGGTGATTCCGCCGATGCAATGGACGCCGAACACATCGAGCGCGTCGTCGTAGCCGAAGGTGTTTTTCACCTTGGAGACGAAGAACAGGCACAGTGGCGAGACGATGAAGCCAAGCGCGAGCGAGCCGATCGGCCCGGCGAAGCCGGAGGCCGGCGTCACCGCGACAAGGCCCGCGACCGCGCCCGAAATCAGGCCGAGCAGCGAAGGCTTGCCCTTAAGCGCCCATTCCGTCAGCAGCCAGGACAACGCGGCTCCGGCCGTGGCCACCATTGTGTTGACGAAGGCGAGGGCCGTCGTGCCGTTGGCTTCAAGGTTGGAGCCGGCGTTGAAGCCGAACCAGCCGACCCACAGCAGCGAGGCGCCGATCATCGACATGGTGAGCGAATGCGGCGGCAGCGCTTCCTTGCCGTAGCCGATGCGCTTGCCGACCATCAGCGCGCCGACGAGGCCCGCGATGCCGGCGTTGATATGCACCACCGTGCCGCCGGCGAAGTCCAGCGCGCCCACGCCCTTCATCCAGGGCGCGAGGCCGCCGGCGATCCAGCCGACCGACGTCGTCGCCGCGTCGATCTTGTCCTGCGACAGTTTCTTGGCTTCGTCCGTTGTCGCCGCCGCGAGTTCGGTCGCCGCGTCGACGATCACATTCGGATCGGCGACGGCCCAGACCCAATGCGCGATCGGGAAATAGATCAACGTCACCCATGCCGTGATGAACACGAACACCGCCGAGAACTTCATGCGCTCGGCGAAGGCGCCGATGATCAAGGCCGGCGTGATCATCGCGAAGGTCATCTGGAACACGAAATAGGCGAGTTCCGGAATGACATGGCCGGGCGTAAACGTCGGCGCGTTGGCCTCGGGGCCAACGCCTCGCAGGAACGCCTTGCCGAGACCGCCGATATAGGCGTTCAGCGAGCCGCCGTCGCCGAAAGCCAGCGAATAGCCGTAAAGCGTCCACAAAACGCCGACCAGCGCCACGATGGTGAAGGTTTGCGTGAGGATCGACGCCATGTTCTTGGAGCGCACCAGACCGCCATAGAACAGCGCGAGGCCGGGGATGGACATCATCAGCACCAGCGCGCTGGACGTCAGCAGCCATGCGGTGTCGCCGGGATTGGGAACCGGCGCGTTGCCGCCAGCGAACGCGGGGGATGCGGTGGAAAGAGCGCACAGAGCTAGGATCGACGCTCCCGTCACTGTCGAAACCCTGGAAATGCGGCATGGCGGACGAAGACTCATTTGCGACTCCTGAAAGGTCGGGGAAGAGATGATCACAGCGCGTCCTCGTCTTTTTCGCCTGTGCGGATGCGGACCGCGCGCTCGATTGGCGCGACGAAAATCTTGCCGTCGCCGATCTGGCCGGTGCGCGCCGTGGTGGTGATCGTGTCGATGGTCTTGTCGACAAGCTCCGACGACACCGCCACTTCGATTTTCAATTTCGGAAGAAAACTGACGGCATATTCGGCGCCGCGATAAATTTCCGTATGACCCTTCTGTCGTCCGTAGCCCTTTACCTCCGTCACGGTGAGTCCGTGGACGCCGATCGCCGTCAGCGCGTCACGTACCTCATCGAGCTTGAAGGGCTTGATGATCGCGGTCACGATTTTCATCTGCCTATCCTGTGTTGTTGAACTTAAAGACGGGCGGCGCCCGCCGG
>JBAUVQ010000253.1:0-3116 GCA_049583305.1 Methylocystis sp.
AAACGACCCCAGAGCCTGAGGTCGAGAACCCGAAATCGAAATATGATCATATTGTTACGATGTTCTCGGCCAAGCCCGCGCCTGCAACGACCGCCACGTCCAGATGGCGACAACCATTGACGCCGGCGGCAGATAGTGGCGAAATTGCTCGAGAACCTGGCGGCCGGCTGTAGAGCGCCGGTCAGAGGCGGCGCTTGGCGCGGCAAGATCGAGGCAAGTCATTGGCTTATGATGGGCCATCCGAGCAGGGTTCCTTGCCGCTGAGCGGGAGCCGGCTGTTGAAGCCGGCGTGGAGCCACCGTGTTTTGGATGTTTTGATCGAGGTCGCCAATTGGCGCTATCGTTCCTTTTGGTGGTCGGGCTTTGGAATCGGCATCCTCGCCGCCGGCGCGGGCGCGCTGGCCCGATTGGCGCTGCTGGGAGGTTCAACGACAAAGCTCGCCTATTTGACGTTCTATCCGATGGTGGCGGTGGCTTCGCTTTTCGGAGGTTTGTTCGGCGGAATTTTCGCGGCCATTTTTTGCGTCATCACGGTCCATTATTTCTTCGTTCCGCTCGCGGACTCCGACGGCGTGCTCGGGCTCACCGGATTCTTGATGAGTTGCGCCCTCATTGTCGGCATAACGGAGATGCTGCATCGGGCCCGGGCGCGCTTGACCGAGATCGAGGCGGCGGCGGCCGTGAACGAGAGGCTGTCGGCGATTGTCGCGTCGTCGTCCGACCCGATTTTCAGCAAGACTCTCGACGGGACGATCACCAGCTGGAACGCCGCGGCGACGCGCCTGTTCGGCTTTGGCGCCGAGGAAATGATCGGACAGTCGATTACGCGAGCGATTCCGCCAGCGCGTATCGATGAGGAGGCTGGCATCGTCGCGCGGATCAGAGCGGGCGAGAGCATCGATCAATATGAGACGACGCGCGTGGCCAAGGACGGCCGCGAAATCGACGTCTCGCTTACCCTCTCGCGGGTGGAGGACGCCAAGGGCGATGTCGTGGGCGTTTCGACGATTCTTCGCGACATTGGAGATCGCAAACGCGTCGAACAGGCGTTGCGCGAATCGTTGAAGGAGGTGACGGATCTGAGGGCGGCGCTCGACGAGCACGCCATCGTGGCCGTCACCGACCGGCGCGGCGCGATAACCTATGTGAACGACAAGTTCTGCGCGATCTCGAAATATTCGCGCGAGGAACTGCTTGGCCAAGATCACCGCATCATCAACTCAAGATTCCATCCGCGGGAATTTTTCCGCGACCTCTGGACGACGATCGCCAGCGGCCGGGTCTGGCGCGGCGAGCTGAGGAACCGCGCCAAGGACGGTTCGTTCTATTGGGTCGACACGACAATCGTGCCCTTTCTCGATGCGGAGGGAAAGCCGCGCCAATATGTGGCGATCCGCGCCGACATCACCGAGCGAAAGCGTAACGAGGACATGCTGCGCGACGGCCAGCAGCGGATACAATTGGCCACCGAGGCGACGCAGGTTGGTATTTGGGAGTGGAACGTGAACACCGGCGTGATTTGGTGGGACGCTCAGATGTTCCGCATTTACGGGATTCCTCCGACCAAAGACGGTTTGGTGAACTACGAGATTTGGGCGGCCGCGGTATTGCCGGAAGATTTGGCTCGCCAAGAAGAGTTGTTGCGAGTGCACGCGCGGGAAGGCGGGGTCGGGCGCCGCGAGTTTCACATCCGGCGCGGGGACAATGGGGAATGCCGCGACATACAATCCGCGGAAACGCTCCGCGTTAACGCCCAGGGACAGACCGAATGGGTCGTTGGAACCAATCTCGACGTAACCGATCGCAAGCGCGCCGAAGAGGCGCTACGCGAGAGCGAGGAGCGGCTGCGCTTCGCGCTGAGCGGCGCCCACGCGGCGGCATGGCAGTGGATCATTTCCACTAACGAGCAAATATGGTCCCCCGAAAGCTATGCGCTGCATGGGCGAGATCCCAAGCTCGGTCAGCCCACGTATGGGGATTGGCTTGCCTGCCTGCACCCCGACGACCGCGCGCCGACCGAGAGCGCGGTGCGCGAGGCCTTGGAGAAACGCACGCCCGAATACCGGACGGAATATCGGGTTGTGTTCGCATCCGGAGAGGAGCGCTGGCTCTCGGCCTTGGGCAAGGTCGATTACGCGCCGGATGGATCCGCCATCCGCATGTCCGGCATCAATCTGGACATCACCGAACAAAAGCGCGCGGACCAGGAACTGCTGCGACTCAACCGCACCTTGCAAGCCTATCGCGCCAGCGGCTGGGCTTTGGCGCGGGCCACCGACGAAGCTAGCTTTCTGCGCGAGTTTTGCCGCATCGTCATCGAGGATTGCGGCCACGCCATGGTTTGGGTTGGCTACGCCGAACAGGACGCCGAACAGAGCATTCGCATTGTGGCGCACTGGGGTCATGAGGATGGCTATCTGGATAGGCTGCGTCTGACTTGGGCGGATCGCGAACACGGCCGCGGCCCCGCCGGCGCGGCGATCCGCACCGGCCAACCCGCGATATTCAACGACATACGCACCGACAGGGACTTCCTGCCCTGGCGGGAAGCGGCGCTGCGGCGCGGTTACGCGGCCTGCATCTCGCTGCCGCTGAAGACCAACGACCAGACCATCGGCGCCCTCACCATCTATTCGGGCCGCCCGCGCGCCTTTAGCGCATCGGACGTGTCCCTGTTGCAAAAGCTCGCCGACGAATTGAGTTACGGCGTTGGCGTGCTGCGCTTGCGCGCCGAACGCGCCAGCCAGGAGACCGCGCTGCGGTCGAGCGAGGCGCGTTTCCGCGCGCTGGTCGAGCAGGCGACGGACGGCATCTTCGTCGCCGACGCGCGGGGCGCCTATATCGACGTGAATTCCGCCGGCTGCGCGATGCTGGGCTACACCCGCGAGGAATTGCTGCGCTTGACCATCGCCGATGTCGTCGACCCGTCGGAAGCGCCGCGCATTGGTCCGGAGGTCGCGCGCTTCGACGGCGGGGAAATGATTGTCAGCGAATGGCGCTTCCGCCGCAAGGATGGCTCCAACTTCACCGGCGAGGTCAGGGGCAGGCTGCTCGCGGATGGTCGTTTGCAGGCCATCGTGCTCGACATCACCGAGCGCAAGGCCGCGGAACTGGCC
>JBAUVQ010000254.1:0-5357 GCA_049583305.1 Methylocystis sp.
TTCGCCGACCGCGCGCGCGAAGGCCAGCGCGAAGCCGGTGAGCAACGCAGGGGCGAGCGGCGGCAACAACACGCGCCAAACCGTTTGCGCGCGCGTCGCGCCCAGCGTCGCCGAGGCCTCCTCCAATTCGACTTCCAGCTCGCCGATGATCGGCTGCACCGTGCGCACGATGAAGGGCAGACCGACGAAGATCAGCGCCACCAGAATGCCCAGCCGCGTGAACGCCACCTTGACGCCAAGCGCGGCTAGCGGCGCGCCGAACAGCCCGTTGGGCGCGTAGAGCGACGCGAGCGAAATGCCCGCGACCGCCGTCGGCAAGGCGAAGGGAAGGTCGACAACGGCGTCGAGAAGCCGCCGGCCCGGAAACTCGTAACGCGTCAGCACCCAGGCGACGATGAGGCCGAACACCACGTCGACAGCGGCCGCCGCGAGCGAGATCGAAAAGGTCACGCGCAGGCCCGCCGCGACGCGCGGCTCCATCGCTATGGCGTAAAGGCCGCCAAACCCGAGGCTGGAGGCGCGCCACACCAGCACCGATAGCGGAAACAACACGATCAGGCTGAGATAGACCAGCGTGTAGCCGAAGGTCAGCGAAAAGCCTGGCAGCACGCTTGGCGCGGTGAAGCTCCACGGCTTCTTGACGCCGAGCGTGCCCGCGCCGGGGCCCCTACGCTCGATGGCCGCCCGATGGCGCGTTTCGTCGGTCATGGGGTCGGCTCTTGCTTTTGTATTTCGTCGAACACGCCGCCGTCGGCGAAATGCTTCTTCTGCGCCTTGGCCCAGCCGCCAAACAGTTCGTCGACCGTGAACAGCTCGATTTTGGGCAGGCGCGCGAGATCTTCCTTGGCGGCGAACTCGGGATGCGCCGGACGGTAGAAATTCTTGGCGATGATCGCCTGCGCCGCCGGGGTATAGAGAAATTCGAGATAGGCCTGCGCCAGTTTGCGCGTTCCCTTGGCCTCGGCGACGCCATCCACGACCGCGACCGGCGGCTCGGCGAGAATGGAGCGCGGCGGCGCGACTAATTCGTAGTTGTCGGCCCCAAACTCCCGCAAGACCAGAAAGGCCTCGTTCTCCCAGGCGATCAGCACGTCGCCGAGGCCGCGCTGGACGAAGCTGATGCTCGCGCCGCGCGCGCCCGTGTCGAGCACCGGCGCGTTTTTATAGATCGCCTTGACGAAATCCTTGGTCTTCGCCTCGTCATTGCTAAACTTGGCGAGGCCATAGCCCCAGGCCGCGAGATAATTCCAACGGGCGCCGCCAGAGGTCTTGGGGTTCGGCGTCACCACGGCCACGCCGGGCTTGGCGAGATCGTCCCAATCCCTAATCCCCTTGGGATTGCCCTTGCGCACCAGGAAAATGAGGGTCGAGGCGTAGGGCGTGGAATTATTGGGGAGGCGCCGCTGCCAGTCGGCGGGTATCTTGCTGGTCTTGGCGGCGATGGCGTCGATGTCGGCGGCGAGGCCAAGCGTCACCACGTCGGCCTTGAGCCCCTCGATCACCGCGCGCGCCTGCGCGCCCGAGCCGTTATGCGAGGACTGAATTTGCACGGTCTCGCCGGTCTTGGCCTTCCAGTCCGCGATGAAGGCGGGGTTGATCGCCTTGTAAAGTTCGCGCGTCGGGTCGTAGGAGACGTTGAGCAGGGACTGGCCGGCGCGCGCCGGGCTGGCGACGAGCGCCGCGCCCAGCAGCGCCCAAGTCATGGCCAGGGCGAACCGCGCCAACAAGTTGGAATGCGCCATCAATCGTGCTCCACGAGCCCGAAACGCGGTGGCTCGCGCGCCATGCCCGCGCCGATCCCGCCAACTTTCGGACCTTTTAGTCTATTAGTTTAGTGTCTTAATAGATCAGTGGGCTAAAGCAAGAATTTTTTGCCGCCAAGACGGCGTCAGATCGGATCGACGCGGGCGTAGCCATGATAAACCTCGTCTTCGCTCGACAAGTTTTCGCCGCGCGGGAGACGACCGTAGACGGAAAGATCGCAGACGCCGTCCCATTCGCGGTGGCGCTGCTCCAGCCTCAGCCAAAGGCCATCAAGCAGATGTCCGGGTCGATCGACGAGCCCGGTGGCGACGAACCGGCCGTTCGGCCTGGCCGCCCGGGCTCGAAACGCAAAGGGCGGCGGCACGGCGATCGGCCGGTCGGGCGCGCGCTCCAGCCAGCCCCAACCGTATTGAGGCGCGACATTCAACTCGACATCGGCGATCTCTTCGCTCATGTCGACCAACCGGCGCCCCGCCCGTCTCGGCATGGAAGTCTCGGCGTTCCGGTCTCGGGCGCGGACATTCGGCTCGCTCCATAAAAGGATTGAGGATCGAAGGCGACCTTCTACATTGGCTCGCCGCCAATCGCCACGGAAAACGATGAATGCGCCAGGCCGTCACAACGCTGCAAATCGACACCCAGGGTCGCGGATTGTATTCGATCGGGTCGGCCGTCGAGGCTTTCGCCCGGAACCAGCGCATGCGGACTGGACTGCTCACCGTGTTTTGCCGCCACACCTCCGCGTCGCTGCTGATCCAGGAAAACGCCGACCCGTCCGTTTTGAGCGATCTCGAAAATTTTTTCGCCCGGCTCGCGCCCGAGGACGCGGCGATTTACGCGCATGACAGCGAGGGCCCCGACGACATGCCCGCGCATATTCGCGCGGCGCTGACGCAGACGCAGCTTTCGATACCGATTATCGACGGCGCGCTGGCGCTTGGCGTCTGGCAGGGCGTTTTTCTGTTCGAGCACCGGCGCCGGCCGCATCGGCGCGAAGTCGCGCTGCATCTGATCGGCGACTGAAACGCGCCCTGCGCCAAACTGAAACGCGCCGACCCGCTCAAGGGTAACAGACCCGCAAGCCTAATCAGCAATAACCATACGGTGTGAGTTTCCGGGCTTGACCAACGCCTCGCGCGCTGGGCCGGGAATCAATCGTGGCGTCTCAGTTGGGTTGCGCGCATGCGTGGTCGGTCGAATACGGGTTGGGCGGTCGGCGTTATCGCGCCCTGGTGTCTTGGGGTTGGCGTTCTCGTGTCCTTCACGGCCTCCGCCGGCCAGGACGTCTCCTCCGGCTGGAACGAGGCTCCCCTCACGGCCAGGGTCGGCTTCACGCCCGAACAGCCGTCGCTCGCGTCGGCGCTGTCGGGGAGCTTCGTTCACGACGAAAATCGCCCGATTGTCGAGCTGGCGCGACTGAACGAGGGCGGCCCGTTCGACCTGCACTCGCCGTCCGACGAGAGCGAGCCGCACGTCGACCTCAAGCCGAACGCGGCGAATTTCCCGCAAGTCGACCGTTCGCATAAGGGCGATCCGCTCGTCGCGATGCGTCCTTCATTCGATACGCGTCTTCACGGCGGCGGAGCGGCTTCCGACCTCGCCTTTCGCGCTTTCGACGCGTCGACGCAAGTGATGCTCGCGCCGCGCTCCGCCTTGCCCGGCGACGACAACGCGCGCGACTTCCGCTCGCCAGCCGCGGCGACCGAAACGACGACACAAAAAGGCGCCGCCGCCCTGCCCGCACAATCCGGCTCGGCGTCGACCCCCGTCTCGGCCGAAGCCGCGCGGGAACGCGCCGAACATGGCGCGACGCCGCCCGTTCCCCGCGCGGTCGCGCTTGGCTCGTCGACCCCCGCGCAACCCGACGCGGTGCCGATCGAGGTCGCCTCTTTCCCGCGCGCGACGCTGGCGCTGCAAGGCTCCAGCGCGCCGAACAACGCGCGTCCCGACTACGCGGCGATGATCGACCAGGACAAGATGAGCAGCGAAAAGCGCTGCCTCGCCGAGGCTGTCTATTTCGAGGCGCGCAGCGAGCCCGAGGCGGGCCAGGCGGCCGTGGCGCAAGTCGTGCTCAATCGCGTCTCCAGCGGACTCTATCCGAACAACGTCTGCGGCGTCGTCTACCAGAACCGCCACCACTACAAGGGTTGCCAGTTCTCCTTCGCCTGCGAGGGCAAATCGCTGCGCATCACCGAGCGCGACGCCTGGGACAACGCGGTGCGCGTCGCCGACGAGGTCATGGCCGGCCGCACCTATATTTCTGACGTGGGCCGCTCGACGCATTATCACGCCAATTACGTCAAGCCGCGCTGGGCGCGAAGCCTGACCAAGATGGACGTGATCGGGCATCATGTCTTCTATCGGCTCAAGGGGGGGCAGACGTAAAACAGGCGTCCGCCTAATTCTTTAACTTGACGGAAACGAAGCGCGGGCACATTTATAGGCGTAGTTGATTATTTCTCGCGGGAGATGCCGGCCTTTAAGGTCGGAGCCGAAGGCGCAACCGCCCCGGAAACGCTCAGGCAAACGAACCGCGCGGAATATCTAAAACTCTGGAAAGCGGCGCCGCCGATGATTCGCCGGCGCCCACCGAAGGGCGAAACCCGCGAATAAAGCGCGGGGAATCTCTCAGGTATCCCGGACAGAGGGGGCGCGCGGACGGATGAATCCGTTTACGCGCGGCCATGCCCTCGTTCCGGAGCGCCCCTTGAGCACTCTCGCTGTTTCCGAAGCTCCTCCCGTCGCGAGGATTCCGCTTGACGCGCTGCACCGGCGGCTTGGCGCGCGCATGGTTCCCTTCGCCGGCTACGACATGCCGCTGCATTATGCGTCCGGCATCGTCGCCGAACATCTGCACACCCGCGAAAAGGCCGGGCTGTTCGATGTTTCGCACATGGGCCAGGCCATTCTCGCCGGCGCCGGCGCGGCGCGCGCGCTGGAGACGCTGACGCCGGCCGATCTCGTCGAACTCGCGCCCGAGCGCACGCGCTACACGCAGTTGCTCGACGACTCGGGCGCCATTCTCGACGATCTGATGGCGACGCGCTTGCCCGGACGCGACGAACGCATGTTCCTCGTCGTCAACGCCGCCACCAAGGCCCGAGACTTCGCGCTGATCGCGCGGGCGCTCCCCCAACTCGCGCTGCATGTCCAGGAAACGCGGGCGATGCTCGCGTTGCAAGGGCCGCGCGCCGTCGACGCGCTCAAGGAGCTGCTTCCCGGGGTCGAGGAGCTGAGCTTCATGGACTGGCGCGCCTTCGATTACGAGGGCGCCGGAATTTATGTCACGCGCTCGGGCTACACCGGCGAGGATGGGTTTGAAATCTCGCTGCCGGCGGCCATCGCGGAAGGCTTCGCGCTCCGCTTGCTCGATCATCCCGACGTCGCGCCCGTTGGCCTCGGCGCGCGCGATTCTTTGCGCCTGGAAGCGGGCCTCTGCCTTTGCGGCCATGACATTGACGCGACCACCGATCCGGTCGAAGCCGGACTGGTCTTTTCCATCGGCAAGCGGCGGCGCGATGAGGGCGGCTTTCCCGGATTCGCGCGGATTCGCGCGGCGCTCGACCAGGGACCGGCGCGACTGCGCGTCGGCC
>JBAUVQ010000255.1:0-18869 GCA_049583305.1 Methylocystis sp.
TGCTTTCGTAATAGGAATAGGCGGCCTCCAGGGGAATGGCGATCGGCGTCGCGCCGGGATCGGGCCGCAGCCGCAAATCGGTGCGAAACACATAGCCGTCGGCGGTGTGCTCGCTCATGATTTTGACCACGCGCTTGGTCAACCGCGTGAAGAGATCGACATCCTCGTCGGGCCGCGCGACGCGCGCGCGCTGGCGATCGAAGAACACGACGAGATCGATGTCGGAGGAGTAATTCAGCTCGAAGGCGCCCTGTTTGCCCATGCCGAGAAATATCCAGCCGGAACCGCGCTCGGGCGCGCGTTGATCGAACAGCTCCAATTTGCCGGCGATGGACGCCTCGCGCAGCGTGAAGGCGACGGCGGCGGATAGCGTGGCGTCCGCGATTTGCGTCAACGCCCGCGTCGCGGTCATCGTGTCCCAGGTCTTGGTGAGATCGGCGAGCGCGACGGCCAGCGCCGCCTCTTGCTTCACCAGGCGCAGAAAGCGCATCAACGCGGGTTCATCCGAAGGCTCGAAGGCGGAAACTTCGTTGATCAGCCGGGCGACGACGGCCTCGGGCGCGGCGAGCAACAGACGCGCCAGCCGCGCCGGATCGCGCGCGGCGAGGCCCGCGAGATAGGGCGAGCAGCCGAACACGCCCAGCAACAGTTTTCGCGCGGACGGATGCTGGCCAAGAACCGCCGCGAGCGCGCCGTCCGCGTCCCGCTCCAGCGCGCGCTCCAGATGTTTTTGAGCGGCCTCGGCGTCGGCCGGTTCGATGAAAATTTTCGCGCGGGCGAGCAGGGTGGAGTCGGACAAGGCTGTTTCCTCGGGCCCGGCGTCTTGGCGCGCCGGGTGTTTCCGACACAGGAGCCGAGGCGGGGCGGGAGGTCAAGGAAGGAGGGGGTGTCCTTCATCAAAGCCACCAATTTCGACGAAGTTCCCTCGCGCCCCTTGTCGCGGCGACGATAAAAAATCACACTGCCAACATCCTGGAGCGATACGGGCCGGATCGAGCTTGGCGAATATCAGATCATTCAAGGAACGGGTCGGCGCGCTCAGGAACCTGCGTCCCTTCGTCGCGATGGTGTGGCGGACGAGTCCGGGGCTCGCGGCGGCCTCGGCCACGCTGCGGCTGGTTCGCGCGCTCGCGCCGGTCGCGACGCTCTATGTCGGCAAGCTGATCATCGACGACGTCGTGCGGCTGGCGGGGGCGCCGATGAGGCCCGAGACGTTCCAGCAATGGCTGGACGGCGGTCTTCTCACCCGCCTCGGCCTTCTGCTGCTCACGGAATTCGCGTTGACGGTCATGGCCGACGTTCTCGGCCGGGTGGTCTCGCTCGTCGACGGGCTGTTGTCGGAACGCGTGACCAACGCGTCGAGCGTCCGCCTGATGGAACACGCGGCGACGCTGGACCTCCAGGTTTTCGAGGATTCCGACTTTCAGGACCAGCTGGAGCGGGCGCGCCGCCAGAGCAGCGGGCGCATGACGCTAATGAGCCAATTGCTGGGCCAGGCGCAGAACATGGTGACGGTGGCGAGCTTCGCCGCCGGCCTCGTGGTCTACGCGCCCTGGCTGATCGCGCTGCTTGTTTTGGCTCTGGCGCCAGCCTTTCTGGGCGAGGCGCATTTCAGCGCCAAGAGCTATTCGCTCGACTTCGGCCGCACGCCGGAGCGGCGCGAGCTCGATTACGTCCGGCAAACCGCCGCCAGCGTCGAGACCGCCAAGGAAGTGAAGATTTTCGGGCTCAACGCCTTTCTGATCGACCGCTATGTGCGCCTCGCCGCCGATTTCTACGCGGCCAATCGCACGCTCGCGGTGAAGCGCGCATGGTGGGGCGGGGCGTTCACGGCGATCGGCGCCTCCGGTTATTACATCGCCTACGCCTATATCGTCTGGCGGACGCTGACGGGAGCGTTTTCGGTTGGGGATCTGACCTTCCTCGCCGGATCGTTCCGGCGCCTGCACGGGTTGCTCGAAGACCTGCTGTCGAGTTTTTCCTCCATCGCCGGTCAGGCGCTTTATCTCGACGATCTCTTTTCGTTTTTCGACGTTCGCCCGAAGATTCTCTCGCCCGAAAGTCCGCTCGCTTTCCCCAAGCCGATCCGCGAGGGCTTCGTGTTCGAGGACGTGGGCTTCATTTACCCCGGCGCCGAGCGCTGGGCCGTGCGTCATATGAGCTTCGCGCTGCGGGCGGGCGAGGTCGTCGCGCTGGTCGGCGAAAACGGCGCCGGCAAGACGACCCTGGTGAAGCTGCTCGCGCGGCTTTACGATCCAAGCGAGGGGCGCGTTCTGCTCGATGGCCACGACCTGCGCGACTATGATCTCGACGCGCTGCGCGGCAATATGGGGGTCATTTTCCAGGATTTCGTCCGCTATAATCTGACCGCCGGCGACAATATCGCGGTGGGGCGGATCGACGCCCGCGACGACCACGCCCGCGTCGAGCGCGCGGCCGAGCGCAGCCAGGCCGATGGCGTCATCGCCAAGCTGCCGCGCGGCTATGACCAGATGATCGGCAAGCGCTTCAAGAACGGGGTCGAACTGTCTGGCGGCGAGTGGCAAAAGATCGCCATCGCCCGCGCCTATATGCGCGAGGCCGACGTGCTGATTCTCGACGAACCGACGGCGGCGCTGGACGCCCGCGCGGAATTCGAGGTGTTTCAGCGGTTCAAGGAGCTGAGCAAGGGCAAGACGGCCGTCCTGATCTCGCACCGCTTTTCGAGCGTGCGCATGGCCGACCGCATCCTCGTGCTGGCGGGCGGCGCGGTGGAGGCGCAGGGAACGCATGAGGAACTGCTGGCGCGCCCCGGCCGCTACGCCGAGCTTTTCGAGCTGCAGGCGGCGGGGTATCGGTAGCGGGGCGACCGCGACGCGCGGCCATATAGCTTTGAGCGCGCCGAGCGGCTATACCGTCCCCGCTTTCCCCAAACGCGAGTTCACGATGACACAGCCCCGTTCCGACCAAGAGTCCTCGACGCATTTCGGCTTCGAGGAGGTGCCGCTGGCGGAGAAGCAGGGGCTTGTCGACGACGTCTTTCATAAGGTCGCGCGCCGCTACGACATCATGAACGATCTGATGTCCGGCGGGCTGCATCGCCTGTGGAAGGATACGTTCGCGGCCAAGATCAACACCCGCAACCACCCGGGCTTCCGCCATCTGGATGTCGCCGGCGGCACCGGCGACATCGCCTTTCGCGTCGCCAAGAAATCGGCGGCGGACGCCGAAATCGTCGTGCTCGACATCAACGGCCAGATGCTGGAGGTCGGCCGCGACCGGGCGCGCGAGCGCGGCTTGGACGCCAAGCTCGATTTCGTGCAGGCCAACGCCGAAAGCCTGCCCTTCCCCGACGCCAATTTCGACGCCTACACCATCGCCTTCGGCATCCGCAACGTGCCGCGCATCCAGGTGGCGCTGGAGGAGGCTTTTAGGGTGCTGAAGCCCGGCGGGCGCTTCCTGTGCCTCGAATTCTCGCAGGTGGCGATTCCCGGTCTCGACAAGATTTACGAGGCCTATTCGTTCAACGTCATTCCGGCGGTCGGCAAGCTCGTCGCCGGCGACGGCGAGCCCTATCGCTATCTCGTCGAATCCATCCAAAAGTTCCCGCGCGCCGACGAATTCGAGGGGATGATCCGCAAGGCCGGATTCCGCCGCACGGGATACGAGCGGCTGACCGGCGGCGTGGTGGCGATCCATTCGGGCTGGAAGCCGTAACAGGCTGACGGATGGTTTGGCGGAATTCGCGGCGCCCCTCATCCGTCATGCTTCGCATGACTCCTTCTCCCACAAGTGGGAGAAGGAGAGGGCGCCGCCGGATTCGATCATAAAAAATAGAAACGGCGGTCCTTCGTGCTTCTAGGCTTCGGGCATCTTCTGCGACTGGCGCGCGCCGGCTATATCCTCGCGCATGAAGGCGTGTTCGCCGGGCTTGACCCCGAGTTGTTGCCGCCTCCGGCGCGGCTGCCGGTGCGCCTCGCCAATCTCATCGCGCGCAAGGATGTCGGCGGCGGGCCCAAGGCGCTGGTGCGCGCCTTCTCGCAGATCGGCCCGACCTATGTGAAGCTGGGGCAATTTCTGGCGACGCGGCCCGATGTCGTTGGCGGCGAAATCGCCAACGCGCTGACCGCCTTGCAGGACCGCATGGAGCCCTTCGGGCGCGCCGAGGCGGTCGAGATCGTCGAAAGGGCCCTGGGCAAGAAAATCGACGAGGCGTTTATATCCTTCGGCGAGCCGGTCGCGGCGGCGTCGGTGGCGCAAGTGCATGTCGCCCACGCGCGCTATCACGACGGCGAGCGCAAGGTCGCGGTGAAAGTGCTGCGGCCCGGCGTCGAGGGGCAATTCGCGCGCGACCTCGCCGATATGTACGTGGTCGCGCGAATCGCCGAGCGTTATTCGTCGGAAGGGCGGCGGCTGCGCGCGATCGAGGTCGTCGACACGCTCGCCCGCACGGTGAAACTGGAGACGGATTTTCGTCTGGAGGCGGCGGCGGCCTCGGAGTTTCGCGAAAATGTCGCCAAGGACCACGATTTCCACGCGCCGGAAGTCGATTGGGACCGCACCGCCAAGGAAGTTCTGACGCTCGAATGGATCGAGGGCATCCCCCTGTCCGACCTCGCGCGCGTCGCCGAGGCGGGGCACGACCTCAAGGATCTCGGGCGCAACGTGTTGCAGTCCTTCCTGCGCCACGCGATGCGCGACGGCTTTTTTCACGCCGACATGCACCAGGGCAATCTGTTCGTCGACAAGACCGGGCGCATCGTCGCGATTGATTTTGGCATCATGGGGAGGCTTGGGCTCAAGGAGCGCCGATTCCTCGCGGAAATCCTCTACGGCTTCATCACCCGCGATTATCGCCGGGTCGCGGAGGTGCATTTCGAGGCGGGCTATGTGCCGCCGATTCATTCGGTCGAGGAGTTTTCGCAGGCGCTGCGCGCCATCGGCGAGCCCCTGCACTCGATCAACGCCGCCGATATTTCGATGGCGCGGCTGTTGACCCTGCTGTTCGAGGTGACCGCGCTGTTCGACATGCGCACGCGCACCGAGCTGGTGCTGCTGCAAAAGACCATGGTCGTGGCGGAGGGCGTCGCGCGCACGCTCGATCCCAAGCTCGACATATGGAAGACCTCCGACCCGGTGGTGCGCGACTGGATCGCGGCCAATCTCGGCCCCAAGGCGAAGATCGAGGACGCGGGCCGCAGCTTCACCGAAATCGCCAAGCTGGCGACGCACCTGCCCAAGGTGCTGGCCGACGCGGAAAGCGCTCTGGCCGTTCTCGGACGACAGGCCGCGCGGGGCGTCGATCTCTCGCCGGCCTCGCTGGAGGAGCTGGCGCGCGCGCGGCGGAGTTCCGACCGAAGCCTGCTGGTCGGAATCGCGGCGATTCTGGCCGCCGCGATCTGGCTGTTCAGGCGATGACCGGCGCGACGCGCGCCGCCCGCGAGAGGGCGCGTCTTTTCTCCGCCGACCTTTTCGCGGGGTGTTTCCTGCGCTTGGCATGGTAAACAAAAAAAATTGTGCCTATTTTTGAAACGCGTTCGCACGATTTCACGTCATCCTGCATAATTTCGCATGACATGGCCCCGATTTCGTCATAGTGTCCGCTCGCCAAGTAAGTTGGGTAACCCCTTAGCGTCACTGACGTTACGGGCGGTGGTCCAGCTACGGTCCAAGTCGGGGAGGACGCCGGTTCCATGCGGCCGCGGCAGGTCTCGCAAAGAGACGGCGCGGGGTTGGTTTCAGAGGCGCGAAGACGCTCGGACCAGTTACGCATGGGACGGTCAAGGACGGGGCGCCAAAGAGTGGGGAACGGCGATCGCCATCCCCGCTCTTTGTGTTTTGAATGGCTTGATAGGCGTTTCAAGTCACTCGATAGAGAAGTCTGATTTGGCGGTTCCGCCTCACGTTTGCGTCCGTGCTCCGGGCGAGAGTAAAACCCGAGCCATGACCACGCCCCAACCCCGCGAAGCCCTCACGGTCAAGGGGCTTTCCAAATCCTACGACGGTCGGCGCGTTGTCGGGCCGCTTGACTTCGCGCTTGCCGCGGGCTCGGTCACCGGGCTGCTCGGCGGCAACGGGGCCGGCAAGACCACCACCATCGGCATGATCATGGGGCTGATTGAGCCCACGACTGGCGCGATCACGGCGCTTGGCGCCGACATGGCGACGGACCGGGCGAGCGTGCTGGGACGGATGAATTTCGAGAGCCCTTACGTCGACATGCCGCATCGGCTCACCGTGCGACAAAACCTCGAGGTTTTCGCGAGACTTTACGGCGTCGCCGCGCGGCGGGAAAAAATCGGACGACTCGCCGAGGATTTCGCGTTGAACGATTTTCTCGACCGGCCCGCCGGTCGGCTCTCCGCCGGCCAAAAAACCCGCGTCGCGCTGGCCAAGGCGCTGCTCAACGATCCCGCCTTGCTGCTGCTCGACGAGCCCACGGCCTCGCTCGATCCCGACACGGCGGACTGGGTGCGCTCGCGCATCGAGGATCATCGCCGCGCGCATAACTGCACGATCCTTCTTGCCTCGCACAACATGAGCGAGGTCGAGCGTCTGTGCGACCGCGTGCTGATGCTGCGCGAGGGCACGCTGGTGGACGACGCTTCGCCGGCCGCGCTGCTGGCGCATTATGGCCGCGCGACGCTGGAAGAGGTGTTTCTCGACGTGGCGCGCGGACGCGCGAGCGGAGCCGCGTCATGAGCGGTTTTTCCTTCGCCCGCGTCGGCGCGATGATGCTGCGCTACACCTATCTGTTGCGCTCTTCCTGGCCGCGTCTCGTCGAGATGACCTATTGGCCGATGGTGCAAATGCTCACCTGGGGCTTCCTCCAGACCTATTTCGCCGCCGGCGGCGCCTCGCAAAGCTCGGCCGGAAAACTGGCCAGCACGTTGATCGGCGCGGTTCTGCTATGGGACATTCTTTTGCGCGCGCAACAGGGCTTCGCCTTTTCCTTCCTCGAGGAAATGTGGTCGCGCAATCTCGCCAATCTGCTGATGAGCCCGTTGCGGACCAGCGAGTTTCTGGCGTCGCTGATGGCGATGAGCCTCGTGCGTCTCGTTGTCGGCGTCGTTCCCGTGACGATCCTCGCGATCTGGTTTTTTGGCTTCAACCTCTGGGCGCTTGGCTTCGGTTTCGCGGCGTTTTTCGTCGTTCTCGCGCTCTTTGCCTGGAGCATCGGCCTGTTCGTCTGCGGCATGTTGCTGCGCTACGGGCTCGGCGCGGAAAATCTCGCGTGGTCGCTGATGTTCGCGGTGCAGCCCCTGGGTTGCGTCTATTATCCGGTCGCGACGCTGCCCGCATGGCTTCAACCCGTCGCCTGGGCCTTGCCGCCGACCTATGTCTTCGAGGGGTTGCGCGGCGTGCTGATCGACCATGTGTTTCGTGTTGATCTGATCATGCAAGCTCTCGCCATCGACGTCGCCCTTTTTGCTTTCGCGACCTTCGCCTTCTCCAGGCTGCTGGCCGGCGCGCGCAGGGCCGGCACGCTGTTGCAGACGGGTGAATAATGGCGCCGCGCGCCGACATTCTGCTCGCCGAGCGCGGCGTGTTCGAAAGCCGGGCGAAGGCGCGCGAGGCGATCGAGGCCGGGCTCGTGCGCGCCGACGGGAGGGTTGTCAAAAAGCCCTCCGAGGACATAGCGGCGGACGCGCAACTCAGCGCGACGGCGCCTTACCCCTGGGTGTCCCGCGGCGGCGTCAAGCTGGCGCATGCGCTGGAGACTTTTGGCGTCGATCCGCGCGGGCGCCATTGCCTCGATATCGGCGCGTCGACGGGCGGTTTCACCGATGTGCTATTGTCCCGCCGCGCGCGCCATGTCGTCGCCGTCGATGTCGGGCATGGACAGTTGCATCCGCGAATATCGGGCGATACGCGCGTGACCTCGCTGGAGCGGCTCGACGCCCGCGCGCTGGAGCCCATGCATGTCGCGGAGCCGCCTGATCTGATCGTCTGCGACGCGAGTTTCATTTCGCTGACGCTGATCCTGCCGAACGTGCTGGCGCTGGCCGCGCCAGAGGCCACGCTGATCGTGTTGATCAAGCCGCAGTTCGAGGCCGGACGCGCGGCGGTGAAAAAGGGCGTCGTGCGCGACGCTTCGGCGCACAAGCAAGTTTGCGCGCGCGTCGCGCAAGAGGTGGAACGGCTCGGCTGGCGCGTGGTCGGGCTTTGTCCTTCTCCAATCGAAGGCGGCGACGGCAACCGCGAATTTCTCCTTTGCGGACAAAAATCTTGAGCACGGAAAAACTTGTCATCGAGCGCATCGGTCATCGCGGCGAAGGCGTCGCGCGATTGGGCGAACGGCTGATCTTCATCCCTTACGCGCTGGCCGGCGAAACCGTCGTGGCCGACGTGGAAGGCGATCACGCGCGTCTGATCGAAATCGTCGAAGCGTCGAAGGATCGCGTCGCGCCGGTCTGCGGGCATTACGGCGTTTGCGGCGGTTGCGCCGCGCAGGCGCTGGCGCCGGATCCTTATGCTGAGTGGAAGCGTGGCCTTGTCGTCGCGGCGCTCCGCAACGCTGGCGTTTCGGCCGAAGTCGCGCCGCTCATCGACGCACATGGCGTGGGCCGCCGCCGCGTCACCTTTCACGCGCGCGGCGGCGATGGACGAACGCGCGTCGGCTTCATGGAGGCGCGCTCGCATGAGATCGTCGAAATCGACGCCTGCCCCTTGCTCGAACCCGGCCTCGCTCCAGCGCTGCCGGCGGCCCGGGCGCTCGCCAAGGCTTTGGCCAGCAATGGCAAGCCGCTCGACATCGCGGCGACGCTGACGCTCGACGGGCTCGACATCGATCTGCGCGGTCCTGGCGCGCTGTCCGAGGGCGAGGCGAAGGCGCTGATCACTGTCGCCGAGCGCCACGATCTGGCGCGGCTGTCGAATCACGGCCGCGTCGTCGCGCTGCGCCGCAAGCCGCGCATCGCCGTTGGCGAGGCGAGCGTCGCGCTTCCGCCGGGAAGTTTTTTGCAAGCGACGACCGCGGGAGAGGTAGCGATCGCGAGTCATGTCTTGGCGGCCGTTGGCAAGTCGAAGCGCGTCGCCGATCTCTTTTGCGGGCTCGGCGCCTTCGCGCTGCGCCTCGCCGAACATGCGCGCGTTTCCGCCTATGACAACGACGCCGAAGCGATCGCCGCGGTGATTGAAGCCGCGCGCGCACGGGTTGGGTCGCGGCTAGCCGAGGCGGAAGCGCGCGATCTGTTTCGCAGACCGCTGGACGCCGGAGAACTCTCGCGGTTCGACGCCGTTGTGTTCGATCCGCCGCGCGCCGGCGCCGCGGCTCAAGCGGAACAACTCGCCAAATCGAGCATCGACAAAGTCGTCGCGGTGTCCTGCGACGCGCGCAGCTTCGCGCGCGACGCCGGCATTCTCGTCGCCGGCGGATTCGCGCTGGGCGAAGTGACGCCAATCGACCAGTTCCGCTTTTCGCCGCATGTCGAGACGGTCGCGGCTTTTTCGCGCGCGGCGCGGCCCGTTCGCAAAAGAGGATTGCTGTCGCGATAGCGCCGGCGGGCGAAGCCATTGGCGATAATTTGAAAAAAGCCGCGCGTTAACGACTGGGTAACGTTGTTGTGACGACTATATCAATTCGTGATGGCGTAAGAGCCATGCGCGCTGGAGGCGACGGCGAATTTGCTTGCCGCTTTGAAAAATCCGGCATAGCATTTGCGTCAGACACCCGCGTGAATGGGGAAATCTCCCGGTCTCCCCGCGAATCTGGAAGGAGATGGTCATGATGAATGCGCTTATCGCCGCGGCATTGTGCAGTATCGTCCTAGGCTGTGCCCCGGTGGCCAAAGCCGCTCTCGTTCGCGCGCGACGCAACGATAGAGGATCACGCCGGCGTCGTTGACTTAAGCCTTCGACCTTAACGAAAGGTTGACGGCAAGAGCGGTTTCGCCGGTTTGTTTGACGGAGTCGGAAAGGCGCGATGGATTTGCTTGCACGCCTGGTGGCGATAGTGGGCGAAAAGAGCGTGCTGTCCGACAGGGAGGCGGTAGTCTCGTATACGCATGAGCCGCGCGGCTTGTATGATGGATGTGTTCTCGCGGTGGTCCGACCTTCGACCGTCGCGCAAATCTCGAAGGTTCTAGCTCTTTGCAACGAGAGCGGAACCGGTGTTGTACCCCAAGGCGGCAACACGGGCCTCGTCGGCGGACAAACGCCGGACGTGACGGGGCAACAGATTATTCTGTCGCTGACAAAACTCGACCAAATCCGCGAGATTGATCCCGTGAGCGACACGATGACGGTCGACGCGGGCGTGACTCTGGCGCGCGCGCAAGCCGCCGCCGAATCGGTCGACCGATATTTTCCGCTTTCACTGGCTTCGGAGGGCTCCTGCACGATTGGCGGGAATCTCGCGACGAATGCCGGCGGCGTGCATGTGATCGCCTATGGCTCGGCCCGCGATCTGACGCTCGGCGTCGAGGCGGTGCTGGCGGATGGGCGCGTGCTGTCCGGACTGACCAAACTGCGCAAGGATAACACCGGCTACGACCTCACGCGGCTGATGATCGGCTCGGAGGGAACGCTTGGCGTGATTACGGGCGCCACGCTTAAATTATTCGCGCGCCCGCAGGCTCGCGTCACGGTTTTTCTTGGACTGGGCGATCTCGAAAAGGCGCTGGAACTGCTGAATTTTTTCAAGGAGCGCCTCGGCTCCGCCCTGCAAGCCTTCGAACTGCTGCCGCGGATTGGCCTCGAATTCGTTTTGCGCCACGGCGATCGCGCGCGCGACCCGTTTCATCCATTTCCGGGCAAGGAGAAGTTTCCCTGGTACGCTCTGGCGGAATTCGCCGCAAATGACCAGGAAAGCTGTCAGGCGGAGGTGATCGAACAGGTTTCCCGAGCGCACGGATTGTCGTTGATCGACGACGCCGTTTTCGCGAGTTCGCGGGCGCAGCGGGCTGAATTCTGGCGCCTGCGCGAATTCATGTCCGAGGCGCAAAAACACGAGGGCGGCTCGATCAAGCACGATGTTTCCGTCCCGCTGAAGGATATTCCGGCTTTTATCGAGGAGGCGAGCCGTCTTGTGATCGCGCGCGTTCCCGACGCGCGGCCCGTGGCGTTCGGCCATCTGGGCGACGGCAATATTCATTTTAACGTCTCGCAACCCGTCGGCGCCGACAAGGCGGCGTTTCTCGCGCGCTGGGACGAGGTGGGCGAAATCGTTCACGGTGTCGTGGCGAAGTTCGACGGCTCGATTTCCGCCGAACACGGCATTGGCCAGCTCAAACGCGATCTGCTGCGGCGGGTCAAGGATCCGGTCGCGCTTCAAACAATGCGCGCGATCAAGGCCGCTCTCGATCCCAACGGCGTGCTCAATCCGGGCAAATTGCTGTAATATTTGGCGTAGGCGCTCAGGCCGAAGCGCTTTTCACCGGGAGATATGTGAGAATATTCGGCAGCGCCCGGGTCGCGGCGGCGCGGCCCGCCGTGATGAGCGCGTCCGCCTTGTGAAAATCGAACATGCCGGCGTCCTCCAAACGCACGTTGATTGTCGCGTCCGGCGGGTCGCCGGCCAGTCTGGACCGAAGGATGCGATCCTGGATGATGTTGAAGGCGTCGATCATCGCCGTCGCGACATTCGGCGCGTCGCCCGCGCGCCGGTCGAAATAGCGGGGAAGCAGCCCGCCTTCGAGCGCGGACGTCCGTCCGGCGAAAGGCCCCTTGGCGCCCGCCTCGGTTGGAGACGCGCCCGACGACTGGTCGGGGATCACGGTCGAACGATACATTGTGTCGGCCGCCACGCTGACCGCGATCACGATTTCCGCGCCGAGCGCGCGACAGACAGTCACGGGCACCGGATTGACCAGCGCGCCGTCAAACAAATAACGGTCGCCGATCCGCACGGGCTCGAAAATTCCGGGCAGCGCATAGGAGGCGCGAATCGCTAGATCAAGCGGCCCGCGTTGCAGCCAGACCTCGTGCCCCGTGCCGACCTCGGTCGCGACCGCGGCGAATGGAATGGGCAAATCCTCGATCTGGACGCCCTTGACCTCATGTTCCAGCGCGGATTTCAGGCGTTCGCCGGTAATCAGGCTGAGGCCGGAGAACGACAGGTCCATCATCGCGAAGACCCGGCGCTTGGTCAGCGCGCGCGCGAAAACTTCGACCTGGTCCAGCCTGCCGGCGGCGTAACAGCCGCCGATCACCGCGCCAATCGACGTGCCCGCGACCACGTCCGGTATTACGCCATGATCCGCGAGCTCGCGCAAAACGCCGATATGCGCCCAGCCGCGCGCCGCGCCGGCGCCCAGCGCGATCCCGATTTTTGGCCGACGCCGCTCGCGAACGCCTTCCGGCCGGGGCGACATCGAAATTGCGCCGCGATCGCTGGACATATCGAAGCTCTTTCGCATCAACGAGAACATAGCGCCGCTCCTGGTGGCGGTCCTCCCCGACCTGAACGAGGCCTTGGGCCTCAGTAGATTTAATTAGGGAGCCTGCGCTCCGAAAGTAGCGGCCGGGTTAACGGCGCCCGACTTCGCGGCATCTATTGCACGAAAATCAGGCGTCGGTCCGGGCCGCGTTGCAGTCTGCGGTAAAAGCAAGATTTGCGCCCGGTATGGCAAGCCTTGCCGTCGCCGCCCGGCTCGACCTCCAGCAAAATCGCGTCCTGATCGCAGTCGACGCCAAGCGACACGACGCGCTGCACCTGGCCGGAGGTGTCGCCCTTGCGCCACAGGCTCTGGCGCGAGCGCGACCAGTAATGCGCGTCTCCGGTCTCGATGGTCTTGTCGAGCGCGAGACGGTTCATGTAGGCGACCATCAGCACCTGCCGCGTCGCCGCCTCCACGGTCACGCAAACGATGAGCCCTTGCGCGTCGAAACGGGGCGCGAAATCCGCGCCTTCCTCCAGCGCGCGTTTGTCGACGGCGGCGGTCAAGAGCGGGCGCCGCGCAGCAGCGTGTAGAAATGCGCCTGCTCCGAGGGATTGTCCCGAAACACGCCCGAAAACTGCACCGTGACGGTGGAGGAGCCCTGCTTCAGCACGCCGCGCATCGACATGCACATGTGCTCCGCCTCGACCAGCACGGCGACGCCGCGCGGGTTGAGCTCCTGCTCGATGGTCCCGGCGATTTGCGCGGTCATCGCTTCCTGCGTCTGCAAGCGCTTGGCGAAAACGTCGACGAGGCGAGCCAGTTTCGAGAGGCCGACGACGCCGTCGGTTGGGTAATAGCCGATATGAGCCTTGCCGACGAAGGGGACGACGTGATGCTCGCAATGCGAAAAGAACGGAATTTCGCGCACCAGAACGAGGTCGTCGTAACCTTCCACCTCCGAGAACACGCGTTCCAGAACTTCCTTGGGATCCTGTTTGTAGCCGCTGAACAATTCCTCGTAGGCCTTGACCACGCGGGCCGGCGTTTCCAGCAGCCCCTCGCGCGCGGGATCGTCGCCCGCCCAGCGCAATAGCGTCCGAACGGCTTCCTCCGCTTCTTCGCGGGTCGGCTTGGCGACGGGTTGGATCGATTTAGATTTCGGGATAGGGATCAAGGACTTAACCACGTCATCCATGTGGCGCCTCCGGTTCGGCGACAGACTGCCCGGGTGTTGCGCCGCCGGGCGACAAACCGACGCGCGAAACGCCGGCGACGTATCCCACGGCGCGAAACCCGTGAGCAATCTCCTCGAAATACAGCGCCGGAATATCGTCCGGCAACCATCAAGCCCGAGGAGAACTGGACGGACACCTCAGAGTCTGCCGCCCGCACGCAAGCTTCCAGTCTCCGCGTCCATCGCTCGACGCTTCCGCGCGAACTTGCTCCGTCCTATATAATCAGTGCGTCAGACAAAGTAACCCCCCAGCCTCGGGTGCTCCCGCTCATGCTCGACTCGGTCTATAATAAGCGCATCTTGCAGCTGGCCGCCGACATACCGCGTCTTGGCCGATTGAGCGCGCCGCAGGCCAGCGCGACCGCTTATTCACGTCTGTGCGGCTCGACGATCACCGTTGATCTCGCGCTGAAGGAGGGCCGGGTCGCCGACTATGCGCAGGAGCTGAGGGCCTGCGCGCTCGGTCAGGCCTCCGCCTCCATTCTCGCGCGCAACATTCTCGGAGCGACCCCCGGAGAGTTGCGCGAGCTGCGCGAAAAAATGCGCAAGATGCTCAAGGAGAACGGGCCGCCGCCGGACGGCAAATGGGCCGATCTCGCGGTGCTGGAGCCGGTTCGCGACTATAAGGCGCGCCACGCCTCGACGCTACTGCCCTTTGACGCGGTGGTCGACGCGCTGGGGAAGATCGAGACGCCGCCGCTGGCCTGAGCGGGCGCTTTGCCTCTAGAGTTGTTCCGGTTCGGATTGAACCAGAACAACTCAAGATTCCTTTATTTTGTCGTGCTTTCGGAAGGCAAAACCGGCGTCCACTTTTGCCGAAAGCACTATAAGCTGGCGCCATGACGCTTCAGGCGATTCGCATCCTCGGCATAGACCCCGGCCTTCGCAACACGGGCTGGGGGATCGTCGACGCGCAAGGCGCGCGGCTTTCCTTCGTCGCCTCGGGCTGTGTGCGCTCGGATGGCGACGCGCCGATGGGCCAGCGCCTGCGCCAATTGCATTTGGGCCTGATGGAGGTCATCGCCGCTCACGCGCCCGCGGAGGCGGCGGTCGAGGAGACCTTCGTCAACCGCGATCCGCAGTCCGCGCTGAAACTGGGCCAAGCGCGCGGCGTGGCGCTGACGGCGCCGGCGCTCGCCGGACTCGATGTCGAGGAATACGCCGCCAATCTCGTGAAGAAGACAGTGGTCGGCAATGGCCACGCCGACAAGGCGCAGATCGCGATGATGGTGCGCGTGCTGTTGCCGGCGAGCTTCGCCGCCAGCAAGGACGCGGCGGACGCGCTGGCCGTGGCGATTTGTCACGCGCAGCATCGGGGGGCGCGCCTGTTGGAGCGCAAGCTGGCCGCGGGGGCGCGATGACGAGGGAGCGGCGCGGATGATCGGCAAGCTTAGAGGCGTCGTGGACAGCTTTGGCGACGATTACGTCATTCTCGACGTGGCGGGCGTCGGCTATGTCGTGAATTGCTCCAGCCGCACGCTGCAAAATCTGCCGCGCGTCGGCGAACCCGCGACGCTCGCGATCGAGACGCAAGTGCGCGAGGATTCCATCCGGCTGTTCGGCTTTTCGCGGGACGCGGAGCGCGACTGGTTTCGCCTGCTGCAAAGCGTGCAGGGGGTCGGCGCCAAGGTCGCGCTGGCGATTTTGTCGATCCTGCCGCCCGACGAACTCACGAGCGCCATAGCGATGCAGGACAAGGCCATGGTCTCGCGCGCCTCGGGAGTCGGGCCGAAACTCGCGGCGCGCATCGTCGCCGAGTTGAAGGACAAGGCGCCGGCCTTCGGCTCGGTCGACCCGGCGGCGGCGAAACTCGCCGGCGAGGACGTTTCGAGCGCGCCGTCGTCGGTGCGCGACGCGATCTCGGCGCTGTGCAATCTCGGCTATGGTCGTCCGCAGGCCGCGGCGGCCGTGGCGGCCAGCGCCAGGGCGTTGGGCGAGGACGCCGACGCTTCCGCGCTGATCCGGCGGGGGTTGAAGGAGTTGGCGGGGTGAGCGGGCGCCACTGTGGACGTCATGCGCCATTGGATGTCGATCGTCGTTTCGCGGCGGGGCTCGCGCGGATTGAGCGCGCATGGCGGTATCGCCGTTCACCCTCCGTGTGATAAACTAAAAAGAGAACAGAGCCCGATGCTCCCACGGGGATGATCGGCGTTTCCCGACTCACGGAATTCCGTCCAAGATAGGCTGCAAGTGAATGAGCGATACCGTTATTGTGACAAATAAAGGGTCGACGCGGGTCGATAATACAACAACGCAATTGACTTACATCCAAATTTTGCGCTTCGTCGCGTCGACGCTTGTCGTTATATTTCATGCCATCGGCACCGGAGGTTATGTAACGCAACACGAAGATTCTAAGGTCATAGACGTCCTTGCGTATGGCGGGCATGGTGTCGATTTATTCTTTGTTATATCTGGTTTTATTATTTACTACTCCACGCATACCCTCGTAAAGACGCCGCAAATGTTTTTGTGGCGGCGCGCCGAGCGGATAATCCCTATATATTGGTTTATGTATTTGCTGCTGATAGTGATTTATGTCGTGGCGCCGAGCGCATTTAAGAGCACTGAGTGGTTCAACTTTCGTTTTATGTTTGAATCGATGTTTTTTGTGTCGTTTATTGACGGGCATCTGCCGGCCGTGTTCGTTGGCTGGTCTCTTGAGTATGAAATGTTTTTCTATTTATCGGTTTCGTTCTTGTTGTTGAGAAAAGAAAAAGCGTGGGACGAGCTTATTGTGATTTTCGCGCTACTGGTGATGCTTAACGCGATGCCGGTTCCACCGAGATTCGAAACGGTCCACGGTTTCTTTACAAATCCTTTGATTCTGGAATTTATATTCGGAATTATCGTGGCAAGAATATTTATAGGCAAACATACATCCAAGTTGGCGATGGCGTTTGTTGTCGTGTCGCTTCTCTCCGTCGCCTGGATGGATCACTCGAACCGAGCGATAGCGGCTGGATTGCCGTCGACGATCCTGGTGGCGGCGGGCGCCTATCTGAGCAAAAGCCGCTCGCGGCCATCCTGGTTCGAAAAGGCCCTCGCGCGCCTGGGGGACGCTTCGTATTCGACATACCTGCTTCAGATTTTTGTAATATCCGCCGCCGGCAAATATTTGCCGCGTATTTATCCGCTGTCGTGGGGCATGTTTATCGCGACAACGACGCTTTTGACGATCTCTTCCGGTTATATCTTGTTTATGTTCGTGGAGCGACCGCTGCTAAACATGTGCCGTCGCTTCCGCCCGGGTCAAGCGCGGCGAGCGTCGCCGCCGCTTAGCGCGTCCGCGACGTCGATCGACAGGTGATTTGCGACAGCTGATTTGAGCGCGCTTCTTCCGGTTCAATTCGAATCGGAAAGTCGCCGCCGCGCTCCGCGATCAGGGCTGTTTCGCTTCGCTCGCCGTGGCCAAAATCTCGCCGACCGCGCGTTCCGCGGCCGCCTGCATCGTGTCCGCGTCGAGCGGCCCGATCATTACGAACGCCATTCCGGCGCCCCGCCATTCGATCGCCGTGAGGTTTTGGTCGACGCGCGGCGCGGCGCGCATCGCGTTTTCCGGTTCCGCGCGCTCGAAATACAGCGCGATCCGATCGCCGGCGGGCGATTGGTAAAACAAGAGACCAGCCGGGCCTTTCAGCCCGGGCGCGATGCGCCCCCCAAGCAGACGCAGACCCGCCGCGGAAAGGTCAGGAGCGCTGGCGAAGCCCACTCGCGGCTTCAGCGCGGCGGCGAGCTCGGCCCAATGCTCCGCGTCGAACTCGACCGGACGCGGGTCGGCCGCATAGGTGAGATAGGCGATATCCGCGCGGTCGACATAGCCTTGCGCGATCGTCACCGGCCCCGAGGCGCCCGGCGGAATCGGTGGTCGCGTAAAAGCATAGACGAGGGCTCCCGCCAGCGCGGCCCCGACGAGCACCGCCATCGCGGCCGAGAGCAGCGCTTTCTTGCGTCGACTTCCGCGCGCCTCGTCGAGGCGTCGGACCGAGCGCGGCGATCCGCTCGGACGTCCCCAGTGGATGACGCCCGTCTCGATTGGCGCGCCGCCGCCGGCGGCGGCGTTGCGGGCAGCGGCGTTGCGCAGCGAAAGCGGCGGCGTTTCTTGCGCCACCGGCTCGAAAGCGGCGCGCAACGCGGCGTTCTGGCGTCTCCAGTTCTCCACCAGCGCCGCGTCCTCGGGATGCTGCAAAAGATGATCTTCCACCGCGTGACGCCGTTCGACGGAAATTTCGCCGTCAACCAGCGCGTGGAGGTCGGCTTCCTCGATACGGACGTTCTGGCTCATCGCGGGCTCTATTTCACGACGCGTAAATGTCCGCCCGCGCGGCGGACGCCGTCGGTGGGCGCGTGCGGACGCAGATCGAGCGAGGATAAGGCGGCGCGGGCGCGCATCAATCGCGCGATGAAAGCCTCGCGCGGGGCGTCGGCGATGCGCGCGCCGACATCATAGGAAAATCCCTCGAGCACGACCAGCAACAGGCTGGCGCGCTCGTCGAAGGAGAGTTCGGCGAGGGCCTGGGCGACGGCCGGCGGGCGGGAGGGCGGAGCCGGCTCCGAGACGCCGGCAGATCGGTCCCGCCCGAGCGCCGTGAGCACGCGATAGGCGCAATGGCGCGCGGTCGCGGCGTCGCTGGTTCCCGCCTCCTTGGCGCGGATTTTCGCGGCGGCCTGTTCGATCGCCGTTTGCACGAGTTCGTCGGCCGCGGCGGAACCCGCTCCGATGCAGAGCGCTCGCGCATAACGGCGAAGGGCGGGCGTGGCCGCCTCGATGTTCTGGAGCAGTTCCTCTTTTTGGCTCATGATAAACCCGCTCCGCGCTTGCTTTTGCTTTTGCGCGCGGCGAATGATTTCTTCCCCCCGTGATGATAGGGCAGTCCAGCCCGTTTGACCATCGCCGCTTCGCCCTTCGTCGCGGGTTTTCGCGCGGGAGCGGCTCGGCTTCGCGGCGCCGGGGTTGACCCGCTGGCCGCGGAAGGGTACTGGAACGCCTCTGTTCGGTCCTCGGAGGCCGGCGCGGAGGGGTGGGCCGACTCGCTCTCTTCGGTTTGGGGTGGGGTTCGCCGCTTTGGGGAAATTCCCGACGTGACGGCCCACGCGCCTCAAAAGAAAATTCATGGCAGCGAGCGCGTAGCTCAGTCGGTAGAGCATCTGACTTTTAATCAGAGGGTCCCGGGTTCGAGCCCCGGCGCGCTCACCAAATTGATCACGCTAGTGGATCGAATCTAACACTTGGTGCCCACGTTTGACGGCGGCGATGATTTTGTCTGGATCGGCGGTCCAGGTGAAGGGCTTCGATTGTTGGTTGTGCTCTTCGAGGAAGCGATTGATGGCGG
>JBAUVQ010000256.1:0-3448 GCA_049583305.1 Methylocystis sp.
GCGCCGATCCGAGGCGCGCGCAACGGCGGCGGCGACGAGGCGATGGAGGTGCGGCTCAAAATCGCGATGGCGCGCGCGCAATCGCAAAGCTGACCCCGCGCCTCCGTTAGAGTGTTTTCGAGCGAAGCGGGAACCGGTTCGCGTGAAGAAAACACGATAAAACAAGGAGTTTAGAGTGCTTCCGTTTCAACGTGAAACGGAAGCACTCTAATCGCCGGCTCAGGCCGCCCGTTCTTGTTCCACCGCCGGCGTTTCCAGCGCGGGCAGCGCGCGCCATGGCGCGTGACGAACGCTTCCGTCCTCGAAAAAATATTCGCAGGCGCTGTCCTCCGCCAGCTTCGCGAACAGGCCCTGCCAGATGTTCCTTTTGCCCCAGCGACGAAAGCGCGTATAGGTTGTATACCACTTGCCGAACGCGGGCGGCAGATCGCGCCAAGGCGCGCCGGTGCGGGCGATCCACAACACGGCCTCCATGAACAGCCGGTTGTCGCGCCCGTGGCAGCCGGGATCGCCCAGCTTGCCCGGCACGTGCGAGGAGATCAGCGCCCAGCGTTCGTCGGTGAGATAGAATTTTTCCAATGCAGCCCCCTGTGGGAAATTCAAGGCGTACGGCGTCGTTCGCGCGTCATCGGACGCGCGGCTCAAGTGCTCATGGCGCAAGCGGAATCGCGCGGGTTCTCCGTGAACGATCCGGGCGCCGCTAAAGGCGGCGACGGTGGCGAAGCTCGTGGATAACCTGATTCGGACACTACTATGGGTTGTGTATTACATCAATGCAACCAAGCAAAGAAATGCAACTTTCGCGCGAGCTGGGCGAGGATCACGCGTGCCCCGACGCGCCCGAGGCCGAGTCGCTCGGCGAGGATTTCTGGAAGAGTGCGCAAGTCGTCACGCCGCGCGGCAAAACCTCCGTGCATCCGCGGCTCGACAGCGACATCGTCGAGTGGTTCCGCGCGCATGGGAAGGGCCATCTGACGCGCATGAACGCGGCGCCGCGGGCCTATGTCGACGCGCATAAGGGGCGCTAGGCGGGGGGTGAGCGTGAATCGCCGCGATCCGCGCGCCTTTGGATTATCGACCACGCTCTCCGTAACGCATTGCAATCCGCCCGCATCAACGAAACGGATCGACAATCCGCAAAGTTTCGACCATCTGTCCGTGCTGCATGTCTTCCGAATAGAGGAGCGCGCACCCTTGCGCCAACGCGGCCGCGATAATCGCCGCGTCCCAATAGGAGAAGCCGTAACGCGATTTGATCTCGAAGGCGGCGACGACGATCGCCGATGAGATTTCCTGAACGGGAAACCGCATCCATGTCCGCGCCAGACCGGCGGCGATGTCGTGCGGCGGGGCGTCGGGACGCGAGGGCCGCGTCGCCTGCACGTAAAATTCCTGCAAGACCTGCGTGGAGAGACGCCAATGGTCTTGCTCGATCAGCGCGATGGCGCGTTCGCGCTTGGCCGTCTCCGCCGGGTGGCGGCTGATCGAATAGAGCAGAATATTGGTGTCGAGAAACCCGGCGTTCACTTGCCGGGCCGCGAATGAACCTCTTCGCGCGGCAGTCGATCCTCGGCGCGAAACAAAGCAATGCTCTCGCGCAACGCCCGCTCCTCGTGTTTCAATCGTTCGAAGTCTGTTTCCGTCGAAGCCAATTCGGTCAGATAGCGACGGACAAGCGCCGACACGGACGCGCCCTGGGCCGCGGCCTTGGCGCGCGCGCGGCGGTAGGTCTCTTCGTCAAGCGAAACGGTCAGATTTTTCATGGATGCAAGGTAGCATTTTGGCCATGTGAATCAAGACCGCCTACTCCGCCGCCTCGATATCAAACGCCCCTCTATCCACCCCTCCCCCAACCAGAATCTCCCGCTTGCCGGAGTGATTGGCGGGGCTGACGACGCCCTCGCGCTCCATCTGCTCGACCAACGACGCGGCCTTGTTGTAGCCGACCGACAAGCGCCGCTGGATGTAGCTCGTGGAGCATTTCTTGTCGCGCAGCACGATGGCGACGGCGCGGTTGTAGAGATCGCCGGATTCCTCGGCGTCCATCGAGCCGGGGTCGCCGAGCGGCTCGCCGGCGGCCGCGGCCTCCGCCGCCTCGTCCTCGCTGGTGATCGCGTCGAGATATTGCGGCTGGCCCTGCGTGCGCAGATAGGCGACGATTTTCTCGACCTCGCCGTCCGAGACGAACGGCCCGTGCACGCGGGAGATGCGGCCGCCGCCGGCCATGTAGAGCATGTCGCCTTGCCCCAGCAGCTGCTCGGCGCCCATTTCGGAGAGGATCGTGCGGCTGTCGATCTTGCTGGTGACCTGGAAGGAGATGCGCGTCGGGAAATTGGCCTTGATCGTGCCGGTGATGACGTCGACCGAGGGACGCTGCGTCGCCATGATCAGATGAATGCCGGCGGCGCGCGCCATTTGCGCGAGGCGCTGGATCGCGCCCTCGATATCCTTGCCGGCGACGAGCATCAGATCGGCCATCTCGTCGACGATGACGACGATATAGGGCAAGGGCGCGAGGTCCATCTCCTCGCGCTCGAAGATCGCCTCGCCGGTCTCGGGGTCGAAGCCGGTCTGCACCGTGCGGGTGATGACCTCGCCCTTGCCCCGAGCCTCCACGACTCGCGCGTTAAACCCGTCGATGTTGCGCACGCCGACCTTCGACATTTTCTTGTAGCGGTCCTCCATCTCGCGCACCGCCCATTTGAGCGCGACCACCGCCTTTTTCGGATCGGTGACGACGGGCGTGAGCAGATGCGGGATGTTGTCGTAGACCGACAGCTCCAGCATTTTCGGATCGACCATGATCAGCCGGCATTCCTCGGGTTTGAGCCGATAGAGCAGCGACAGGATCATCGTGTTGATCGCGACCGATTTGCCGGAGCCGGTCGTGCCCGCGACCAGAAGATGCGGCATGCGCGCGAGATCGACGATCACCGGCTCGCCGCCGATGGTCTTGCCGAGCGCGATAGCGAGCTTGTGCTTGGAGGTCGAAAAGTCCTCGCAGGTCAGCAATTCGCGCAGATAGACCATTTCGCGGCGCTGATTCGGCAGCTCGATGCCGATGGCGTTGCGGCCCGGCACCACCGCGACGCGGGCGGAGATCGCCGACATCGAGCGGGCGATGTCGTCGGCGAGGCCGATCACGCGCGAGGACTTGATGCCCGGCGCGGGCTCCAGTTCGTAGAGCGTCACCACCGGGCCGGGGCGCACGTTGATGATCTCGCCGCGCACGGAGAAATCGTCGAGCACGCCTTCAAGCACGCGGGCGTTCTGGTCCAGCGCGTCCTGCGAAATCTTCGTTCCGGCGGTGGGCTTTTTCGGCTCGGCGAGCAGGTCCAGTTGCGGGAGTTCGTAGACCCGGGACGCGGCGCCCTTGACGCGCGGCTCCTTGGCGCGCTCGCGAAGGATTTGCCGGGCGCTGGCCGGCGGCGCGGGCTCGGGACTGGCG
>JBAUVQ010000257.1:0-14220 GCA_049583305.1 Methylocystis sp.
CGATTCAAGATCGCGCCCTCGCCGAAGCCGGGGGCAAGGGCCTGTTCACCAAGGAGTTGGACGCGGCGCTGATCGCCGGCGCCATCGACTTCGCCGTGCACTCGTCGAAGGATCTGCCGACGCATCTGCCCACCAATATCCTCGTCGCCGGCTATCTGCCGCGCGAGGACGCGCGCGACGCCTTCATCGGGCGCGGCGGCGCGGCGCTGGCGGAGCTTCCCGAGGGCGCCGTGGTCGGCACGGCGTCGCTGCGCCGCGCGGCGCAAGTCAGGCGCCTGCGCCCCGACATAACGACCACGCTGCTGCGCGGCAATGTCGAGACCAGACTGAAGAAGGTCGAGAGCGGCGAGGTCGACGGCACCTTGCTCGCGCTCGCCGGCCTGAAGCGCCTGGGGTTGGAGGCGAAAGCCAGCGAATTGCTGCCGCTGGATAAATTCATGCCGGCCGCCGGCCAGGGCGCGATCGGCATAACCTGCCGCGCCGGCGACGCCGGCGTGAGAGCCGCTCTGGCGCCGATCCTCGACGAACCGACCGGCTTCGCGCTCGCCGCCGAGCGCGCCTTTCTCGCCGTGCTCGATGGCTCCTGCCGCACCCCGATCGCCGCCCATGCGCATATCGAGGGCAAGGAGCTGCTGTTTTCGGGCGAGGTTTTGAGCAGCGACGGCGCCCAGGTTTTCGCCGCCAAGGGGCGCGGCGCGGTCGTCGACGCGGCGCTGATCGGCTATCACGCCGGCCACGACATTCTGTTGCGCCTGCCGCATGGCGTCGCGGGGCTCGTGTGAAACGCGTGCTCGTGCTTCGCGCGCGAGAGAACGCGGAACGCACGGCTTCGAGACTGCGCGCGATGGGCTTTGAGCCGCTGCTCTCGCCGGTGCTGGAGATTGTCGCGACGGGCGCGGCGATTCCTAAAGGCCCGTTCGACGCCGTTCTCGCGACCAGCGCCAAGGGCCTCGAATTTTGCGCGGAGGCAGGCGAGTTGCAAACCCTGCCGCTCCATGCTGTCGGCGCGCGCACCGAAAAAATCGCGCGAGAATTGGGCTTGCGGCCCGATCTGTTCGCGGGCGAGGCGCGCACGCTGCTGCCGCTGATCCTCGCGCGCCACGAGACGCCGGCGCGTTTTCTTTATCTCGCGGGGCGCGACCGGCAAGCGGCGCTGGAGAACGGCCTGCGGGCGGCGGGGCATGACGTGACCATCATCGAAACGTATCGCGCGCAAGCGGCGGAGTGTTTTACGGACGAGGCCCTTCGCGCGCTAAGCCGCGGCGAGGTCGCCGCCGTGTTGCACTATTCCCGGCGCAGCGCCGGGATTTTCCTGGCGCTGGCGCGGGACGCTGGCCTGGAGGACGCGCTGGCGGGGATCGACCATCTCGCGCTGTCGAAAGACGTCGCCGCGCCGCTGCCTCGGGCGAGAATCGCGGGGAAGCCGGACGAGGAGCATTTGTTGAGGTTGCTGGGGGACCGCTAAGCCCCTACCCCGCCAGCGCCGCCCCAATCAGCACCATCACCGGCCCGTCCAACGTCTCTCGCGCGATTTTCCCCGGCAAATCGCCGATCGTGCCGACAAAAATCCGCTGCTCCGGCGTGCTGGCGCGCTCGATGAGATAGGCCGGGGTCGCGGGATCGGCGCCATTCGCGATCAGGCGGCGCGAGAGTTCTGGCAGCGTGCGGTTGCCCATGTAAACGGCCGTCGTCGCGCGCGGATCGGCCAGCGCGCTCCAGTCGAAATCCTCGGGAAAAACGCCATCCTTGCTGTGCGCGGTGATGAACTGCACCCGCCGCGCGGTCTCGCGGCTGGTCAGCGAAGCGCCGATCGCCGCCGCCGCGGCCAGCGCGGCCGTCACGCCGGGCACGACCTCGACCTCGAAACCCGCCGCGCGCAGGGCGGCGATCTCCTCGTTGGCGCGGCCGAAAATCATCGGGTCGCCGCCCTTCAGCCGCACGACGTTCTTGCCCTCGCCGGCGAGCTTGACCAGCAGCGCCGTGATTTCCTCCTGCCGCACGGAAGGCGCGTAGCCGCGCTTGCCGACATTTATGCGCGTCGCCTCGCGGCGGGCGAAATCCAGCACGCTCGCGGGCACGAGATCGTCGAACAGCACGACATCGGCGCCGGCCAGCACGCGCAGGCCTTTAAGCGTCAGCAATTCCGGATCGCCCGGCCCCGCGCCAACCAACGTGACGCGCCCACGCGAAGGAGCGTCGCCGCCGGCGCGCGTCTCGGCGAGCAGCGCGTCGCGGTCCTTTTCCATCGGCGCGCGCGCGACTTGCGCGAAGGCGAGGCGCGTGAAACGCCGCCAGAAATCGCGCCGCGCCAGGAAGTCGAGGCCGGAGGCGAGCACCTCCGGGCGCCAGGCTTTCGCCGCGCGCGCCCAATCGGAAAAGCTGGCGGGAATCAATGTTTCGATGCGTCCGCGCACCGCCTGCGCGAACACCGGCGCCCCGCCGCCGGTCGATACGCCGATGACCAGCGGGGAGCGATTGACGATCGCGCCCATGATGAAATCGCTGAGGCCAGGGCGGTCGACCAGATTGATCGGGACGCCGGCCGCGGCGGCGGCCACGCGCAGGGCGTACGCCTTGGCGTCGTCGGCGACGACCCCAAAAATCAGCGCCGCGCCCTTCAATTCCGTGTCATGCGGGTCGCGCATAGCCACTGTTATATTGGCCCGCGCCCGCGCGATTTCGCGCAATTTCGCGCATGGAGTCGCGGCGAAGAGCTCGACGCGCGCACCCGTCGCCGCGACTAGGTCGGCCTTCCACGCGGCGCCCTCCGAATCGCCGACGACCACGACCCGCCGACCCTCCAGATCGAAAAAGACCGGCAAGGTCTCCAGAGGCGCCATCAGGTCGGATGAAATTTCGTCGGGTTCGCGGGTCACTTCGAATTCCTGTCGGCTCTGAAGCGCTCCTATAACCCTTCGCGCGCCTTCGCAAAGAAAAAGCGGCCCGTTGGGGCCGCTTTAGCAGTCTGGAGCCGGTGCAGCCGCCAGTTACTTCTTCTTGCCGTCGGCGCCGAAGCTCGAGAGATAGGCCCAGACATCGTCCTGGTCCTTGTCGGCGGGCAGGCCCTGGAACACCATCTTGGTGCCGGGAATCTTGGCCTTGGGGTTCTTGATGAATTCCTTGAACGAGGCTTCGTTCCAAGTGATGCCCGAGCCCTTCATCGCGTCGGAATAATTATATCCGGCGGAGGCCGCCACGGCGCGGCCGTCGAGGCCGTTCAGTTCCGGCGCGATGGCGTTCTTGGCCGTCTCGCCGACCTGATGGCAGGCCTTGCATTTGGCGAAAACCTTCTCGCCCGCCGCCGGATCGCCAGCCGCGAAGGCCGAGCCCGTCAAAGCGGAGAGAGCGACGCCCGCTACGAACGTCATAAGGGAAATTGATTTCATCCTCGTTCCTTTCCTCACATCGACCGCCGCCAAGCGACCGTCATTTCTTTTTTTAGGCGGCAACGTTCCACCACGCGCCAAATCCTGCCCGCACGCGCCGGAAACTATAACGGCGCGGCCCGCGACACAATATCCCCATCCCCCGCACAATCCAAATTCCCAACGAAGAATTTCGACGGCGGCGGCCCGTGGAGGATGTTTCACGTTCGTCGGATTCGTCGTCTCGCATGCTTCACTCCGGGCGACGAACATACGAAAACCACGCGCCGCGCCGCAAGCTGTTGTCGACCCCGGGCGCAAACCGGCTAGAGTCGCCGATGCTGATTCGCGGGGGCTTTTCGCGCATGCACAAAATCGTTGATTTCGTCGAGGGGACGCCGACTCTATCCATTCCCGAGCGCATCATCCTTTGCGAAGGGTGGCCGCGCCGGGCCATCGCTTTTTGCGCCGGCGCCTGTGGCGCCTTGGCGCTGGAGCCGATCGGCTTCGCGCCAGCCATGGCGATTCCGCTCACGATCGCGGTTTGGCTGATTGATGGTTCCGCGGCCGCGTCGACAAAAACCGGCGCGGCGTCGCTGCGATCCGCGGCGAGCGCCGGGTGGTGGCTCGGTCTCGGTTATTTTATCGCCGGTCTTTGGTGGCTTGGCGCCGCCCTCCTTGTCGAAGCCGATCAGTTCGCGTGGGCTCTGCCCTTGGCCGTGTTGGGAATTCCGGCGGGACTCGCGATGTTCACGAGCCTTGGCTTCGCGCTCGCGCGCGCGCTGTGGTCGCCCGGTTCGGCCCGCGTTTGCGCGCTGGCCGTCGGCCTCGGCGGCGCCGAATGGCTGCGCGGCCATGTTCTGACCGGTTTCCCGTGGAACGACCTGGGCATGGCGCTGGCGAGCGCGCCGATCCTGGCGCAAGCGGGATCGGCGATCGGACTGCATGGCCTCGACCTCGCCGCGATTTTGATCTTCGCCGCGCCCGCGACGCTTATCGACGCGAGGCGCGGTCGATTCGGCTCTCCGGCGATGATATTCGCGGGCCTGTTGCTCGCGGTATTGGCCGCTTACGGCGCGCAGCGGCTTTCGCAAAAGCCAACCGGATTCGTCGACGGCCAGAAACTGCGGCTGATGCAGCCAAACCTGCCGCAAGACGCCAAGTTCCGACCCGAGGCGGGAGAGGCGATTTTACGGCGCTATCTGGCGCTTTCGGATCAGGCGACCGCGCCGACTCACACAGGCGTCGCCGACGTGACCTATCTGATCTGGCCCGAGTCCGCCTTTCCGTTCGTGCTGTCGCGCGAACCCTGGGCTCTGGCGGCCATCGCCCGCGCGCTCCAAGGCAAGATGCTCATCACGGGAGCGGCGCGCGCCGAACGAGACGGCGGGCGATCCAAAATATTCAACTCCATCGAAGTCGTGGAAGGCGACCGCATCGTTGCCTCCTACGACAAGACGCACCTCGTGCCGTTTGGCGAATATCTGCCGTTTAGCGGCGTGCTTCGACCGCTTGGCGTCCAGCATCTCGTTCCGGGAATCTGGGATGTCGGCGAAGGGCCGCGCCGATTGGCGGCGCCCGGTTTGCCGCTCGCGGCGCCGCTCATCTGTTACGAGGCGATTTTCCCTGGCGCCGCGGTCGAGGAAGGCGCCGCGAGGCCTCAATGGCTGCTGAACGTCACCAATGACGGCTGGTTCGGTAAAACAAGCGGCCCTTACCAACATTTCGCGCAAGCGCGGTTACGGGCTATCGAGGAAGGACTTCCGCTGGTGCGAGCCGCCAACACCGGCATCTCCGCCATCGTCGATCCCTACGGCCGAATTTTGCAGCAGCTGCCCCTCGGAGTCGAAGGCGTGATCGACGGCGCGCTGCCAAAACCCGCGCCGGAGACTTTTTTCGCGAAGCGCGCAAGGACCGTGTTTCCGGCGTTGTGGGCGTTGCTGCTGGCGTGCGCCGCGATGCGTCGATTTCGCGCGTGACAATGGCGGGCGTCGACGGCTACTCCACCGGCTCGACCGCCACGATCTCTATCCCAAAGCCCGACAGGCCCATGTAGGCGCGAGGCTTTGGGGTCGTGCTGCGCAGGCGAATGGACGACACGCCCAAATCCTTCAATATCTGCGCCCCCAGGCCCACGTCGCGCCATTGTCGCCTGCGGTTCTCCTCGGAACTGTCTTCCGGCGCGCTCATGACATTGGCGGGGACGCCCGCCGCGCCATCACGCAGATACACCAGCACGCCGCGCCCCTCTTGAGCGAAGCGGGTCAGGGTCTTTTTAATCGTGTCCGCGCCGCCAAACACATCGCCGATGATGTCGGCCCTGTGCAGGCGCGCCGGGATTTCGCGGCCGTCGCCGATCGAACCGTAAACAAAAGCGAAATGCCGCACGCTGTCGAAAGGCGTGACATAGGCATGGCCGGTTAGCGGTCCGGCGAAGGTTTCGACGGGAAAGGTCGCCACCCGCTCGACCAGCTTTTCTCGGGATTGCCGATAGGCGATGAGATCGGCCACCGAAATGACCGTCAATTTGTGCTGGAGCGCGAATTGCGCGATCTGCTCGCCCGCCATCACCGAGCCGTCGTCGTTGGCCAGTTCGCAGATGACTCCCACCGGCGGCAGGCCCGCCAAGCGGCAAAGATCAACCGCCGCTTCGGTGTGGCCCGAGCGCATCAGCACGCCGCCTTCCCGCGCGATCAGGGGAAACACATGGCCGGGTCGGGCGAAATCGGCCGCGCCCATATTGCCATTGGCCAGCGCGCGCACCGTATTGCACCGCTGTTCCGCGGAAATGCCGGTGGTCAGCCCGTGGCGGGCGTCGACCGAGACGGTGAAGGCGGTGCCGAGCGGCGCGTCGTTTTGCGCGACCATCGGCGCCAGATGCAGCCGTCGCGCGTCCTCCGGCGTCAGCGGCGCGCAGACGATGCCGCAGCAATGGCGGATGATGAAGGCCATTTTCTCGGTCGTGCAGAGCGAGGCCGCTATGACGAGATCGCCCTCGTTCTCGCGGTCGTCGTCGTCGGTCACGACGACGATCTCGCCGCGCGCGATGGCTTCTAAGGCTTCTGTTATGGAATGCGGCAAATTATTCTCCGGAACGGCGCGCTCGTCCAAGACATCTAGCGCCGCCCGACCGGCATTACAAATTCACGCGGACGCCGGAGCGCTTCCCGGCTCTTGCAGGCGCACGCCGCCGCATTTGGCGCAAGGCGCGAACCGATGGCCGGTTTCGCCGGCGAGCAGGGATTTGGTCGGCTCGCTGCGGACCGGCGCGTCCGCCGCGGTCGCGGAAATCAGGCGTATCGTTATATCGTCGCCAAGCCTTAGCGCCGTGTCCTCTATCCATTCGATACTCTGGTCGCCGGCGGTCTGAGAAGTGTCTATGCCGCCGACGCGCAGATCGAGGCCTTCGATCTCCGTCCCCTCCGTCGCTCGCGATGAAGCGCCCGCGCCACGGCCCACCCAGGTGAGCATCAAGGAGATGGCCCCGCTATTCTCAAGGCCCGCCACCGCGAGCTTTTCCCCGTTTTTCCATATCTCGAACGCGAGCACCAGAACCTCCTTCGAGCCATTCGGTCCGTCTTTAAATTTAATTTTTAGAACGAAATTATTGATGGTCGCGGATGGATTTCGTTCAAACTCTATCCATCGCCGCTTTCCACGCCTACCGCGATTCCCATCGCGGCGAGAGCCTATTTGATTAGTCTTAATGCAATCGTACCGCCGCCCATTCGTGGTGGCGGGCCAGCGGTTCGCGTCCAACGGCATTGACGCGGTCTCGCCGGGGTTCGCCAGAATTCAGGGACAAAATCCCGCCGGCGATAGTCCCCGAAAGAGGAGTGATTCTCACGCGAGGCTATTCCGCCCGTTCGATGATTCCAGCCGTCGTCAGCACGACCCAGTTCGCTCCATGGCGTTCAATGGACTTCACGCGGCCCGCGCCGGGGAGCAACGCTCCGGGCGCGACCTCATGCACGCCATGTGCCCCCACGACCACCGCCGCGCCGTCATGGACTCCGCGCAGCACCCAATTGTCGAGCGGGCGCTGCGTCGCGAGGAGATGGGAATGGGCTTCCGGCGGCCGCAATTCTTTTGTCGCCACGGCGCTGGGCGGAAGGGCATAGGCCGCGCGAGCCGTGGGCGAAGGGGGCGCGGCGGTCGGCTTGGCGATCGAGCCCGTCGTCTCCAACGTGGCGATCTGATGGTGGATGCGGTCGAGCCGCTCGCCGATCTCCGACAACCGGGCGGCGTTCTCGCGCGTGCTTTGCGCATCGAGCTTCTCGAGTTGCGACGAGAGGTGGGACAGCCGTTGCGAGGTCTTGCCCGCGCCGGCGTCGAACCGCGCGGCGAGTCGTGCGAGCGTGGCGCGAAGCTGGGCCGCGTCGACGGTGGCGGCGTGATTATGCGCCGACGTCTTTTCGAGCGTGGCGACCTTTTGTTGCAACGCTCCGAGAGCCTCGACCATCGCCTGCTGTTCGCCGGCGCCTTCGTCGAGCTTGGTCGTTCCGACGGCCCAGCCGAGACCAATGGCGACCAGCGCCGACGCGAGGCCCGCTCCGGCTCCGACGACGACCCATTTCCAGCGGCTCGAAGGCCGGCGCGTTCCCGAGCGCGGGCGCGGCATTTCATAATGGCGATGCGATCCAGCGTAAGCCATCGAAATGATCGGCGGCTCCGGACTGCCCGCGCGAGAGCCGCTGGGCGCGGCTCCCTGCCCGCGCAAGATCTCGGATTCCTCGCGCGTGATCCGGATCAGTTCGCCTTGTTCGCCCGCCGACGGGTCGCGAGGCGCGGCGGCGTCGGTCCTGTCTATCCGGCGGGGGTCCACGGGGTCCATGAGAGGGTGTCCTGTTCCAGCAACATCGATAAAAACTAAAATAAACACGACACACTGAACAACGCCCCAATAGATTTGGTTAATAAATGGTCAATAATACTTCACGTCAGCGATGCGCCTTGGAGTTGCGCCGCCGATCGCCGGCGCGTAAATCCACGCATGGGGCCGACCAAGCGACGCCCGAGAACAACGGACGACGATGGCCCAGCTCGATCTTATTTCCCGCTTGCTGCATCGCGATGGGCTCATGCTCGTCGTCGACAAGCCGGCTGGCCTGCCCGTGCATCGCGGACCGAAAGGGGGCGACAATCTCGAGGATCATTTCGATCAACTGCGCTTCGGCCTGCCCCGCCCGCCGTCGCTGGCCCACAGGCTAGACAAGGACACCTCCGGCTGTCTGGTGCTCGGACGCCATCGCAAGGCACTCGAACGACTAGGCAAGTTGTTCAAAAGCGGCCGTATCCGCAAGCGTTATTGGGCGGTGATCGAAGGCGCGCCGGCGGAAGACGCCGGCGAGATCGATCTCGCCCTCGGCAGGCTCGACGCGGCGCGCGGATGGTGGATGCGGGTCGACCCACTGGGGCTTCCGGCGCAAACAAGCTGGCGCGTCCTCGGGCGCGGCCGAACCCCGGAACGCGGCGATCTAACCTTCGTGGAGTTGCAGCCTCACACCGGCCGCACGCATCAACTGCGCGTGCACATGCAGGCGATGGGGTGGCCGATCCTCGGCGATCCGATTTACGGGACGGGCCTTCGAGCGGGCTCCCCGCCCCTGCATCTCCATGCGCGCGGCGTGATCATTCCGATGCAGGACGGCAAACCGCCGGTCGCGGCGGAGGCGCCGGCTCCCGAGCATATGACGGCGGCTTTGGCGGCTTGCGGGGCTGGTTAAGCGACCTTGCGGATTTCCCCGAGCGTCGAAGCGGCGTGGACGAGCAACATGCCGTCCTCGCGGGCGACATCGCGCGGGCGCTGCCCGGGGCGCATCAGAACTTCAAGAAGATGGCTGAACACGGCGGCGTCAATGGCGTCCACCGCGGCGCTGCTCATTCGCTGGTCCGAGGCTGCCTTAACCAGCTCGCGTCGCAAGTAACGCGCGACGACCGGCTCGGCGTTCAGAAGGTTGCGCCACAGCCGGCAGTGGCAGCGCGCGAGCGCCTCGGAAATCTCGGTTTGCCCGCCAAAGCAGCGCTCGTAGGCGGAGTATATGCAATCCGCGATGACGGGCTCGCTCCAACGGATGATTTCCGAACTGGGAAATTGGGCAGGTTTTGCAGGCATCGATCAAATCCGCGCCGCGCGACGATCCACCTTGTTGTCATCGGACTCTTCATTCATAAGCTGATTCGCGCGAGTGAAAAGCCCCTTTGTGTAAAATATTTTGAGGGCGAGACAATTGTTTCGAGCGACAATACTGCGAGCCCAAGAAACCACGAAGATAGACGTGGTGTTACAACATGTTGAATCTAACTTTCGCGGTGCCGCGGGACCGTACGGGCGATCTCGGCGACCAGCGCGCAGACATCGCTCAACGGACGCGGCGTGACGCCGGCGTTCTTGTCCTCGTCAATGAGCTGCTGCGTTTGCGAGAGCACGGCCGACGAGAACCCCATCTTGCCGGACTCCTTGAGCCTCAGACCGGCGTGAATGACTGGGCGCACGGCCCCAGAAAGACCGATCTCGCCGAAATACACTCGGTTCGCGGGCAAGGGCGCCCCGGTCAAGGAAGAAACAAGCGCGGCGGCTGCCGCGAGATCGGCGGCCGGTTCGTCGGCGCGCATGCCTCCGGCTACATTGAGATAGACGTCGTGCGCGCCCAGCTTCAACCCGCCATGCGCCTCCAGAACCGCGAGAATCATCGCGAGCCGGCTTTGATCGAAACCAACCACGGCGCGCCGCGGCGTGCCGAGCGTCGTGGGCGCCACCAGGGCCTGGATCTCGATCAGCAAGGGGCGCTGGCCCTCCATGCCCGCGAGCACCGCGGCTCCAGGCGCCGCGGCGTCGCGCCCGGCCAGGAACAGCGCCGATGGATTGGCGATTTCGGCGAGACCGAGCCCGGTCATTTCGAATACGCCGATCTCGCCCGTCGCGCCGAAGCGATTCTTCGAGGCCCGCAACATCCGGAAGTGATGCGCGCCGTCGCCTTCGAAGGACAGCACCGCGTCGACCATATGCTCGACGACGCGCGGCCCCGCCACCTGACCGTCCTTGGTCACATGGCCGACGAGAATAATCGAGGAACCGCTGTGCTTGGCGTGACGCAGCAAGGCCTGCGCGCTCGCCCGCACCTGCGTCACCGTCCCGGGCGAGGATTCGACGGTTTCCGTGTGCATGGTCTGGATCGAGTCTATGACAATCAGCGCCGGCCTCTTGCCCGTCGAGCAGGTGGCCAGAATGTCTTCGACATGAGTAGCGCTCGCGAGTTCGACGGCCGCGTCGGCCAACTCGAGGCGCGCGGCGCGCAACCGCACTTGCGCCACCGCCTCCTCTCCCGAAATGTAAATGACTCGGGCTCCTCGACGCGCCAGCGCCGCGCAGGCCTGAATTAGCAGCGTCGATTTGCCGATTCCCGGCTCGCCGCCGAGCAGCGTCACCGAGCCATGGACAAAGCCCCCGCCGGTCACGCGATCGAATTCCGCGATGCCCGTGGCGACACGCGGCGCGGCCTGACCCTCGCCGGAAAGTCCTTCGAGCGCGAAGGGGCGGCCGCGAAGTGGCCGGACGGCCTGGGATAGCCCGACGCCTTCTTCGACGATGCTGTTCCATTCCTGGCAGGAATCGCAGCGACCCTGCCATCGATTGGTGATCGCGCCGCAATTTTGGCAAACGAAAGTCGAGCGGGATTTGGCCATGGCCGTCCTTTTGGACGGGCGTCCGTCCGGGACGCCCGATCTTCGTTCAACAACACCGACGCCGTCGGCTTGTCGAGCGCCTGTCAAGGAAAAGCCGTCACTTCCCGGCCTTGGCCATCCAATTCGCGATCAGAGGGTCGTCGATCGTGCCCGTCACCGTGACAAGATCGCCGTTGGCGCCGATCAGCGCCGTGAAGGGCAATTCGCCGCGCCAGCTCTTGTCGGCTTCGAAATAGAGTCGTTCCACGAAATCGTCGGCGAAGCCGTAATGGGTGAAGCCAGCGAGCCCCGCCTTCTCGATGCGACCTTGCGCGCGCGGGCGATCATTGTCCTGATCGGCGTTCACGAACACGATGTCGAGAGCCTGTTTTTCGCGCGCGATTTTCGCCCATTCCGACAGTTCCGCCAAACAAGACGGACAGGTCACCGACCAGAAATGCACCGCCAGCGGTCGCCCGACATGCTGCTTTCGCAACTCGGCGAAGGTTCCGCGCCCATAGGGTTTGAATTCGACCGGCGCGGCGGCTCCCGCCAGCGCCAGCAAAATGCCAACGAACACAACCGCGCGCGCGTGCTTCACGAACATTCGACGATCACTTTCCGGTCAGCGCGGCCGCATGCGCGGTGGGCTCGGCGGTGGCCTGTTCGCGCGGCAAGGGCAACAGTCGGTAGCCCTGCTCATGGGTCAGCCACGACAGATAAGCGCCACCCTTGTGCTCGATGAGCAGAGGATGATCGGACGCGTCGATCGTCGACGCGACGACGCGCGGGTTGCTCCAGGCCTTGCCAGCGTTTTGCGACATCTGCGTTACGATGCTGGTCGTCGTTCCGTCGAACTCCTTCCAGACGCGGTATAGATGGCCCTTCACCGCGAGCACCGCCGGATGCGCGGGCGTGCGCTCGTCGTCCCCGAATTTGGACGGTTCGGTGAAGCTTTTGCCGCCATCGACGCTTTTGGCGTAAAACAACCCCTTGCGGTTCTTGCCGTTGGTGAACCATACGACGTGCCATGCGCCGGCGGCGTCGATCGCGAGCGAGGGACCGTGATGCGGACAGTTCGTCGCCCAATCGTCCTCGCTCACTCGGCCGCCCCTAAGTTCGGAGCCGTCGGCCGAGAGTTTCGCGACATAATGATCGCGTAGGTTGGCCTCGAACACTTGGCGCCAAGCGAACACCGGCAGACCGTCGCGATCGAAGGCGGCGGAGACCCGGCAGCATTCGCAGGAGTGATCCGACAGGATTTTCTTGCCCGCGAAGGTTTTGCCGCCATCGTCGGACCAGCCAACGGCTATGCCGCTGCCCGCGAACTCTTTCCCGGCTTTTTTCGCGTCTTCGGCGTCGCGTTTGTCGAGCCAGGCCGCGTATAAGCGGCCCTTGGGCGAGGCAAGAAATATATCGAAGCGCTGCCCCACGCCGTCGACGAGCGGCTGCGCGGCGGAGAAGCTCTTGCCTCCATCCGTCGATCGGGCGATCCAGATGCTTCCGTTATAACTCTTCTCGGGCCTCGCGGTGTAGCTGACGAGCAATGCGCCGTCGGCCAAAGCGACGATCTTGGGACGCGCTTCGCCATTGGCGTCGATCACCCCGCCCGTCGCTGTCGCGACGACGACGGCCGGATCGAAATTTTGGCCGTTGTCGCGCGAAGAGGCGGCGTAGATTTTATCGCCGACGGAAAAGGCGAGCCAGAGTCGCCCATCTTTCGTAAAAGTCGGGTCCGCCGTTTGCGCGCATCGCGGCTTCGCCTCGGCGCAAGCAGGAGGCGGCGCCTCGCGACCCATGTGGCCGGCATGTTCGTGACCGGCATGTTCGAGGCTCGGCTGCATATTCGCCGCCGGAGCCCGCGGGTCCTCGGCTTGCGCCGGAACCGTCGCGAGGCTTGCCAGCAAAGCTAGCGTTAGCGCTCTCATGGGCGTCTCCTTATTGGGCCCCTTGCCGAAGACGGAGCAACCCCGGGCCGTGGGAGCCTATCCGTTCGTCTGTCGCGCTTCAGTGAAACTTGAAGCTCTGGGAAACATCGCAACTCCCGCCGGGGGGAGCCGGCGCCTGAACGCTCGCCAGTATTTTTTTCACCATTTCGGCGTGCGCGGCGCTGGTGGTCTTTTCGATCACGACCTTATCGATCTTGCCCTGCGCGTTAACATGAAAGCTCGCCTTCACGTCGCCGGCGCCGGCCTTATTCTCGGGGGGCGTGCGACGGGCGATTTCCGAATACAGCAGGCCGAGAAATTTGCTTTGCGAAAGCGCGGCGGGCGCTTGGGAGGCGGGCGCTTGGGAGGCGGGCGTCGCGGTTGCTTGCGCCGATGGCGGCTTAAGATCCTCGGCTCGGGCGCCGAACGCCGCCAGGGCGGCGGCAAAAACCAAGATCGCGCTGCGTTTCACGTTATTTCCTTGTGAACGGCTCATCACAGCCGCGCATGTCCTCGCCAAATACGCGCCCTCGCCCTCCATTTGGAGGGCGAGAGGATATTTCTCATCCGTCTCGCGGACCGAAAGCAACTCGGCTTTCGTTCGCTTAGCGGAAGTGGACACTCTGGGCCGCGAAGAATCCTCCGCCGGGCGGCGGCGGCGCGTGAGTCGCGGCGATGGCGCTACGCAATAGCGAAGCATGCGCGCCCGACGAACCCGAGCAGGAAATGCCCGTCATGCCTCCGCCGGAGGACACATGGAAGCTGCACGACGCCGTTCCTTCGCCGAGCGACGAGGTGCTCGGCACGTGTCGACGGATTGCTCCCGCCAACAGGGCCTTATAGCCAGCCTGCGACAGGCTGCCCGTGCCGCGTCCCCCGACCATGCCGATACGATGGCGATCCTGCGCCTCGCGATGCTCCTTGGCTTGCGCGACCGGCTTGTGCTCGACCACCCGCTTCTTCGGCTCGGCTTCCTTCTTGACCGGGATCGGCGGCGCGTCGGGCGTCATCAACTCGGGCAAGGGAATCGCCAGATCGGGCTGCTCCATCTGCTCGGGCTGCACGACCTCGTCCGCGGCTTCGACCTGTTCGGATTCGAACATGTCGCCTTCCGGCACCAAATCCATGTTGATCGAATCGAGCGGCGTCATTTTCTCGATCGCCGTCGTCATCAGGAAAAGGGCGACGCCAACGTGGGCGAGCACGACCGCGGCCGTCGTCGCCGGGCCAAGCCACCGCGGCTTGACCGGCGGATAGTCGGG
>JBAUVQ010000258.1:0-4781 GCA_049583305.1 Methylocystis sp.
GCCTGCCCTCCGTCCGACCACCGAGGCCCCCGCCGCCGCGCCTCAACCCGCGGCTCCCGCCGCCCCCGAGGGGAGCGAGCCCGCCAAACCCTCGGCCGAGTCGCCGAAAGCGCCGACCACCTGGGCGGCGCCCACCAAGTAGTTTCGCTCCGGCTACCGGCCTTCGCGCGGAAAAATTCCGTGCGAAGGCGAAATTGCCGCTACCCGAATCGACTTTTAGGCGTTAGGCGTGGAGCCCCATGGCTCGCTACATTTTCATCACTGGCGGCGTGGTCTCCTCGCTTGGCAAGGGGCTGGCCTCGGCCGCTCTCGGGGCGTTGCTGCAGGCGCGCGGCTACAGCGTGCGCTTGCGCAAGCTCGACCCCTATCTCAACGTCGATCCGGGGACGATGAGCCCCTACCAGCACGGCGAGGTGTTCGTCACCGACGATGGGGCCGAGACCGATCTCGACCTCGGTCATTACGAGCGTTTCACCGGCTGCCCCGCCACTCGGCGGGATAATGTGACGACCGGGCGCATCTATCAGGATATCATCACGAAGGAGCGGCGCGGGGACTATCTCGGGGCGACGATCCAGGTGATCCCCCATGTCACCAACGCCATCAAGGAATTCGTTCTCGAAGGCAACGAGCACGTCGATTTCACATTGATCGAAATTGGCGGCACGGTTGGCGATATCGAGGGCCTGCCCTTTTTCGAGGCGATCCGACAGCTTGGCAACGACCTGCCGCAGGGGCATTGCGTCTACATCCACCTCACGCTGTTGCCCTATATCGAAAGCGCCGGCGAGTTGAAGACCAAGCCGACGCAGCATTCGGTCAAGGAGCTGCGCTCCATTGGCATCCAGCCGGACGTTTTGCTGTGCCGCTGCGACCGCGAGATCCCGCGCGACGAGCGCCGCAAGCTCGGTCTGTTCTGTAATGTGCGCGAAAGCGCGGTGATCGAGGCGCGCGACGCGGCCAGCATCTACGACGTGCCGAGGCTTTATCACGCCGCCGGGCTCGACGCGCAGGTGCTCGCGGCTTTCGGCATCGAGCCCGTCCCCAAGCCCGACATGGCCCGCTGGAACGCGGTCGCGCAGCGCATCAATAATCCCGAAGGCGAGGTCACGATCGCCATCGTCGGCAAATACACAGGCATGAAGGACGCCTATAAAAGCCTGATCGAGGCGCTGGCGCATGGCGGAATGGCCAATCGCGTGAAGGTCAATCTCGACTGGATCGAATCGGAGATTTTCGAGAGCGACGATCCGGCGGCGCATCTGGAGCATGTCAACGGCATTCTCGTGCCGGGCGGCTTTGGCCAGCGCGGGGCGGAAGGCAAGATTCTCGCGGCCCGTTTCGCGCGCGAGCGCAAGGTTCCTTATTTCGGCATTTGTTTCGGGATGCAGATGGCCGTGATCGAGACGGCGCGCGCCCTGGCGGGCATCAAGGGGGCGAATTCAACGGAATTTGGTCCCTGCGACGAGCCGGTGGTCGGCTTGATGACCGAATGGCTGCGTGGAAACGAGCTGGAGCAGCGCGGCGTGGGCGGCAATCTCGGCGGGACCATGCGGCTCGGCGCCTATCCCGCGCATTTGCGCGCGAATTCCCGGATCGCCAAGATTTACGGAAGTCAGGACATTTCGGAGCGTCACCGCCATCGCTACGAGGTCAATGACGCCTATCGCGAGCGGCTGGAGGCCAAGGGCGTCATTTTCGCGGGAAGCTCGCCGGACGGGTTGCTGCCCGAAACGATCGAGATTCCCGATCATCCCTGGTTTATCGGCGTGCAATACCACCCCGAATTGAAAAGCCGCCCGTTCGAGCCGCATCCGCTGTTCGCGAGTTTCATCGAGGCGGCGAAGGCGCAAAGCCGGCTCGTGTGAGCGAAGGGCCGCCGCGCGAAAACAGCGGCGGCGCCGACTATTTCCGCATCGCGACCTTCGGGCTATTGGGCGCCTTGGCCATCAACTGGTCGATCCGATCGCGCTCGCGTTTGAAGTCGGACAGCAATTTGCCGTCGAATTCCCGGGTGCGCGCCAGTTTGACGCGCATCGGATCGACGAAGTGTCCGTTGACCATCACTTCGTAATGGAGATGCGGGCCGGTCGAGAGGCCGGTCGAACCAAGGAAGCCCACGGTCTGCCCCTGTTTGACCCGCACGCCCTCCGCGATGCCGCGGGCGAATCCGGACATGTGGTTGTAGGTGGTGATATAGCCGTTGGCGTGCTGAATTTCGACGCGGCGCCCGTAACCGCCGTGCCATTCCGCCATGATCACGACGCCATTGCCGGCGGCGAAGATCGGGGTGCCGATCGGCGCCGCCCAGTCGACGCCCGTGTGCATTTTGTAATATCCGAGAATCGGATGCAGACGATAGCCGAAGCCGGAGCGCGTCTCGCCCGTGGCGATCGGCTTGCGCACCAGGAATTTTCGGCTGGAGCGGCCCCCGTCGTCATAGTAGTCGACAAGACCGTCGTCCGGCGTTTGAAAGCGGTAGTAGCGATAAGTCTCGCCGCGCGTCGTCAGCGAAGCGTAGAGGAGGGCGTCTCGCCCGACGCCCTCCTCGTTTTCGTCGTAAAAAACGGTCATCGAATCGCCGCCCGCGACACTTCTTTGAAGATCGATGTCGTTGGCGAAGACGCGGATGAGCTCTCCGATAATGGGACGCGGGAGATCCTGCTTCAGCGCGGTCTCGTAAAGCGAATCATACAGGCGCATGCCGCCCGAATCCTCGGTGTCGTCGCCGGCTCCGTCCTCGGCGGCGGCGGCCGCGGCGCGTTGCCGCTGCGGCGCCTTGGCGGTTGCCTTGGGGGCCGAGACGACTTGCATGAAGCCGCCGCGATCCGTGGCAGCGACGGAGGAGTCGAGCTCCTCGTCGTTGTAGACCGAAACGCGGGCCAGTTGCATTTCCTTGCCGGACCCATCGAAATCGGCGAAAAGCAGCTTGACGCGCTGGCCTTCATGCGCCGGTTCCGCGCGACGGTTTTTATAGGCGGCGATGACCGCCGCGACGCGGGCTTTCGGAACGCCGTTCGCCGCCAGCACGTCGGCGAGAGATTCGCCGTGTCGCATCACCGCCAGCTTTTCTTCCATTTGCGTGGGCCGCGCCGTGTCGCGCGGGGCGACGGTCACGTTCTCTGGCACCATGCGCACTTCGATCGAGGAGAAGGGCGCGGATAAGGTCGTGGGCGCGGTGACTCCCGGCGCGGCGTAGCCCAGCGCCAGAGGATCCAGCGTCGCCCGACTGGTGCGCGACAGCAGCAGCTGGCCAGGCAAGGGCAGGGACGCCTTGGCGCCCGCGGCGAGCGCGATTTTCGATTGTTCGACGACCTGCGCCTGGCTTTCGTCCTGCGTGAGCGATGCGCTCTGATGTTCGATCGGGGTCGCGACCAGATCGTGCGTGACGAAGGAAACCTCGGCGTCATCGGGCGCTATGTCCGATTCGCTGAGGTTGTCGGCCGTGTAATGCGGGTCGCTCGTCAATTTGAGCGGATTGAACGCCGGCACTTCGTCGGCGAAATTGGTGGGAGTCAGGGTCAGGGTGGTCGCGACATGCGTGAACGCCTTGGTGCGAACCACTTCCTTTTCGCCGGAGCGGGCGGTCGTCGCCGTGCGGAACGTCTGCTTGGCGGCGACCACGTCGACGGCGCGCATGATTCGGTCGCCCTTCTTGGGGTTCACGATCTGGCTCTCGGGATCTTCCTTGCGCGTGACCTGCGCGCGCGTCGGCGCCTCGGCGAAGCTCGTTTGTTGGTCGAGCGCCGTATAGGCGGCGGCGCTGATTAACAGCGCGCCCGACAGACCGGTGAGCACGGTCCCCATCAGCCAGCGAATCGAAACCCGTCGACGATCGTCCGCCGAGTGGCGTCGGCCGTCGGCCTCGATCGCGGGTTCGTCTCCGATTTCCGACCAACCCGTGTTCGAAGTCGTGGGCAAGCCGACGCGTCCATTAACGAAAGTCGTCATTCAGCCGAGCCACGTTTTAAAATGTCCATCAATCACCGGTCGGATAGAGTTCGGGCTCGTCGCCCGCCGTTGAACTCGCGCGGGGTCGACCGCGCGGACGGCGCGGACGCTTTTGCAAACTAACACGAAACGCCCGGTCGCCCCCGCCAGGATATTCGGCGGGGAAACCAAGCGCTGACGGAACCTCCGCATTATGGCCCATTTGGGGCGTGACGTAAGCCGCGATCAAGAAGGGGGCTCGTAGGCGCGAAGCTGCGTTGGGGCTCGAACGTGGGCCGCGAATTTTTTTTAACGACGTGTTGACACGAGTAGTTAGGTTCTCTTATAAGGCATTCATCGACGGCGGCGCTGCCAACGAACAGCGCCTGAAGTCGCGTCTTCGTCTTTTGGTGACCACAGCCGCCCGGCTGGATCGTCGGGATGATGACGCGTCTTTGAGAGGGTCTTTTGTTCCGGATGGGACGGATGATTTTCGCGGTCACGAACTACGCTGTTTGACAAGAGAATCGGAAGAAAGAGAAACGTGGACGGCGGATGTCCTTGCGGACATGTCTTTCCCTTGGGGCTTGGCTTTGGGGGAGGGGCTGTCGAGAGAGACACTCTGACGGTCACGTTTTCAAACACCATATTGTCATGCGTCGTGAGACGAATGGCAAGTGTGTTTGGGACTCGTCAAAGAGTAAACAGTGACCAGTCGGGAAAGAAATCTCAAAACTTGAGAGTTTGATCCTGGCTCAGAACGAACGCTGGCGGCAGGCTTAACACATGCAAGTCGAACGCCCCGCAAGGGGAGTGGCAGACGGGTGAGTAACGCGTGGGAACGTGCCCTT
>JBAUVQ010000259.1:0-5853 GCA_049583305.1 Methylocystis sp.
CGGCATGACTCGGGCGACGCCGCGCCGTCGCAGGATTGCGCGATGCGCTCCAGCATTTCCGCGCGCAGGGCGATTAGATCGGGCGCGGACGCGTCGAACGCCCTAAACGGGCGGGACGGCGACGCGATGGATTTGGCCATGTCGTTCACTTCCCCCGGCGAAGGATTTCGAGCCGCGCCTCGACGGCGTCCATGATCCTCGGCGCCAGATCCAGCCCGCCAATGCGTTTTAGCGCGCGCAGGCCCGTTGGCGAGGTCACGTTGATTTCCGTCAACCAGCCGTCGATCACGTCAATGCCGACGAACAGCAGCCCGCGCTCCCTCAAATGCGGCCCGAGCCGCGCGCAGATTTCCCGCTCGCGGTCGCTTAGATCGGTGGCGGACGCCGCGCCGCCGCGCACCATGTTGGCGCGGATGTCGTCTTCCGCCGGCACGCGATTGACCGCGCCGAGAGGCTCGCCGTCGACGAGCAAAATGCGCTTGTCGCCCAGCGACACCGCCGGCAGAAAGCGTTGTGTCACCCAGGGCTCGCGAAAAATCGTCGAAAACAGATCGTATAGCGAGCCGAAGTTGGGATCTCGCGCGGCGAGCTTGAACACGCTGGCGCCGCCATGGCCGAACAGCGGCTTCATGACGACGTCGCCGTGCTCGGCGCGAAAACGCTCGATCGCCGCGCGGTCGCGTGTGATCAGCGTCGGCGGCATTAAATCCGAAAATTGCATCACGAACAGTTTTTCCGGCGCGTTGCGCACGCTCGCGGGATCGTTGACGACCAACGTGCGCGCGGCCACGCGCTCCAGAAAATGCGTCGAGGAAATATAGGCGAGGTCGAAGGGCGGGTCTTGGCGCAGCAGCACCGCGTCGATCTTGGAAAGGTCAAGCTGGCGCGTCTCGCCGAGTTCATAGTAATGGCCCGGCTCGTCGCGGACGGTGATCTCGCGCGCGCGCGCGGTGACGCCGCCGGCCTCCAGCGACATATGATCGGGCGTATAGAACCACAGCCGATGGCCGCGCCGCGCCGCCTCCAACATCAGGGCGAAGGTCGAGTCGCTGGCGAAGTTGATCTTCTCCAAGGGGTCCATCTGGACCGCGACTTCGAGCATGAGCGTCTCCTTGTTCGCCGAATCGTCCTCCTCGGCGCGGGTGTCCTTTCGACTAGCCGGTTTCCGAGCTGGAGAGAAGCGCGACGGTGGGGGAGTGAATGTTTACGGGAGAAGGAAGGGCGCGACCCGTCTCTCCAAACCGCGCTCGTAGGCCGCCGCCGAGAAATGCGCGTCGTAATAGGCTCTCGCGGCGCTAGCCTTGCGCTTCTCCTCGCTCCAAGCCGGCGCCTTGGCCGCCTCGCCCAGCGCGCGCGCGAAATCCTCGGGCGCGTCGGCGACGGTGACGCCCTCCAGCGCCAGCGCGCCGTCGCCCATGCCGCGTAGCGCGAGGCTGGTCGCGATCAGCGGCAGGCCGCTGGCCATCGCCTCCACGGTCTTGATCGACAGGCCGTGACCGTCGATCGTTGGCAGCAGCGCGAGCTTCGCCCCAGCGTAGACCGCGCCGGGATCCTCCACGCGGCCGAGAAACCAGTGTTTATATTGCTCGTAAAGGCCGGAGTCGCGCGAGCGCACGCCGGCGTCGACATTGCCGGCGATCTTGACCGCCACCCCCGGCGTTCTCGGCGCGACCTCGCGCAAGAACCAGATCACGCTCTCGACATTGGCGGAGTTGTTGCTCGACACGATCACGATGTCGTCGCCGCCCGGTCCGGTCGGCGCCGGCGGCACGGCGGGATAGAGCAGCGCATGCGCCTTTTCCGGCAAAGCCGCGCGAAACTCGGCGTCCTCGCGCGCGTTGAGGTGGACCAAGAGATCGGCCTCGCGCATCAGCGCCAGCTCTTGCGCCAGCATCGCCTCATAGGTCACGCGCGGCCTCAGCCAGGGCATGCGCTCGTTCATCAGCGCGAACTGGCGGGCCTGGAGATCGTGGCTGTCGAGCAGAACCTTCGCCGCGCCCCGTGAAAGCCGCTTGGCCACCGGCATCAGGAAGAAGTGATTGCAGTGGACGAGATCGAACGCCGTGTCCTCCAACCCCGGCGACAGCAGCGCGCGCTCCGCGAGGCCGGAGCGGATCACCGCCTGATCGCCATGAATATAGGGCCACAGCACGCGCCTGAGAAAGCGCGGCGACAGCACCGCCCGAAACGGCGCGCCGCCGAAGAAGCGCGGGCCATGGCCCGTCGCTTGCGACGGACGTCCTTCGGGCGCCCTTTGATCAAGCTCCGGCGTCGCGGCGGTGAACTCGCGCCAAATCCAGGCGCGGCCCGGCCGAAAACCGGGATCGCTGCTGACCGCGATCGGGAAAACCTCGGCCCCCAGCGCCCGATAGGCGGCGATCTGGCCGAGCACGACGCGATAGGTGCCGCAGCTGTGCCAAGCCGGATGCACCAGCGCGACGCGCTTGCCGGCAAGCGGGGAGGAGGAAGGAGGCGAAGACATCGGCGGCGGTTATACCGCGATCCGCCCGGCGTTGCACAAGGGCGGCGAATTTTGGAGCGGGTCTTTCCGAAATTTTGTGTGCGGACGACGGTCGACGTTCGATCTGTTAAGCCATGCCCATGACGATCAAAATCTACATCGACGCCGACGCCTGCCCCGTAAAGGAGGAAACCTACAAAGTCGCCGCGCGCCACGGGCTGCGGACTTTTGTTGTCTCCAACAGTTTTATGCAAATTCCGCCATCGCCGCTGATCGCGAGGATCATTGTCGGCGAGGGAGCCGACGTCGCCGACGACTGGATCGCCGAGCAAGTTGTCGCCGGAGATGTGGTCGTCACCAATGACATTCCCCTGGCGGCGCGCGTATTGGCAAAGGACGCGCATGCCGTCGCGCCGTATGGGCGCGCCTTCACCGGCGACTCCATCGGCATGGCTCTCGCGCAGCGCTCGCTGATGGAGCATATCCGCTCGACCGGCGAAATCACCGGCGGCCCGCCGCCCTTTACTTCCGCCAACCGGTCGCGGTTTTTGCAAGCGTTGGACCAAGCCATTACCCGGGAGCAAAGGCGGCGGCGATGAGCCAATCCGCGCCTCGGCTTCCGATTGGCGGCGGTTCGAAACCGGCTGGCGGCGTGACTTAATGCCGCGATTTTTTCGATTCGTTTCAGGATAAAGTGCACGGGTGGAGGTCGCCCTATCCCGGTGTGATGTCCTGGAGCGCGATCATGCCACTCGGACCCGACAAATTAGCCTCCCCGGGGGCGTTCAGATTCGTGTTGGCCTTCGCGGTCTTTTTGCACCACACGACCGATTACAATCTCGGCATGTCCGCCGTGCTGATCTTTTTCGTGCTCAGCGGCTATTGGGTCGCGGAGATGTGGACGCGGACTTATTCGAAGACCTCGCAGGCCTATTACACTTACCTCGTGTCGCGAATTTGGCGCGTCGTGCCTGTCTTCGCCCTGTGCTCAGCTATTTCCTGGGCGCTGTTGTTCGCGCGGGCCGGCGCGCCCGAATTCACCGGCGGCCTGGCGCATCAGATTTTCTCGAATATCATGATCTTTGGTTATAATTCGCTGCCGTACCAGGTGAATATACCCGGTTGGTCGCTGGATATGGAGATGCAGTTCTATCTGATCGCTCCGATCCTGGTCTTTCTTATTTCGAAAAACATTCTCATCGTGTTGTTATTCGCGTTGGGTTCGCTGTTTTCGCAGCGCCTCGGCGGATCGACCACGGTGGCGCCGTTTCTTTACTTCTTCGCGATCGGCGCCGCGTCCGCCCATTACCAGTTGAAGCCGAGCCGGGGGTGGGCCTATGGCACGCTGTCCGCGACGCTGGTGGTGCTGGTGTTGTGCGGCGGGACGCTCGTCAAGGACATCATGCTGAACGAGCCGCATAGAGCGCCGCTGCTGGCGTTCAGCAGCACGACGAGCTTGATTATCGCGCTGATGATGACGCCGTGGGCGCTCTACACCACGAGCCAGGAGACCAGCTCGACGGACCGAATGTTCGGCGATCTCTCGTATATTTTCTATCTGCTGCACTGGTCCGTGCTCGGCCTGCTCAAAACGGGCGAAGGATCCTACGCCCATCGATTGCTGCTGTGCTCGGTGGCTCTGGCCGTGATCCTCGCCGCGTCCTATGCGATCTGGCTCCTGTTCGATCGTCCGATCAACAAGTGGCGATCCGCATGGGTGCGCGGCAGGCGTTTGCTTCGCGCGCCCGCGCCGGGGTCGCCCATCGGCGAGATCGCGCCCGCCGCGCCGCTGGTCTTGTAGCGGCTTCGCGCGGGTTCGAGCAGTGGTTCGGCGACGGGGGCCTCGCGCGAGCGACGGTCGTGTTTACTCCCCAGCGATTCATGCTATCGATCATCAACTTTGTCGCAGTCGCGAGGACACGGATCGAGCATGTACCGAGAAGCGCTACGCGTGGGCCTTGCGTTGGCGGTGTCGAGCGGCATGCTGTTTTATGGCGTCAAACGGTCGGACGCGCCCACGCTGGATTGCGTGACCGTGAACGACGGCGCCGACGATTACAAATTGCTTGTCGTCGGCGAATCCTGGGCCTGTGACGGGAAATTGTTCCCGGAACTGCCCAAGACCATATCCGAACGGCTCGGCGGAAGAGGCGTCCACGCCTGCAGCGTCTGCTTTCCCGGGCGCAACTCGCGGCACTTGTACTCCGAGTTGAGCGAGAAGCTTCCCAACCGGAAACTATATGAAATGTCTGGCGGGAAGCCGGACAAGGTTATTTTCATGAACGGAGTCAACGACGAGATACAGCATGTCGGCCCGAACACTTACGTTGAATATACAAGGAAACTTGTCGACTATTTTTCGGATGTGGAAGACGAGGAAGTCATAACGATCCCCCGCGTCGACGAGATAGGGTTTAGGTCACCGTATCTCTATAGTAGAATTAAGCGTGGAATTCTCAGATGTTACTATGATGATTGCGAATACTCGGCGAACGAAAGATATAGGGCGGCGCTTTGGCGGGACCATCCGGACCTGCGAATGATAGAATTCGACAATTTCATCGATCGATACCGCGGCAATGAACAATGTTACACGAGCGACCGCGTGCATCTAACCGACGAATGTTCTCACAAATATGGCGCGTTCATCGGAAGGGCCGCTTCGATTAAAACGCGCGCGCCCAACCTCTCGCCGGCCGCCGCCCAACGCTGAGGGAAACAGACTCGGGCGCGCGCTTATCCCGCGACTTCGGAGCGCCCGGCCGGCGCGAGCGGACGCGGCCCCGGCGCGTTTAGGCGGTTCCAGGCCATCTCGTGGCCGAGATAGACAAATGGGCCGACGACGAAGCCGAAGGCCGTCAACATGACCGCCTGCGGCAGGTCGCGGACGACCGCGTAATTGGTGGCGAAGTCCGTCGTCGTGGCGAAGGTGCGGAAGGTGATCGTCTTGGCCAGCACGCGGTTGATCGAATAGCCGCCGAGACCGACCGGCGGCGGCTCGGCGCTGGCCGAACCGGCCAGACGCTTGGCCTTGAGACTGGAGTAATCCCAGGCGGCCTCGTGGATGAAATAAAACACCGGCGCGACCGCCAAGGTTATGGCCGAAAGGCTCGCCGCCGCCGCGACCTCGCCGATCACCACGTAATTCCAGGAAAAATCCAGCGCCGTCACGATGACTCGATAAGTGACGGTCTTGGCCAGCGCCTTTTTGATCGGGAAGCCGAGAGGCGCGACAGTCGCGGGCTTGGCGCTGGCGGAGGGCGCGGCGCGGCGCTTCGGCTTAAACAGCGGCGCCAGATTCCGTCGCAGCCAAGGCAGTCCGCCAGGCGTGAGCACGGCCGCGGCGCCGATCGCGACGCCAGGAATCAGCGCCGCCTCGAACAAGGCGGCGC
>JBAUVQ010000260.1:0-7309 GCA_049583305.1 Methylocystis sp.
AGGAGAACAGGTCTTTCGACACCGGGAGAATTTTTTCGAGGTCGGCGCCCAGCGTCGCGCGGTTGACGCCGGTGATGAGGAGACGCCGCGCCTGTCCGCGCGCCAGCAGTTCGGCCGCCTCCAGCACCGGTCGGCGCCGCCGGTCAGAGCGACGACGCCCTCTGCCCGCGCCAACAGCCGGGTTTCCACCCGCTCCAGCGACGACGCGAAAGAAACGAAGCCGGCGACCAGCGCCGATAGCGCGAAGCCGCAAAGGCAAACCGCCGAGAGCGCGGCGATCCGCCCCGCGCTAAACCTTCGCGGTCGCGAATTGTGGCTCTCCGTTTTCACGGCTGACCGCTCCCCCGCGCTCCCGCGCGCCATGTTGCTCGACTGAACGTAAATATTCCGGCCCGCGATTGCGATGTGTTTTGTCAACGCGACGCGTGTTTCGCTCGGATCAATTCAATTCGCGCAACCGGTGCATGACGATCATGCGGGACATCCGTCCGGTCAGCAGCGCGACCACCGCCGACAGCATCAGGATCACGCCATAGCCGCTCAGCCCTAGCGAGACGCTGCCGAACATCGCCTCGATTTGTTCGCCGCCGGGCGTAGTGTCGACGCGCCGCGCGACGAAACCGGCGAGCGCGAAAAACGCCGCCGCGGCGCCGCCGCCGATCAGCGCGCCGCGCAGACCAAGAGCCAGAAAGCGGCGCTCGAACTCGCGCGCGATGAAGTCGTCGCTGGCCCCGACGAGGTGCAGAACCTCGACGATCTCGCGGTTGGTGGCGACCGCCGCGCGGGTCGCGGAGGCGACCGCCACGGCCATGACCGCGACGATCAGCGCGAAGATCAGCGCGGCGGCCGCGACCACCGTGCTCGCCATCGCGCCGAGCCGCTCCAGCCACAGGCGATGGTCGTCGAGCGTCGCGGCGGGCGCCTTCGCCGCGAGATCGTCTTTCAGTTTCCCGAGATTGGCGCGCTTGTCCGGGTCGAGCTTGACGACGATCATGCGCGGCGTCGGCAATTCGGAAAGATCGAGCCCCTCGCCAAGCCACGGCGCCAGCAGCGCCTCGGATTCGGCGCGCGTGTAGACGCGGACCTCGCTCACGCCTGGCGTCGCCCCGGCGACTTCGGCGGCGCGGCGCACGTCGGCTTCGAGGTCGTGGCCGGGCAGGGACCGCACCTGCACGCTGACCTCGCGCGACACTTCCTTGCGCCATTCGGAACTGGCGTCGGCGACCATCAGCGCCGCTCCGGCCGCGAGCGCCGCCAGAAAGGTCATGATCGAGATCACGATGACCAGCGAGCGTCCGGCGATCGAGTCGGTCGGCGCCAGCGGCTGCTCGCGCGGCGGTTCGTCCCCCGCGGCCGCTTCGTCCGAAGTCGCGGATGTCCAGGACAGAGCCTTGCGCAGCGGGCTTAGCTTGTCGAGCGGCTCGGTCATGCGCCGGCTCACTCGAACACGTGCAGTCGCCCGTCCGCGAGGACGAGACGGCGGGCGGCGTCATATTGCTCCATCAGCGCGAGATCGTGGGTGGCGATGACCACCGCGGTGCCGGATTTGTGCAATTCGATGAACAACCGCAGCAGCCGGCGGGCCAGCGTCGGATCGACGTTGCCGGTGGGCTCGTCGGCGATCAGCAGCTCCGGCCTCGCGATCAGCGCCCTCGCTATGGCGGCGCGCTGCTTCTCCCCGCCCGAGAGCACGCTGGGGCGGCTGAACCTGCGGTCGAACAGGCCGACCCAGCGCAGCAACTCGAACACCTCGGCGCGATAGCCGGCCTCGTCGCGGCCAAGGACGCGCAGCGGAAGGGCGACGTTTTCGTAGAGGGTCAAATGGTCGAGGAGGCGGAAATCCTGAAACACGACGCCGATGCGGCGACGGATTTGCGTGATGGCGGTTTTGCCGAGCGTCGCGGCGTCCTGGCCGAACAGCTTGATTTCCCCGCGCGTCGGCTTCAGCGACAGCAGAATCAGCTTGAGCAGGCTGGTCTTGCCCGCGCCCGAGGGGCCGGTCAGGAACTGAAACGAGTCGGGCTCGATGGAAAAACTCAGATCGCGAAGCGTTTCCGGTCCCATCGCGTAGCTCAGGCCCACATTGTCGAAGGTCAACACGTCAGGAACTCCTCCGCGCGCGCCCCGGCGGCGAGAAAGGAATCGCCGCCCGCCGCGGCCCGCCAGCTTAAGCCATTGTCCCCTGCCGCGGAAACCGGGCGGCGAGGTTATGCGCCGTTAATATCCGATCGCGTCCAAGGATCGCGCTCACGCTTCGTTAACCATGATGATGGTTAATGATTTTGCTATTTTCATGCAACCACGCGAGCCTCGATCGCCCATGCGCGCCGATCCGGATGATCACTTTTCCGTCGAAATGTTCGCCGACGCCGAGCCGGCGTCCTATGCCGACCGAGTCAAGGCGCCAAGGGCCAAGTGGGCGAGGATCAAGGCGCCGAAGCTCAAATTGCCGGGAGTCGGAGCCTTCACCGGCTGGACGTTGAGAGACCGCCGCCCGGACGACGATTCTCGCGCGGCGGAACACGAGACCGCGCGGGCGACCGCGCCGGAGCCGGAGGTTATCTCGGCGGAGGCGTCGAGCGAAGCCCGGCGCGCGCCGAGCTACGACGAACTCTGGCGCGAACCGCGCCGCCATGGCGCCTTCCAGACCGTCACGGCGCCCGCGCCGCGGGACCGCGCGCCGGGCATCGCGGGCGCCATCGCGATCTTGATCGGGATCATGGCGCTGATCGCGATGCGCGAAAAAATCGTCGAGGTCGCGCCGCCAACCGCCAAGGTGTTCGCGGCGCTTGGCCTGCCGGTCAATCTCACCGGTCTGGAGCTGCGCGAGGTGCGGTCGCATATCGAAATGGAGGGCGCGCGCAAGGTGCTGGCCGTCGAGGGCGAGATCACCAACATGCGCCGCGAGAGCAAGTCCGTTCCGGCCGTTTCGCTGACCGTGCGCGGCGAGGACGGGCAGGACAAATACGCCTGGACCACCCGCGCGCCCAAATCCCGGCTGGAGCCCGGCGAAACCATAGCCTTCCGCGCCCGCCTCGCCTCGCCGCCGGAAACCGGCGCCGACGTGCTGGTGCGCTTCGCGGGGGGCGAGGAGACGGCTGGGCGGAAGCCGGGGGTGGCGGGGAAGTAGAGGGGGGGTAGGAGAGAGGGGAGGCAGTTGAGACAGGTCCCTCCCGCCTCGCGCGGGTGGCTAGAACATACAGAGAACATTCCTTGCCGGCGTCCGCCCGTTATGCCATACAGATATGAAGAGGCGTCGAGTCGATTCTGGGGGACGTATGCGTAATACGAGGCGAACGGAATTCGTGATGTTGAGAGACCGCGCCGGTTTGACCCTCAAACAGGCGGCGGAGCTTTTGAACGTCACGTCGCGCACCGCTGACCGCTACGAAGCAGGGATGGGCCAACCGAAGCCCCGAGCTATCCGCGCCTTGCAGGACGCTGCGGAAAGGCGTGACAAATTTGCTGTCCCCCCACTGAGCGGCTTCCGGTTCATCGATCTCTTCGCGGGCATTGGCGGTCTCCGGATCGGATTTCAGGCTGTTGGTGGAACTTGCGTGTTCACCTCCGAGTGGGACGCGTGGAGCAAGAAGACTTACTCGCTGAACTTCCCGGAGGATCACCATGAAGTAGGAGGCGACATCCGCGAGTTTTCCAGCGAGCCTGGCCGCATTCCCCCACATGACGTGCTTCTTGCGGGTTTTCCGTGCCAGCCATTCTCCATCGCCGGGGTCTCCAAGAAGAACGCTTTGGGACGCCCGCACGGATTCCTGTGCGATACGCAGGGCACATTGTTTTTCGACACCGCGCAGATTATCGCGCATCATCGCCCGGCGGCCTTTCTCCTGGAAAACGTGAAAAACCTCGAAGGCCACGATCAGGGCCGCACTTTCGCAACGATTATAAACGTGCTGAAAAACGAGCTCGGCTATCACGTTCAGCACCGTGTAATCAGTTCCGAGCCTTGGGTGCCACAAAAGCGCCAGCGCATTTTTATCGTCGGGTTCCGTGATCCAACCAAATTTGATTTTTCCGCCCTGAAAGTGCCGGATGCCGGAAACGGCCCGAAATTGAAGGAGATCCTCCAGCCGAACGGCGAGGTAGACGCGAAATATACGCTCACCGAACATCTTTGGACTTATCTTCAAAACTACAAGGCGAAGCATAGCGCCGCCGGTAATGGTTTCGGTTACAGCCTGTTCGGGCCGGACGACGTGGCGCGGACTCTTTCCGCCCGTTACTACAAGGACGGTTCGGAAATACTGATAGACCGGCCCGGCGAGCGACCGCGCCGACTGACGCCGCTGGAATGCGCTCGCCTGATGGGCTTCGACCGTCCGGGGCGGCCTTTCATCATCAAGGTTTCCGATACTCAGGCCTACCGCCAGTTCGGCAATGCAGTGGTGGTGCCGGTAGTGGAGTTTGTCGCGAATGCCATGCAACCCCACATCGAGGCCGCGCTGACACATCGGGCTGCGGCAAGAAGTGGCGAGAATTCTGGCGTCATTCAGATCAGCCGCCCCGATCGTCCGCGCGCTGTTGCTCATGGCTGACGTCGTTACGCCCGCTGTTCGCAGCCGGATGATGGCGGGCATCAAATGTCGTAACACGCGACCGGAAGTGCTCTTGCGCAAGGGGCTTCATGCCGAGGGGTTCCGCTTCCGCCTTCATGATCGCGGATTGCCCGGCAAGCCGGACCTGGTGTTTCCGCGCTGGCGTGCGGTAATATTCGCGCACGGGTGTTTCTGGCATGGGCACGATTGCAGTTTGTTCAAATGGCCCAAAAGCCGGGAGGAGTTCTGGCGGGCGAAAATCATCCGCAACCGCGCCGTGGACGCCCGGACACAGGAGCGGCTTGAAGCAGCGGGATGGCGGCGAGGCGTAGTGTGGGAATGTGCGCTCAAGGGCCGTTCCAGGCTGCCCTATAGATCGGTCATCGATGCGTGCGCGGCGTGGTTGCGCTCCGATGCACCCCATTTGGAAATCAGGGGAGTGGAAAAGCATTGATCGACCGGATAATTTCGTCGACCCATTGCTCCTTTTTTGCAATTACGGTTTCGATTACCTTGAGGCCGCAAATCGCGAGTCGCTCCGAATAGTTAGCATGACCTCAAAGATGCCGAGCGACAATCATTTCCATATGCCACTCCAGCGCAGCCGGAGCGGGTGCCAGCGCGACAACAGAGGGCGGCCGCAACGCCTTTTTCCCGAATGCGACAAGGTGCGCGTTGTCGGCGATGGCGGAAACTTTAGCTGGGATGTGAATTTGTCCCCTGACGACGCCAAACAGTCCGCTGTCGAATGCCCAATGATGAGAGCGACACAACGCCAGCCCGTTACGCGCATCGTCGGCACCTTTCAAACCTCGGGGAACAATGTGCGCCGCTTCAACTTCGAACGTTCCCGCCGGACTTCTCAGGCCGAGGCCACACACTGCGCACTGGAAACCATAGAGGCCCCTAACTCTGGTTTGAAACACGCGTGATCGCGCGACTTTCCATGTTCGGGACTCCGTCAAAGCGGCAGCGTTATCGAAAAGATCAAGAGGGCCTTCTTCATGGGCGGTCTGCACTTTCTCGGCATCGATCACTGTCTCTTCGGTGACAGGACTGTCTTCAGGGTCAACAGCCCCCCACCTTCGGCCCGCAGTTTTTACTTCAAATTCGGCGTACGCCGGCGTGCCAGCTTCCAGCAACGTTAAGCGGTAAAACGAAGGGTCGCTGATGCTACGCTCAATGACCAGATAATCACCAGCTTTCGCCTTATTTCGCAGAGCAGACAAGTTTCCCGTAATTCTTCGCTCCGGCGAACGTGTTCCGCCCCACGTCTGATATTGGTAGCGCGTCGAGACAACTCCGCCCGGAACGTCCCCTATGAACAATGTCGCCGTGATGTATTCATCGACGGCCCCGATGGCCGACGCCTTGCTACTCAAGTCGGGAAAATAGACATCCATATCTCTGGGAATCACCACGCCGCCTTGATGACCAGCGGCAGCGCCGGTGTCATTGTGAGCCAGTTTCTTGAAAAGCGGCCGGTCGAAATCGGTTAGTTCGTCCACTCGTCCCCCCCCTATACCCTGGGCAATTTTCACAAACGTAGGTCGAGCGTTTCGATAAAATCACGCGGCCTGCTCTCCCCCCTACACCCCCGCATCCTCATCCCCCTTCTCCCCACCGCCCTTCATCCCGTAATCATGCCGCGCCCACAGCTGCTCGTGCGCGTAATAGAGCGCGATCTTGGCGAGCGCCTCGGTCGCCGTGATCGCCAGCGCCAGTCCCACGTCGCGCGCGAAGCCGAACACCACGATGAACGTCAGCAGGCTGCCCAGCACGCGCCAGGACAGCGCCTTGGCGAGGCTGCGGCGGCGTGTTTGCAACAGCGGCGTCGGCGGCGTCGGCAGGCCTTCCATCGAGGCGTAGCTCATCTCCAGCAGCGCCGGGGCGCCGCGCTCGGAGTTCTGGGCCGAGGTCACCATGCCGACCGCGACCGTCTCGTTGGTGACGCGGTCGATCAGGATGAAGCCGCCGGTCTCGCGGTTCTCGTTGTAGGGATCGCAGACGACGACCGAATCCAGCGTCAGCTCCGCTTCGCCAATGGCGTTGAAGGCCAGCGTCTCGTCGGCCGTCAGCAGAGGCGCCGCGAGTCCGGTTTCGATTTCTATGCGCGCGGTGACGGCCTTGATCGTCGCCGGCGTCGACTTCGCGCCGATCTTTAGCAGATAGCTCTTGCCGAGCATGAGCGGCTCGCGCACCAGCCAAAGCAGCTTGGCCTGCAACCGGTCGCCGACCTTGGCCGGCGAGACCGGCGAGCACAAAAGATCGCCGCGCGAAATATCGATTTCCTCGGTGAGCGTCAGCGTCACCGACTGGCCGCATACGGCGCTCGGTAGATCGCCGTCCGCCGTGACGATGCGCGCGACCTGCGTGTCGCGGCCGAGCGGCAGAATGCGCACGATGTCGCCGGGCTGCACGTTGCCGCCGCAGATGAAGCCGGAGAAGCCGCGGAAATCATGGCTCGGACGGTTGACCCACTGCACCGGATAGCGGAACGGCGCGATGATCGAGCCGTCCTCCAGCGCGACGCTTTCGAGATAGGCGAGCAGTGGCGGCCCGTCGAACCACGGCGTCTTGGCGCCCGGCTTGACGAGATTGTCGCCGTCCTTGGCGACCAGCGGAAGAACGTAGATCGACACGAAGCGCAGATGTTCGGCGAAGACGCGAAAGTCCGCCTCGATCTTGCGAAAGACCGCTTCGCTGTTGTCGACAAGGTCCATTTTGTTGACCGCGACGACGACATGGCGCACGCC
>JBAUVQ010000261.1:0-6655 GCA_049583305.1 Methylocystis sp.
GCCGCTCCTTCGGCCGCATCGCGAATCTCCCTTCGTCGCCGTCGACGAGAGGAGAGAATCACGACGCGGCCGCAGGGTCAATTCGCAAGAAAACCACGCCAAACACAGGACAAACCGGCGAAAACGATTACTTCGTCGACGACGAAGAGTCCAATATGTCAGGCGCTTACGAATTCTTCACGGGCGACAGATATAATTCGCGGTCGATGAAGGCGTGGCCGAGCGGCGCGACATAGCAGGCGAAGACGCCGATCTGACAATTCGTGATCTTGCCCGCCGAACCCGTGTATTGCCGCGCGACGCCGCACGAAGCCTTGCCTTGCTTCAAGAACCCCGTCTCGTCGATGACGAGAACCGCGTCGTCGTCGGCCAGGGTTTCCAGCGTGTAATCGCGCACGATGTCGCGCAACGCATCGGCGTCCCACTGGCCGCGACCCAGAATGGCCTGTTGCCGCCAAGGACCGGGATCGCCCGCGGCTTCCGCCCGCATCCAGCCGGTCTTCCGGCGCTCTTCGCCGAGCAGACCTTCAAGAAAACTCTCCGCCGACCGCGTCACGCGCGCTTGCGTGAACAGCGGCCGAATCCGACGCTTCACCTCACGCAGCGACGACGCCCATAACTCCAGCGTCGTCTCGATCGAGGCTCCCGACATCCCATGACCCTCAAAGCCGAATCATGGTGAGCCAAGGAGTCAGAGTTTCTCACGAATTGCAACTGTAATGCTAGTTAACAAAAGACGAAAGTCGGAATGCGTCGACTCGCGTTTGCCGTTGGAGCAAGTGAGGAACGTCGCGACTACGAACGAGATTTTTCTTACGAACAGGAGCCCCCAATGGCTAACCCCGCGCCCACGATTCTCAACGCGATCGATTCGCTTTTCATCACGCTTTACGACCGCGTGGCCGACTATTCCGATTATCAGGGCTTCTCCAGCCTGTTTGGGCTTAGCGTGACCCAGGCCGCCAGCACGACCGCCACTGTGGCGCAGTTCCAGACGATCGCCGCCGCGATGACCTCGCCGTCGCTGCCGCCCGCCGACCTCGCCTATTACAACACCAATTACGGCAGCCTGAACAACGTGCAGTTCATCGAGCAGCTGTTTTCCAATCTCGGCGGACCGACGAATCAATCGGGAATCTCGGGCGGCGTGGTCTATTATTCGGGCGAGCTCAATTCGGGCGATTCGCGCTCGTTCGTCCTCGGCCAGTTCGTTCACGACTTTCTGACCTTTAACACGACGGGCGACGCGGCCGCGACGGCCCGCCAGCAGACGCTGTGGAACAAGGTCCAGGTCTCCGAGGCCTACGCGCTGGCGTCGCAGACCAACCCCTTCCTGGTGTCGACCGCTCCGGGCCAGCCGGCCTTCGCCGCCGAAATCGCCATCGTCGCCAATGTGACGTCCGATCACCGGCACGACCAATGGCGGCATCACCAATGTCAATCTTGGCAATGGCGTCGACCACGTGACGACGACCGGAACGGCGGCCAATGTCATCGTCCTCGGCAATGGCGCGGGCGACACGGTTAGTGTCGGCGGCGGCCTGAACCAGGTGACGATCGGCTCCGGAGCGAGCGATGTCATAACCCTCGCCTCGGCCAGCCAGGACGCCAACACCTACACGGCGATCACCGGCTTCACCTCGCATAACGACACGCTGACGTTCGCCACCAACACGCACGCCCTGACGTTCAACTCCTCGACGGCGAACATCACCGGCGAGCTGGCCTCGACGGCGGTGTTCCAGGACTATGTGAACCTGGCCATCAACTCGACGACGACGGGCGGCGTCGATTACTTCGACTGGAACGGCAACACCTTCGTGGTGGCAAACCAGAGCGGCGCGCACTCCTTCCAGAACGGCACGGACGTGGTTGTGGAACTGACCGGCATTCAGAACCTCTCGGGCTCCACGACCTCGGGTCACTCGCTGATCCACGCCTAAGACAAGAAACGGGGACGATCCAGATCGTCCCCCCCGATACGCTCGGGTCGCGAATAAACCCCACCGCTCCAAAGGCGGTGGGGTTTCTCTTTGGACAGGGCGCCACGGGCCGAAAAAACTTACTCGCGTAGGGCCGCGATGGCCTCCCGCGCCTTCCGCGTCAAAGCGTCGGCCGCCTCTCGCGTCATCGACCGGCGCGGCGTCGCGACATCAAGCATGGCGGCGACCCGCGCCGGGCGCGGCGACAGAATGAAAATCTTGTCCGCGAGCGCGATGGCCTCGGCGAGATCATGCGTGACAATCAGGGTCGTGACGCGCGTTTCCTCGATCAGCCGCGAGAGAAGGTCTCGCAATTCGAGCGCGAGCGCGGCGTCGAGCGACACCAGCGGCTCGTCGAGCAGCAAGAGGTCCGGCTTGATGGCCAGAGCTCGGGCGAGCGCCACGCGGCGGGCGAGACCTAGCGACAGCTGGCGCGGAAAGTGTTCGGCGTGCCCAGCAAGGCCCACGGACTCCAGCAGCGCCGCGATCTCGGCGTCGCTCGCTCGCGGCGCCGCGACGCGGATGTTGTCGGCGACCTTGCGCCACGGCAGCAGGCGCGGCTCCTGGAACACCATTCCCAATCGGCCGTGAGCGGGCAGCGCGACGCTCCCCTCGAAGTCGCGATCCAAGCCGGCGACAATGCGCAGCAATGTCGTTTTACCGCATCCGGACGGGCCAACCACGGCGCCGGTCTCTCCGGTCCGCAGAGCGAGCCGCAAATCCTCCAGCGCGCGCGACGGCCGCCCGATGGTCGAAGGATAATCCTTGTGCGCGATCGAGACCTCAAGCCGCATCGGCGCGCCAGCCCGAAACACGCCGCTCCAGCGGTCGCAGGAAAAAGGTTTCGACGCCAAGCATGATCGCCACGAACGGCAAGGCGTAGGCGAGCAGCAGGCGCACGTCGAACAGTTGAAAGGCCAGATCGATCTTGAAGCCGACGCCGTTGGAACGGCCAAGAAGCTCCACGATCAGCACGATTTTCCACACCAGGGACAGGCCGGAGCGCGTCGCCGCCGCGAGATAGGGAGCAAGTTGCGGCAGCACGATATGTCGGACGCGCGTCTCCAGCGGCAAACGGAAGACCGTCGCCATCTCGTCGAGCTCGGGATCCAACGCGCGCGCGCCTTCACGCGCCACCACGACCGCGCCGGGCAGCTTGTTCAGCGCCACGGCGCCGACCGCCGCCGCCTCGGTGAGCCCCGCCCAAATGTAGGCCAACACGATTACCACCAAGGCCGGCAGATTAAGCAGGACGACAAGCCACGGATCGAGAATCCTGTCGGCGAGGCGGCTGCGTCCCATCAAATAGCCAAGCGCCGAGCCGAGGGTCATGGCCAGCGTGAAGCCGGCGGCGACACGCGCGAGCGTCGCCGCGAGATGGACAAAAAGCTCGCCCGACCGCGCCTCCTCCAACATGGTCAGCACGACGGGCCAAGGCCCGGGCAGATGGCGTGGATCGGCGAAGGACGCCGCCGCCTGCCAAAGCAAGAGCATCGCCGCGAAGGAAGCCGCTCGGATCAACGGCCTGTCCCGGCTTTATAGAAGACGCCCGGATCGAGCGTCTTGGCCGACCCCACGAGCCTTTCGCCGCTGGTTTCCACGAGCACGGCGAAAAGCTTCGACGCGTCCGCCTCCTGCTCTTCAAGCGTTCCCTTCGGGAAACCCTCGATATAGCGCTTGCGATAGAGCGCGAGGGTTTTTCTGTCCGTTACGCCGATTCGCGAAACAGCCGCGCGCCAAGCATCGTCATTGGAGGCGAGGAGCGTCTTCGCCCTCTTCATCATCGCGAGGAAGCGTTCCAGCGCATCCCGGCGCGCGCCCGCGAATTTCTCATCGAACACATAGCCGGTGACAATCGGGTCGCGCGTCGCGCCGAGCGCCTTTTCGACTTCGGTCATTTCAATCGCCCGATGAAAGCCGCGCGCTTCAAGGTCGAGAGCGAAATTCCAGAATTCCAGCACGGCGTCGAGTTCGCCCTGCGCGGCCTTTTCGGCCAGCAGCGGCGGCGCGCCATAAACGATCGTCGCGGTCTTTTCGAGATCGACGCCCTGCTTCAACGCGAAGGCCTTGAGCATCAGCCAGCTTTTGTCGAGCGCGCCGCCGGCGACGCCGAGCTTCTTGCCCTCGAGATCCTTCACGCCAACAATCGCGGCGTTCTTGCTCATCACGGCGCCGATCGCGGTCGAGGCGGGATAAAGGGTCAGCTTCGCGCCCCCCGCGCGCTCACGGGCCACCCAAAGCCAGTCCGAGACGATAATGTCGGCGGAGCCGCCCTGAAGCGCGATCTTTCCGGCCTCGGTCGAAGCGAGTTCGGTGACTTCGAGATCGAGCCCCGCGTCCTTGTCGAGATGCAAGGCGGAAATGGCGGCCATCTCCCAGACCGTCGTTCCGGTGGCCTGCAGCGCGAGACGCAATCTATCAGCGGCGAGCGCTGGCGACGCCACGAAGGTCAGCATCGACAGCAGAGCAGCGAGCAAGCGGACGCGCATGGGCACAAATCCTTCGGAAATGACGGCCGAAACGCTCATAACGCAGGAATTCGGCGGCGTCGATGCGTCGCGTCGCCCTCGTCGCGCCGTCCCCGCTCCTTTCGCGCTCCGCTTACCCCCCGTCGCGCGCGTGCGCCGGACGAAATTCGCGCGCGAAGGACGGCAAAACGCGCGCGAGAGCGCCGGCGATGCGAGCCCCGTGGCGGTGAAAAAATAATCCCGCTCCGATAATAAGAACGCCCAAGGCCGATAGCGCGAAGGGGAAAAGGATCGAGTTCCGGAACACTTCGTCCGCGAGATGCCCGAGATATAGCGTCACGCCGATCGCCCCGAACACCGCATAGGCCCGGCGCATCAGGAACAGCGACAGAAAGATCAGACCTACGTTGACAAGACAATAGATCGCTTTGCCGAACTCCGCGCTGCTGTTCTGCTCGGTCAAACCGCCCCAAAGGGCCATGAGACCGAAGAGATGGAGCCAAAAAGCGAAATCTCCGCCCCGCCATCGGCGCAGATCCACGCCCCACGCGACGATCAGCATCGCCGCGCCGAACGCCATGCTGACCGTCGCGCGCTGATCCCAGGTGAAGCTCTCGACTCCGGCGATCCAGGGCGTCAAGTCCATCGACATGAACCACAGCGCGAAGGCGATTATCATTACAAGAAACGGAAAAGGAAAAAACGCCAGCGCTACAAGGCCCGCGGCGACGGTCCCAAATTCCATTGGCAGCCAGCTCGATTTAATCCAGACATAGAAATCGCGATAGGGAAGCGCTTGCGACGGATCATGGCCGGACAACGACTGAATCGCGAACACGAACAGCGGCGCCATGCCCACGGCGCAGGTGACAAGGAGTCCCCCCGGCGTGCGGAGCCCCCGCCAGTTCCACAGGTAGGCGCCGACGGCGAGGAAGGCGATGGCGTAACCGACCGAAGTGGCCAGCAAAGCCTTGGTGCCCCAAAGCCCAAAAGCGGTGGTCGAAAACAGTCCCATCGCGCCGAGCACGATCAGCGCTCCGATGTACCAAAGTAAATTCGCGAAATCGAATCGCGACGGCGTCTCGACCATCGGCGTGGCCAGGAATTCCACCAAACGCCGATAGGTCGGCGCGTCGATGACCCCGGCTTCTAGCGCGGCGCGCAGGTCCTTTGACGTGGGAGCCGGGGTCGCCATATGGAATTCCTTTTTGCGCGGGGGAGATTGGGACGGGGGTCAAGTCTTTTCGGGCCGCGACATGTCTCGCTCTTCATTAGTCCTGAAAGCGCCAGAAATGTTGTCCGGCGAGGGGCGTGCTGCCGCCCTACCCTCCTTTGCCGCCGAAATCGTGGCGAAATCGGTTGCGACTTAAGAAGGACTCCGGCGCGCGAGTCCTCCGGCGGCGCCCATGACTTTCGATCCCAGCCGCGGGGCTAGGTTTTCGACGTAGCGGTCGCGGCCAAGTTCGAAGCCGCCAGCCGCGCCAACTTTACCCCCCGTTGTTCCAACATTTCCGTAAATCGCGGGGAGAGCAGAAACGCCAATTCCTGTTCACGCGTGACGGTCACCGGGTCTTGCGCGCGTAGATCCTCGTCGACATGGCCCGGATGGCACATAATTAAATGTCGCGATCCCCGCGCGCGCAGATAGGTTTCGAACTGCTTCGCGTAATCATGGCCCGGATTGAAATCGGAAAAACCGGCGAAGCCGTCATTGACCACGAAACCGGCGCGGCGCGCGGCGCGGTGAAAGCCCGAGGCCAGCCCCCGCACGATCAACGCCTTGCGCGTCTGCGCGCCGCGCAACAAAATGCGGTGCGGACCGTCGCCGCTGTCGCGCAGCCAACACTTGCCTTGCAAGCGCCGCTGCTTGAGCGCGTCGAGCAGGACGCCACGAATTCCCGGCAGCGCCTGCACATGCTGATGGCCGTCGACGAAATCCGGCGGGCGCAGCATCACCGCCTCGAACCGATCGAGCTGCCGGTCGATCTCGGCGCGGATTTCGTCCATCGGCAGCTTCCCGCGCATCGCGAGGCGTATCACCTCGGACACGGGCGGAAACACGCCCTTTCGCGCGAACTTCGGCATGTCGGCCAGTGGCGCGCCGAGCGTCAGATTGAAATGCAGGCCGATGTCGGCGTCGAAGCCGCCGCGCGCGAGGTCGCGCCCCAGCGCCGGCCAGCGCGGGCCGTTGGTCAGCGCGGAGAC
>JBAUVQ010000262.1:0-4889 GCA_049583305.1 Methylocystis sp.
CGAATAGTTTTCGCGCGGGACGGGCGGGCGTGGGGGTTCTTTCGTTGAAACTGGATGGAAGGCGCGAGCTTTTCGATCGCCGCGTCGTCTGGCGTCGAGGTGATCGGAGAGGAAGAGCCGCAACACGACCATGAGGTCGGCGGCGCGATCCAGCGCGCCGAGATCCAGCGCGGCGCGGATGTCGGCGACGATTAATTCGCGCACGGTCGACGGCCCCCATTTCAGATTGAGCAGGTAGCCCGAAAGCCGCGAACGATGCTTGGGGGATGGAACCGCGCCCATCACCATTTCGCTGGATAAAAGCCCTGAAAAAATTTGGCATTGCTCAATGGTAATCATTTGATTAACTCCGATACCCGCACCCAAGCGCTTGCCCTGCTTCGATTATTGATACATGCCGGCGGCCGCGCCCGAAATTGTGTGTTTTACGTACTTGGCCGCGAACGCGCCGGCGGCCCGCGCGACCGGCGAGAGCGACCGGCGTCGCCATCCGTCTTTGCTCGCGTCAGGGATTTTTGCTTGCGCCAAGGACTATTGCTAGCATCGCGATATCGGCGGGCTGGCGTAAGCTTCACGAGTCTCACATAAGCTTCACCGGTCCCAAGCGAAATCGGAGCCGCGAAATTGGCGATCAATCCCGAAGGAAGCGCGGCGCCGTTTCCGTCCGCTCCGTTTCCGATCGTCGGCGTCGGCGCGTCGGCCGGCGGCCTTCGCGCGCTGGAGAATTTCTTCCAGGCGATGCCGCCGTCGCCGGGGATGGCGTTCGTCATTATCACTCATCTCGCGCCCGACAGGAAAAGCCTTCTCGATGAAATCCTCGCCCGCCACACCAGCCTGAAAGTCGAAGTCGCCCGCGATGGTCAGCTGGTCGAGAAGGACAATGTCTACATCCTGCCGCCCGGAGCGATCCTGACGATCGCCGATGGACGCCTGCGCCTGGAGCCAACGGACGCCGCCGACCATCAGCGCAAGCCGATCGACATTTTCTTCAGCTCCCTGGCGCGAGATCGGGGCGAATACGCGGTGGGCGTCGTCCTTTCCGGCAGCGGCGCCGATGGCGTTCTCGGGGTCAAGGCGATCAAGGAACATGGCGGCGTGACGATGGCGCAGGCGAGCGACGCCTCGGGCCCCGGCTTTTCCGGAATGCCGGACAGCGCCATCGCCAGCGGCCTGGTGGATTTCGCGATCCCCGTCGACGCGATGGCGTCGAAACTCATCGAAAACATGAGAAGCTTCGACGCGTTCGAGGCGCTCGTCGGCGAGCCGCGCGGGGACGGCGAGGGTCCCGCCGCCGACGCGCGGGAGGCGATTTGCGAGAATTTACTTGGTCACACGGGGCATGATTTCAGCGGATACAAGACGCGCGCGTTCATGCGCCGCGTCCAACGCCGCATGCAGGCCCGTCAATGCGAGGCGGTCGAGGATTATGTCGCCTATCTGCGCGAGAACCCCGACGAAGCCGGGCTATTGTTTCGCGACCTGCTGATCAATGTCACGAGTTTCTTTCGCGACAAGGATGCGTTCGCGGCGCTGGAGGAAACCGTCATTCCGCGCCTGTTCGAGAAGAAAGGGCCCGCGGATTGGGTGCGGGTCTGGGCGCCGGGCTGCGCCACCGGCGAGGAGGCCTTTTCCATCGCCATTCTGCTGCGCGAACACATGGCCAAGCTTCGCGTCGCGCCGCGCGTGACGATCTTCGCCACCGAGATCGACGAAGCGGCGCTGAACACCGCGCGCGCGGGGCGCTATCCCGAAGCGATGATGGAGGGGGTCTCGCGGGAACGGCGTCAACGCTTCTTCCGCGTCGACGCCGGCGGTTATATCGTCGCCAAGGAGGCGCGCGATCTTTGCGTTTTCTCGGCGCACGACATATTGCGCGATCCGCCTTTTTCTCGCATGGATTTGATTTGTTGCCGAAATCTGCTGATCTATTTCAACGCGCGGGCGCAGGGGCAAATGTTTCCGGTGTTTCATTACGCGCTCAGGACCCGCGGCTTTTTGTTCCTCGGGATGTCCGAATCCATCGGCCGTTTCACCGATCTGTTCGCGCCGCTCGACAAGAAGCATTGTCTGTTCCAGGCGCGCGACGCCGGCGCGCCGACGCGCATGCCTCTCATCGCCAATAAATGGAGCCCGGCCTCGCTGGGCATTCATCCGCCGAGGGCGGACGGCGCTCGATCCGGCTCGGGACTGCGCCAATCGGTGGAGTCGCGAGTCATGGACGAATTCGCGCCGCCGCATGTCGTCGTGAACGACGAGGGCGATATCGTCTATTTTTCCGCGCGCACCGGGAAATGGCTCGAAGCGTCGCCGGGAGCGCCGACCCACCAGCTCCTGGCGATGGCGCGCAAGGGGCTGCGCCTCGAGTTGCGCGGCGCGCTGCGCGAGGCGATGGAATCGCGCGGCGCCGTGACGCGGCCGAACCTCCAGGTCGAGGTCGAGGAAGGCGGCGTCGAGCCCATCTCCCTGATCGTCGAGCCGTTGCCGGACTCGATCGGCGACCGACGGCTGTTCCTGGTCCTGTTCGACGAACAGGGGCGCGCGGCGAACGCCGAGGCGGCCGCCGCCGCCAAGCAGCCGGGCGGCGCCAAATCGGATGGTCGCGCGGATGACGCGGCGGCGGTCGAGGGCGAATTGCGCGACACTCGCGACCGGCTGCAATCGACCATCGAGGAATACGAGACGACGCTCGAGGAATTGAAGTCCGCCAACGAAGAACTTGTCTCCTTGAACGAGGAAATGCAGTCGAGCAACGAGGAGCTGGAGTCCTCCAAGGAAGAGCTACAGTCGTTGAACGAGGAGTTGCAAACCGTCAACCACGAACTCTCCTATAAGATCGAGGAGCTGGACCGCGCCAACAGCGACTTGCGCAATGTTTTCGTCAGCACGCAGATCGCGACGATCTTTCTTGATCGCAATCTCGTCATCCGCAGTTTCACGCCCTCGGCGCCCGATCTCTTTAACATCATCCCGACCGACGCCGGTCGTCCCCTGACCGACCTTTCGACGCCGCTCGACTACCCGGATCTTCAGGCCGATATTCGCGCGGTTCTCGAGACCGGCAAGCCGTTGGAGCGCCGCGTGCGCAAGACCAGGCCCGAACCGCTGCATTATATCGCGCGGCTCACGCCCTATCACGACACGGACGGAGCTATTGGCGGCGTCGTCGCCACCTTCATCGACATCACCGGCCTGGTCAGGTCGGAGGAATATGTGCGCGAACTGCACATCGATCGTCTAAATTCCATGGCGCAAATGGCGACCGGACTGGCGCATGAACTCAATCAGCCGCTGTCGGCGACCGCCACTTATCTCAAGGCGATACGGCGGCTGCTGAAAATATCGCCGGAGCTACGGCCGGTCAGCGTCGACGAAGCGTTGGACCGCGCCACGGATCAGGTCATGCGGGCCGCCAGGATCATCGCTCATTTGCGCGAGTTCATCGCCGATGGCGAGCCCAATAAGACAAACGAGAGTTTGCACGGTTTGATCACGGAAGCCTCCGAGCTCGCGTTGGGCGACGTGAGGGCGGCCGGCGGTCAGATGATTCTGGCGTTGAACGCGGAGAGGGACGGCGTGATCGTGGACAGGGTTCAGATCAAACAGGTGTTGGTCAATCTCATTCTCAACGCCACCGAGGCGATGGCGACCTCCAACAATCGCGTGATCAGCATCGCGACCTCGCTCGCCGGCAACGAAATGATCCAGATCGACGTGGCGGACACCGGACGGGGACTGTCCGACCTGCGACAGCGGGATCCGTTCGAGCCCTTTCTCACGACCAAGGAAAACGGGCTCGGGGTTGGCCTGTCGATCTCTCGCTTGATCATCGAGGCGCATCACGGGAAAATATGGGCCCGGCCCAATCCCGACGGCGGCGCCATCTTCAGCTTCACCCTGCCCTTGGCCGAGGCGGGCGGCGATGCATGACCGGCTCGCCGCGCGGCCGGGCGCGTCAAGGCGCGATCTGGACGGAAGCGGATGCCGGCGGCGGCGCGGCGCGGCGAAAGACGCGACAACCCATGACGCGGCCAAGAGACGCACGGTCTTTACGTCGACAATGTGAGGCCATACTTATACGGAACATTTTTTTGTCAGGGAGTTGCCGCGCTGGGATGGCTGTTGATCCGACCGTCCATGTTATTGACGACGACGAGGCCGTTCGCGACGCCGTGAGGTTGCTGTTGGCGGGGGAGGGCTTCGTCGTTCGGGCGCATGAATCGGGGCGGGCTTTCCTCGATACGGTCCGGCGCGGCGACCGCGGTTGCGTGGTGACGGATGTGCGCATGCCGGAAATCAGCGGACTCGATCTGCTGGCGGCGCTAAGGGAGCGGCGCGTTTCCATGCCGGTGATCGTCATGACCGCGCATGCGGACATTCCGCTCGCGGTCGCGGCGATGAGACAGGGCGCGGTGGATTTTTTCGAGAAGCCGTTCGATGGCGACGGTCTTCTCGCCGCCATTCGCTCGGCGCTCGCGGGCGGAGAGCGCCAAGACGCGCCCGGCCAAGACGCGCCCGACCAAGCCTCGCCCGATCAAACCCCGCCCGACCAGGAAACGCGCTTGATCCAGGAGAAGCGCGCGACGTTGAGCAAAAGGGAACGGGAAGTGCTGACGGGATTGCTCAACGGGCAATCCAACAAGATCATCGCGCATGACCTCGGCATCAGCGCCAGAACCGTCGAGGTCCACCGCGCCAACGTGATGACGAAAATGCGCGCGGGCAGTCTGTCCGAACTGGTGAAAATGGCGCTGGCCGCCCAGAGAAACGACCCCAGAGCCTGAGGTCGAGAACCCGAAATCGAAATATGATCATATTGTTACGATGTTCTCGGCCAAGCCCGCGCCTGCAACGACCGCCACGTCCAGATGGCGACAACCATTGACGCCGGC
>JBAUVQ010000263.1:0-1587 GCA_049583305.1 Methylocystis sp.
TCTGGCCAAGCTCCGCGCCCATCGACAGCATGGGCGTTCCGCGCGCGAGCAGCAGGCTCGCCAGCAGATTGCGCTGGTCCTTGCCGCGCGCCGCGAGGATCGCGTCGTCGTCCGTTTCGCCCTCGACGCCATTGTTCCAGGAAAAATTCTCGTTCGTCCCGTCGCGGTTGTCTTCGCCATTGGCGTCGTTGCGCTTATGCGAATAGGATACGAGATCGCGCAATGTGAAGCCGTCATGCGCCGTGATGAAATTCATGCTTCTTGAAGGTCGGTGGCGTCCTTCGAAAAAGTCCCGCGACCCCGCGACGCGCGTCGCCAACTCGCCGACGCCGATGTCGTCGCCGCGCCAGAAGCGCCTGACGCAATCGCGGAAGCGATCGTTCCACTCGGCGAACGGCCCCGGAAACTTGCCGAGCTGATAGCCTCCTGGGCCGATGTCCCACGGCTCGGCGATGAGTTTCAACTCGCGCAAGATGGGGTCTTGCAGCAGCGCCGCGATAAACGGCGCCTGCGCGTCAAAACCTTCGGTTCGGCGCGCGAGCGTCGTCGCGAGATCGAAACGAAAGCCGTCCACGCCGCCAAACTCGGCCCAGGCGCGCAAGGCGTCGAGCGCGAGGCGGGCGACCGGCGCGCGGTCCATCGCGAGAATATTGCCGCAGCCCGCGTCGTTGACATAATGGCGCGGCGCATCCGAACGCAGTCGATAATAGGTCGCATTATCCAAGCCGCGAAGCGACAGCGTGGGACCGCGTTCGTCGCCTTCGCCCGTGTGGTTGAACACGACGTCGACGATGACCTCGATCCCCGCGCGATGCAGAGCCGCGACCGCTTCCCGCACCTCGTCCCAACCGCCGGGCGCGAGCCGCGGATCGGGCGCCATCAGCGCGATCGGGTTATAGCCCCAGTAATTGGAGAGGCCGAGCCTGGTCAGATGGCGTTCGTCGATCCACGCCGCGCAGGGCATGAGTTCGACCGCGGTGACGCCGAGCCGCGTTAGATGCGTAAGCGCGGCCTCGCACGCGAGGCCCTTGAAGGTTCCGCGCGCCGCCGCAGGCACGTCTGGATGAGTCTTGGTGAAGCCCTTGACATGCAGTTCATAGAGGATCGTGTCCTCCCATGAATGTCGGGGCCGCGAGGACGTATCGGCGCGCGAAGGGCGCGTGGCGACGCCTTTTGGCGTGAAGGGCGCGCTGTCGTCGCGATCGAAGGAGCGATCCGCCGCCGCGTCGTCACCCTCATGGCCGAACATCGAAGGATGCGAGGCAAAGGGCCGGTCGAGCTGAAGCGCATAGGGGTCGACCAGCAGCTTCGATGCGTTGAAGCGAAGCCCCTGTTCGGGCTCATGGGGCCCGTGAGCGCGCAGCCCATAACGCCGGCCCTCCTTCAGTCCTTCGACGTGCGCGTGAAACACATCGCCGGTGCGATGACCGAGGCGAACGCGTTCGACTTCGATTTCGCCCGCTTCGTCGAACAGGCAAAGGTCGATCGTCCGCGCCGACGTGGAGAACACCGCGACATTGGCGCCCGTCGCCGTCAGCGTCAGGCCGAGCGGCTCGGGCGCGCCTTGCGTGACGCGCGTCATGGCGC
>JBAUVQ010000264.1:0-3371 GCA_049583305.1 Methylocystis sp.
CTGGGCGGGCGGCGCTATTCCTCCCCCCATCATGCGACGCCCGGGACGCAGCTGCTTTCGAACGGAAGCTATTCCACCATGTTGACCGCCGCCGGCTCTGGCTACAGCCGATGGGGAAAACTCGCCGTGACCCGCTGGCGCGAGGATTGCGCCTGCGACGATTCTGGCTCCTATATCTTTTTGCGCGATATCAAGAACAATCAGGTCTGGTCGGCGGGCTTCCAGCCCAGCGGTCGCGAACCGGACGCCTATCATGTCGCCTTCAACGAGGATCGCGCCGAATTCACGCGCCAAGACGGAACACTGACAACGACATTGGACGTCGTGGTCTCATCGGAAGACGACGCCGAGGTTCGGCGTGTTTCCATTACGAACGATGGCCCGCTCGTTCGCGAAATCGAAATCACCTCCTATGCCGAACTGGTGCTTGCGCCGCAGGCGTCGGATGTCGCGCATCCTGCCTTTTCAAAGCTCTTCGTCGAGACCGAATTTCTGGGCGATGTCGGAGCGCTTCTCGCCACGCGGCGCCGGCGCGACCCGGGCGAGCCCGAAGTCTGGGCTGGCCAGATCTCCGTCGTCGATGGCGAAATCGTTGGCAATACCGAAATCGAAACCGACCGGGCGCGCTTCATCGGACGCGGCCAGAGCGTCCGAACGCCGATCGCCATGATCGACGGCCGAAAGTTGTCAAACAGCGTTGGCGCCGTTCTCGACCCGATCTTCGCCCTGCGCCGCCGCGTGCGGATCGCGCCGGGCGCCGTGGCTCGCATCTCCTTCTGGACAATGGCGGCTTCCACGCGCGAGACCTTGCTCGACATCATCGACAAGCATCGCGACGTCACAGCCTATTCGCGCGCCACGACTCTCGCCTGGACGCAGGCGCAGGTACAGTTGCATCATCTTGGCGTCACCGCCGGCGAAGCCAGCCTGTTCCAGCGCCTGGCGAGCCATGTCATTTACGCCAATCCGACCCTGCGCCCGCCGTCCGACACGATTTTCCGCGGCGCCGGCGCGCAATCGGGGCTGTGGCCGTTGGGCGTATCCGGCGATCTCCCGATCGTGCTCTTGCGCATCGCCGACGCCGACGATCTCGATATCGCGCGCGAGTTGCTTGGTGCGCACGAATATTGGCGGATGAAGCAACTCGCCGTCGATCTGGTGATCCTCAACGAGCGCCAATCCTCATATGTCCAGGACCTCCAGATCGCGCTCGAAACGCTCATTCGCACCCGCCAGATGCGGCCGCGGCTCCGCGGCGAGGATTCGCCCGGCGGCGTCTTCGTGCTGCGTGGAGACCTCATTCCTACCGAAACCTCGGCCCTGCTGGCTTCGACCGCAAGGGTCGTCCTGGTGGCGCAGCGCGGCGGGCTGTTCGCCCAACTCGACCGGATCGTCGAGACGCAAACACGGACAAAACCCTCCGTTGACCCGTTGACGAATGACAATGTCGCGTCCGATCCCTCGGGCGCCGCAGCGGCGCCGGAAAAGCTGGAATTCTTCAACGGCCTCGGCGGCTTCGCGAGGAACGGCCAGGAATATGTGACGATCCTCGGACCGGGCCAGGCGACGCCCGCCCCCTGGATCAATGTCGTCGCCAACGAGCGTTTCGGCTTCCAGGCGGCGACCGAAGGCAGCGGCTACACCTGGTCGGTCAACAGCCGCGAGAACCAGCTCACGCCCTGGTCGAACGACCCCGTCGCCGACCGGTCTGGCGAGGCTTTCTACCTACGTGACGACGATTCAGGCGCCTTGTGGAGCCCGACCGCGTCTCCCATCCGCTTGGAGGCGGCGACCTACAAAGCCCGCTTTGGTCGCGGCTATTGCCGGTTCGAGCATACGAGCCACGGCATCGAGTCAGACTTGCTGCAATTCGTGCCGCAGGACGGCTCGATCAAGATATCGCGGTTGAAATTGCGCAATCTGTCCGAACGCGCCCGTCATCTAAGCCTCACGGCCTATGTCGAATGGGCGCTCGGTCCATCGCGCTCGGCGGGTCTCAATTTCGTCACGACGGCGCTCGATTCCCGGTCGGGCGCGATCTTCGCCCGAAATCGCTGGAGTGCCGGCTTTGGCTCGCGCATCGCCTTCGCCGATTTCAGCGGTCGCCAGACCGACTGGACGGGCGACCGCCGGGAGTTCATCGGCCGCAACGGGACGCTCGGCGCGCCCGCCGCTCTGGCTGGCGGCGCGGCGTTGTCAAAAAACCTCGGCGCGGGCCTCGATCCCTGTGCGGCGCTGCGCTCCAGCCTCGTGCTCGCGCCCGGCGAGAGCGTGGACATCACCTTCCTGCTCGGCGACGCCGAGGATTCCCAGGAAGCGCGGCGTCTGATCGACCGCTACCGCAGCGCCGATCTCGATGCCGAATTTACCGCGGTCGCGGACTTCTGGAGCGGAATTCTCGACGCCGTCACGGTCAAGACGCCGGACCGCGCCATGGACATCATGCTCAATGGCTGGCTGCTCTACCAGACCATTGCTTGTCGCCTCTGGGCGCGCTCAGCATTCTACCAGGCCAGCGGCGCCTATGGCTTTCGCGACCAGCTTCAGGACGGCATGGCGCTTTCCGCCTTGCGTCCGGAGATGACGCGCGAACATATTTTGCGCGCCGCGGCGCGGCAGTTTGCGGAGGGCGATGTCCAGCATTGGTGGCTGCCGCATTCGGGCCAGGGCGTGCGCACCCGCATCTCCGACGACCGCGCCTGGCTGGCCTTCACGGTCGCGCAATATGTCGAGGTTTCCGGCGCCGCCGCGATACTTGACGAAAAACTTCCATTTCTTGAGGGGCGGCTGCTTGAGCCGCAAGAGCATGACAGCTTTTTCACCCCGGGGATCGGCGAAGAAACGGCGAGCCTGTTCGAACATTGCGCCCGCGCGCTCGACAGCAGTCTGGCGCAGGGCGGCCACGGATTGCCGCTGATCGGCGCCGGCGACTGGAACGACGGCATGAACCGCGTCGGCGCGCGCGGCGCCGGCGAGAGCGTGTGGCTTGGCTGGCTGCTGTTCACGACGCTGAACAAGTTTGCGTCGATTGCCAAAATCCGCGGTGAGCCGGAGCGAGCCAAGAAATGGAGCGCGCATGCGATCGACTTGCAGGCCGCGCTTGAGCGCGAGGGCTGGGACGGCGAGTGGTATCGGCGGGGCTTTTACGATGATGGAACGCCGCTTGGTTCGAGCCGGAGTGACGAATGCCGGATCGACAGCATCGCGCAGTCCTGGGCCGCGCTGTCTGATGCGGCGTCACCGAAACGGGCGGCGCAAGCGATGGCGTCGGTCGAGCGCGAGCTGATCCGTCCGAAGGATGGGCTGGCGCCCTTGTTCGCTCCGCCATTCGACAAGACGGCGCTCGATCCCGGCTACCTCAAAGGCTATCC
>JBAUVQ010000265.1:0-3906 GCA_049583305.1 Methylocystis sp.
TTTTCTCGCTGCCTTCGACGCCGGGGCGCGCATTGGAGTCGTCCAGCCGGGCTATCCCGCTTACGCCAATATTCTGGAGGCGCTCGGGCTGGCGCTCGCGCCGATCGAGGTTGGGCCGGAAACGCGCTTCGCGCCCACCGCCGAGCTGATCGAAGCCGCGCATCGGCGCGAAAGGCTCGACGGGCTGCTGCTGATGAGTCCGGCCAATCCAACCGGAACAATGATCGCGCCGGACGAGCTTGAAAAAATCTGCGCTTTCTGCCGCGACGCCGGCGTTTTGCTGGTCAGCGATGAAATCTATCACCGGCTGGAGCATGAAGGCCGCGCCGAGACCGCGCTGCGGTTTTCGGGCGACGCGATCGTCGTCAACTCGTTCTCCAAATATTATGCGATGACCGGCTGGCGGCTCGGCTGGATGATCGCGCCGGAAGATCTGGCGCGGCCGATGGAGCGGTTGCAGCAATCGCTGGCGATTTGCGCGCCGACGCTTTCGCAGCGCGCCGCTCTCGCCGCCTTCGACGCGAGCGAGGAGCTGGAGGCGATCAAGGAGAGCTATGCGCGAAGCCGCCAACTGCTCTTGCGGCGGCTGCCCGGCATTGGGCTGCCGTCCTTCGCGCCGCCGGACGGAGCGTTTTACATCTATGCCGACGTTTCGCGTCTCACTGGCGATTCCGCCCGGTTTTGCGCGGACATGCTGGAGGAGATCGGCGTCGCCGTCACGCCGGGGGTCGATTTCGACCGCGCGCGGGGCTCTTCGACATTGCGGCTGTCCTACGCGGGGTCGCCGGAGGATGTCGCGTTGGGCGTCGAGCGGCTCGGCGAATGGCTGAGCCGCTCGAAATAATTATCGGTTGTCGCCGCCAAGCGTCGCCCTGGCGCGCTGCCACCAGCCGCCCTTCTTGGGCTGCGCCGGGTCGGCCTGGGTAATGACGTTCTCCGGTCGCGCCGGCGGAGTCGCCTCGGGTTCGGGCCGAGGAGTCGGGGCCGCGTCGACGCGCTCGGGCGCGGGCGACGGCGCCGTTTCGGCCTCGTTTTTCGGCGCCTCCGCGACCGGCTCGCGAATCTCGTTCATTTGCGGCTGGGCTGCGGAATCGGGTTCATCGAACCGCGGCACATGCGCCTCGGTCGGCGACACGAAGTCGGCGCTGTAACGCGCGCCTTCGTCCCGCGGGAAAATCTCGGGTTCGCGGAATTCCGAAGCGAGCGGCGTCGAGCGGGTCCAGCGACCCGGTCCACGTCCGCGGCCTCTCTCGCGCTCGGGGCGGCGGCCTTCCTCCACGGGAGCGGGAACGCCCTCGATGCGCGCCATGAACGCCAGACCTTCGTCGGACGGCTGATCCGCGCCGGGTTGCGCCAATTCTCCAACCTGACCGTTGCCGCCGCCGCGACCGCGACGCCGACGACGCCGGCGCGACCGCGACAGGCCTTCGCCTTCTTCCTCGCCTTCCGCGCGGGGCTCGGCCGCGACGCCGATTTCGCTCTCGCCGATCTCCCGGCGCGGCGGTTCGGCCCGTTCGAACCCGGCCCTGGGACCGCGTCCATGACCGCGTCGCGGCTCGCGAACCGGCTCGGCGGCGGCTTCCTCCACCTCTTCGACCGGCTCGATTTCTTCCTCGGCGATCTCTTCCTCGAAAACATCGGCCCTGAGCGAGTCCACCCGCAGGTGCTGGGTCGGCGGCGCGCGCACGCCGGAGGCCGGCTCGCCGCGTTCGATCGCGTGATAGTTGGCGCCGGTCAGCGTGTCGTCGGCGGCGACGGTGATGTGCACGCCGAAACGCCGTTCGAGATCCTGCAAATGAGCGCGTTTCTGGTTGAGGATATAAAGCGCGACCACGGCCCGCGTGCGCAGCGTGATGTCGTGCGCGGAGCTGCGCACCAAGGCTTCTTCCAGAATACGCAGCACGTGCAGCGCGATCGAGGCGGTGGAGCGCACCGTGCCGGCGCCGGCGCAATGCGGGCAGGGCGCGGTGGAGCCTTCGACGACGCCGGTGCGAATGCGCTGGCGCGACATCTCCAGCAGGCCGAAATGCGAAATCCGGCCGACCTGAATGCGGGCGCGGTCGTTTTTCAGCGCGTCCTTGATGCGGCGCTCGACCGCGCGGTTGTTGCGGCCTTCCTCCATATCGATGAAATCGACGACGATCAGGCCGGCGAGATCGCGCAGCCGCAACTGGCGCGCCACCTCGTCGGCGGCCTCCAGATTGGTGCGCAGCGCCGTGTCCTCGATATTGTGTTCGCGCGTCGAACGGCCCGAGTTCACGTCGATCGCGACCAGCGCCTCGGTCTGGTTGATTACCAGATAGCCGCCGGATTTCAGGGTCACCTGCGTCGAGAACATCGCGTCGAGCTGAGCCTCGACCCCGGCCTCGGCGAAGATCGGCGTCGGCTCGCGGTGCAGTTTGACGTTTCTGGCGTGGCTCGGCATCAGCATGCGCATAAAGTCCTGCGCCTCGTGATGCGCCGCCTCGCCCGAAACGATGACTTCATCGACGTCGCGGCCGTAGAGATCGCGGATCGCGCGCTTGATGAGCGAGCCTTCTTCATACACAAGCGCCGGCGCGCTCGAGCGCAGCGTCAGTTCGCGAACGCTTTCCCACATGCGCAGCAGATATTCGAAATCGCGCTTGACCTCGGCCTTGGTGCGGGTCGCGCCGGCGGTGCGCAAAATGACGCCCATGCCCTCCGGCACTTCCAGGTCGTGGACGATCTCCTTCAACCGCTTGCGGTCGGCGCCGTCGGTGATCTTGCGCGAGATGCCGCCTCCGCGCGCGGTGTTGGGCATCAGAACGGAAAAGCGGCCGGCGAGCGAAAGATAGGTCGTGAGCGCCGCCCCCTTGTTGCCGCGCTCTTCCTTGACGACCTGCACCAGCAGCACCTGGCGGCGCTTGATGACTTCCTGGATTTTATACTGCCGGCGCGAGCGGGTGGCGCGGTAGGGAACTTCCTCCATCGCGTCGCCGCCGATGTGCTCGACATGATCCGCTTCGTCGTCGTGCTCATCATCGTGTTCGTCGTCCCGCGCGGGCGGGCGACGCGCTTCCTCGCGCGCGCGGTCATGTTCCTCGTCGCGTTCGTCCTGCCGCCGCGCCTTGGCTTCGTGATCCTGTTCGGTCGGCTCGAATTCGGCGTCCTCGGCGAAGCCGACCTCGACCACGCCAAAGCCCGACGGGTCGACCGCGATCGGTTCGCCCGCGGTCTCGACATGTTGAGCCGCGGCGACTTCAACCTCGAGACGCGGCGCCGATTCCTCGGCCGCGCCGAGGGTCTCGGGTTCTTGGTCGGCTTCTCGCTCGGGCTCTTGCGCCGGCGCGGCGGGGCGCTCCGCCGACGCCTCGAAGGAAAGCTCCTCGGGCGTTCTCGCTTCCAATGGCGCGCCCTCGACGCCAGCTGACTCGACGCCGAACGGTTCTTCTCCACGCGCCTCGAACGGCTGCATTTCGAAGCCGCCAATGTCCGCGTCCCGAACGGGACGCTCGACTTCGTCATCACCGCCCGGCGCGGGGCCGACGATCACGCCGTCCTCGTTCGCGGCCCGCTTTTCGGCGCCGTCGTGACCGTGGCGGCGGCGCGAGCGGCGTCCCCGTCCTTGCTGCGGCTGAGGACGATGCTCGTCTTCCTCGGCCTGACGATGGGCTCTGCTCTCTTCCTCGAGCAAGGCGAGGCGGTCGGCGACGGGGATCTGGTAGTAATCCGGATGGATTTCCGCGAAAGCCAGAAAGCCGTGGCGATTGCCGCCGTAATCGACGAAGGCGGCCTGAAGCGAAGGCTCCACCCGCGTCACCTTGGCGAGGTAAATATTACCTCGCAGCGGCATTTTATCGGCGGCTTCGAAATCGAATTCCTGGACTTTGTTACCGCGTAGCACCACCACCCGAGTTTCCTCCGGGTGGGAGGCGTCTATAAGCA
>JBAUVQ010000266.1:0-8919 GCA_049583305.1 Methylocystis sp.
GATCCGCGGGCGCCGCGTCCCGAGGGAGGGCAGGCGGCGGACGCGGCCGATCTCGCCAGCCGCTTGCCCCATGTCCTCGCCCAGGCGCGAGAAGTCGCGGCCAGCGTCGTGCATGGCGTGCATGGCCGCCGGCGCGCCGGCGCGGGCGAAACTTTTTGGCAGTATCGCCCATTCGAGAGCGGCGAGTCCGCTCATCGCGTCGACTGGCGCCGCTCCGCGCGGGGCGATCAATTGTTCGTGCGCGAGCGCGAATGGGAGGCCGCGCAAAATTACTTCGTCTGGCTGGATTGCTCGGCCTCGATGGCGTTCAAATCCTCGCTGGCGAGCGACTATAAAATCGACCGCGCGGCCGTGCTCGGTCTCGCGATCGCCGAGGTTTTGGTGCAGTGCGGCGAGCGCGTCGGCGCTCTCGGACTGACGCCGGCGCTTTGCTCCAGAAACATCATCGATCGCCTCGCCGCGGTCGTCAGCAACCAGTCGCCCGACTCGGACGCCCTGGAGATCGCGCCCTCGACCGCCTTGCCGGCTCGCGCGAAACTCGTTTTGGTCTCGGATTTCCTTTGCGATGTCGAGGCGCTCTCGGCGCGTCTGCGCGAATATTCGGGGGCCGGCGCGCGCGGAGCCTTGCTGATGATTCTTGATCCGGCCGAGGAGATTTTTCCCTTCGCCGGCGAAACGCTGTTTCGCGACACCGACGGCGGCGCGCCTTTTCACGCCGGAGAGGCCGCGGGTCTGCGGGCCGCCTATGCCGAGCGACTCGCCGAGCACAAGGACAGTCTGCGGATCGCCGCGCGAGAATCGGGCTTTTTGTTCCTCTCGCACCATACCGACCGCCCGGCGGCGGAGGCGGCTTTAGCGCTGCTGATGGGCTTGAGCGAAGGCGCGGGGGCGCGTTGATGGGCTTCACCTTCGCGGCGCCGCTGGCGCTTCTCGGGCTCCTGGCGCTGCCGGCGATCTACTGGCTGCTTCGGGTGACCCCGCCCGCCCCGCGCGAAATCATGTTTCCGCCGGTTCGGCTGCTGCGCGACCTGAAGCCGCGAGAGCAAACTCCGGTTAAAACGCCCTGGCCGCTGCTGCTGTTGCGTCTCGCCATCGCCGCGCTGGCTTCATTCGCGATGGCGGGGCCGGTTTGGAACCCCGTGGCTCCGGCGCCCGCGGGCGGTCCTTTGCTGGTGGCGCTCGACGACGGCTGGGCGGCGGCGCCCGGTTGGGAGCGCCGCGTTAGCGCGGCCGCTGGCTTGCTGGAGAGCGCGGAGCGAACGGGAATGCCCGTCGCCCTGATGCTTGCATCGGAAGGCGCCGTCGCGCCGCGACTGACCGATGGCGCGCGGGCGGCGGAGCTTTTGCGCGCGGCGCGTCCCAAGCCTTGGCTGCCGGATCGCGGTCCCGCGGCGACGCAAATTTCCGCCTTCGCCAGCGACCACAAGGCGGCGCGGCTGGTCTGGATCGCCGACGGGTTGGAGCAGGGCGGGGCGGCTGGCTTCGCGTCGGCGCTAAACGAGGCGGCGGGGCGGGGCGCCAGCGTCGAGGTTTTGAAGGACGAAGCCGCGCCGCTGGCGTTGCAGGCCGCGGTCAACGACAGCGCCGCCCTGGAAGTCTCGGTGCCGCGCGCCGGGCCGAGAGCGGATGGGGTGATCGAGGCGCTCGACGACAAGGCGCGAACGGTCGCGCGGGCGCCTTTTCAATTCGGGGGCTCCGACAAGGCGAAGGCGCGTTTCGAGCTGCCGGTCGAGCTACGCAACGAAATCAGCTCTCTGCGCATCGCTGGGGAAAACTCCGCTGGCGCCGTGGCCTTGCTCGACTCGCGTGGGCGCGTGCGGCGCGTCGCGATTGTCGGAGGCGCCGCGGGCGACGCGGCGCAACCCTTGCTGTCGGCGTCCCATTATCTCGAGAAGGCGCTGGCGCCCTTCACGCTACTGCTAAAATCCAGGCCGGGCGACGCCGACCCGGTGCTCGCCGCGCTGGCCGACCGGCCCAACATGCTCGTGCTCGCGGACGAGAAAGTCGCGCCCGGCGAGGCGTTCGAGGCTCTATCGAACTTTGTCGAGCAGGGCGGGGTTTTGCTGCGCTTCGCCGGACCGCGTCTCGCCAACGACCCCGACGATCTGACGCCCGTGAGGCTGCGCCGCAATGGCCGCGTGCTCGGCGGCGCGATGTCGTGGGATACGCCGAAGCGCCTCGCCAATTTCGACGAAGCCAGCCCGTTTTTCGGTCTCGCCGTTCCGACGGACGTCGCCGTGAACCGGCAGATTCTGGCGGAGCCAGATCCCGGCCTTTCCGCGAAGACCTGGGCGCGACTCGCCGACGGCACGCCGCTCGCGACCTTCGAGCGGCGCGGCAAGGGCGTCATCGTCTTGTTCCATGTCGGCGCCGACGCGAACTGGTCGAATCTGCCGCTTTCCGGGCTTTTCGTCGACATGCTAAAGCGTATTTCCGCGCTGTCGAACGAGGGCGCGGCCGAGCGCGCGGCGAGCGCTCCCGACGCGGAACGCTCAGCGCTCATGCCCTTGCGCGCGCTCGACGGCTTCGGCGTACTCGGCGCCCCGCCCGCGACGGCGAAGCCTCTCGACGCCACTTTTTCCGGACACGCCGACGCCGAGCATCCTCCCGGATTTTACGGCGCGCCGGGCGCCGAAGTCGCCCTGCAGACACTGGCGCCCGACGATAGGTTGAGCGCGCTCGATTTTTCGAAGCTCGGGCTTTTGCCGCGTTCGCTCGACCCACAAGGCTCCGCCCTCGATTTGCGGCCCTTGCTGTTGACGTTGATTTTCCTCGGGTTACTCGCGGACTGGTTGGCCTTGCTGTGGCTTTCGGGCCGATTGCGGCTCGCCTCGGCCGGCGCCGCGCTGGGCGTTGCTTGCGTGCTCGCGATGAGCATAAACGCGCATCCGGCGCGCGCCGACGCGCAAAAGACGACGGTTAGCGCGCATGATCGCGAGGCGGCGCTGAAGACCCGGCTGGCCTATGTGATCAGCGGCGATCCGCGCATCGACGAGACCAGCCGTCTCGGTCTCGAAGCGCTGTCCCGAACGCTGGATCAGCGCACCTCTTTTTCGCCGGGCGACCCTGTCGGAATCGATATCGCCGGCGACGAACTCGCATTTTATCCCATGCTCTACTGGCCGATCAACGCGGCCGCCGCGCAGCCGAGCCAAAAAACCGTCGCGCGCGTGGCGGCCTATATGAAACAAGGCGGCACGGTCCTCTTCGACACGCGCGACGCCCTGACCGCCCGCGCCAACGCCTCGCCGACGCCGGAGGCTCTGTGGCTACGCGAACTCTCCAAGGGGCTCGACATTCCCGAGCTCGAAATCGTCCCGCGCGATCACGTCATCACCAAGACCTTTTATCTGCTCGATGGCTTCGTCGGGCGTTACGCCAATGGCGACACCTGGGTCGAGGCTTTGCCGCCCGAGCCCGCGGGCGACGCGCCACGCCCGGTGCGGGCGACCGATAGCGTCTCGGCCATCGTCATCACGTCGAACGATCTGGCGGCGGCCTGGGCGCGGGATAAGGGCGGGCGGGCGCTCTATCCGCTGACGCCCGGCGGTCCGCGCCAGCGTGAAATGGCGCTACGCGGCGGCGTCAATCTGGTGCTGTATACGCTCACCGGCAATTATAAGGCCGATCAGGTGCATGTGCGCGATCTTCTGCAACGGTTGGGGCAGTGAGCGCCGTGAGCGAGTTGAGCCTTTCCTTCACGCCTCTACTGCCTTGGCCGGCCTTCGCGCTGCTGATCCTGGCCGCGCTCGGCGTTCTCGCCTTCGCGGTTTACGCCAAGCAAAAGGGCGCGGGGTGGCGGGCGCTGGCCCTGGCGCTGCTGCTCGCGGCGCTAGCCGACCCGGCGCTGGTGCGCGAACAGCGCGAGCCGCAAAAAAGCATTGTCGCCGTCGTGCTCGACCGCAGCGAGAGCGAGACGCTTGGCGGCCGGATGGCGCAGGTCGACGCGGCGCGCAAGGGGCTTGAAGACGCCTTCGCCCGGACGCCCGACATCGAACCGCGTTTCGTAACGGTCGGGACCGGAGCCGACGGCACGCTACTGTTTTCGGCGCTGGCGGAGGCGCTGAAAGACGTTCCGCCCGATCGGGTCGGCGCGGCGATCGTGGTCACCGACGGTCTCGCGCACGACATTCCCGCCAAGGCCGAGGCTCTGGGGTTCAAGGCGCCGCTGCACGCGCTGATCACCGGTCACGAGGGCGAACGCGACCGCCGCATCGAGCTTGTCGAGGCGCCTCGCTTCGGCGTCGTCGGCAAAGACCAGATTATTCGCGTCAGAGTGGTGGATAGCGGCGGCGGCTTCGATCCTTCCGCCACGATTATCGCGCGCCGTGACGGGGAGACGGTCGCCACGCGGCCCACATCTTCCGGAGAAATTATCGAAATACCCGTTCGCATCGAACACGGCGGGCCCAATGTCGTGGAGCTTGAAACGCCGGTCGTTCCGGGCGAACTCACCGATATCGACAACAAGGCGGTCGTCGTCGTCGAGGGCGTGCGGGACCGGCTCAAGGTGCTCTTGGTTTCCGGCGAGCCGCATCCCGGCGAACGCGGCTGGCGCAATCTATTGCGCGCCGACGCTAATGTGGAACTGGTGCATTTCACCATTTTGCGTCCGCCGGAGAAGCAGGACGGCGTTCCCGCCTCCGAACTGTCGCTGATCGCTTTTCCGACCGCGGACCTCTTCGGGCGCAAGATCAGGGACTTCGACCTCATCATCTTCGACCGCTATTCCAGCCAAACCCTGTTGCCCAGCGTCTATTTCGAAAACATCGTCGCCTATGTCGAAGGCGGCGGGGCGTTTCTCGCGGCGGTCGGGCCGGATTACGCGACGCCGCGCGGGCTCTATTACTCGCCGCTGGAACGCATGCTGCCGGCGCGGCCCGATGGCGCGCTCACCGAGCAGGCTTTTCGCGCGCATCTCAGCAAGGACGGCGAGAAACATCCGGTGACGCGAGGCCTGGAGGGTTCGCGGACGGCGCCGCCCGGCTGGGGCGAGTGGTTCCGACAGGTCGACGCGAGGGTATTGAAAGGCGACAGCGTGCTGCTCGGCGCCGACGACAAGCCGCTGGTCGTGCTCGCGCGCGAGGGCAAGGGGCGGGTCGGCATGCTGCTGACCGATCAGCTGTGGCTGTGGGCGCGTGGTTTCGAGGGCGGCGGGCCGCATGTCGATCTGACGCGTCGCATGGCCCACTGGCTGATGAAGGAGCCGGAACTCGAAGAGGAAGCCCTGCGCGCGACCGCCGACGGCCACGAGATTACGATCGAGCGCCAAAGTCTCAAGGACGAAACAGCGCCCGTCCAGGCGATCGCGCCCTCCGGCGCGCGGGAGGAGATCGCGCTCAAGCCCGGCGAGCCCGGCCTCGCGCGCGCGACCATGACCGCGAAGGAGATGGGCCTCTATCGATTCGAGAACGGCGGTCTGACCGCGCTGGTCAATGTCGGCCCCGCCAATCCGCGCGAATTTCGCGAGGTGGCGTCGACCGCTGAAAAGCTGCGTCCGCTCGCGGCGGCGACGGGCGGCACGGTTCGGCGGCTTTCGACCGGGGCGGCGGAGGCGGTCACGCTGCCTCGGATCGTCGAACTGCGCGACGCGAACATGTATGGCGGTTCCGATTGGATCGGCGTGAAACACGCCGGCCCCGGCGCGTTGAAGGGCGTCGAGGCGGCGCCGTTGGGGATCGGGCTCTCGGCGCTGCTCGCCTTGCTGGGAGCGATATTGTTCGTGTGGACTTGGGAAGGGCGACGGTGACGGCTCGCGACAGGGGCGCCAGCAAGCTCAGGGGTTGCGATGCGTCGCCAACGCGGAAAAACCGTCCGGATCGTCGCCGCTCTCCCAACCGTGTTGACGCGCGGCGGCCTTTTAAATAAGTTCCCAAAAAATGCGTTGGATTCGTCTGTTTCGTGGGCCATTGGACTGGCGACATCTTCAGGCGAACATACCATTGATCCCCACCAAAATCGCGATCGTGGTTTACCTGGCTCCGGTAGTCCGGGGTATTCTTCGATAAGTCTTGGGTGAAAATTTCAAAAAGCGCATGGGGGTCCAATTGGAAACTACAGTGGCGATAAAGCGCGAAGCGAGCAAAAAGAATATATCTCGCGGCGGCCATCTCCCCGTGTTGGATCACCTTCGCTGGATCGCGGCTGGGCTCGTTTGCGAAAACCATATCCGGGCTCTGTTGTTTCGTGATTATGACTCGGCGCACAGTCAGAATGTTTTCGAGTCATTGTTCTATTTTGTTACTGGATATGGTGGTCCATCCGTTGTAATATTCTTTGTCGTCAGCGGATTTCTGGTGGGCGGGAAGGCGCTGGAAATATTACTAAGCAACCCTAGTAGCACGAAAATTGAACGATATTTCGCGGATAGGGTGTCACGCATATTTATTGTGGCTTGGCCAATCGTCATTATTAGCCTGATATTGTTTGTTTTGATCCAGAGCTTCGCTCCAAACGCGCCAATCATGGTTTCGGATAATTGGGACGCGGGTTGGCCCCGCCCGATCGGCGGAGACACGGGTGTCGCGATCTGGATCGGGACGTTTTTTTTGGTCAATGAGTTCGCCGTGAAAACTATCGTTATTGACGGCGTTCTCTGGTCGCTTGCTTACGAATGGTATTGCTATGTTCTAGCGATTGTATTCATATGCGTGACGTCAGGAAAATCTTTGCTTATTGCTTCCGTTTTGGGTTCGTGGTTGCTGGTCGTGACAACCATTGGGATTGTTCACGAAAATGCGGTATTGCATTTTACGTTGCTGTGGCTGATGGGTATTTTCGCCTATGTGGCGTGTGGTTTTTGTGAAGAAAGAGCGCTAAAGTTCGCCGTTCCCGCGCTTTTTGTCTTTCTGGCGGGCCTCGCTTCGTGGAGGTTCTTCCATTTCGGGGATTTCTTTATTGCATCGATAACGGTTGTATTATGTAGCCAGGCGACCGCGTTTCAACGCGTGCCATTCACGAAAATTGGAGAAAAGCTGGCTGGGTTTTCGTTCTCGCTGTATGTGATTCACGCGCCCGTGATCATAACCTCCATTGTCTGTTTGCAGGCGAATGGCTTGCTGCTCCAGCGAGAAAAAGTGTCGCCGAAATGGATGCTCTTTTATGTCGGTTTATCGATGCTTGCTTACGCCGTCGCGTGGTTGTTCGCGAATTTTACTGAATTTCGAACCGCATTGCTTCGCCAAAAGCTTAGATCGTATTTCGCGGTGCGTTGACCCGCGTGGGTTCGAGCTGCTTCCGCGAGCGCCGCGCCGCCCAGGCGTCGAGATAGTCCGTCGAGCGCATCTCGACGAGCCGTGAGACCGTGCGGCGAAACTCCCGAGCCTCGTCGCCCTGATCGGCGTGGTAGAGGTCTTCCGCCTCGGCGCGCGCGCTCAGGATCAACCGGGTCTTCGCCTCGTAGAGCACGTCGACCAGCGTGATAAAGCGCTTGGCTTCGTTGCGGCGGTCGAAGGTCATCGCGGGAACGTCGTCGACGACGATCGTATCGAAAGTTTTCGCCAGCGCGAGGTAATCGGCCGCGCCGAGCGGCCTTCCGCAAATCTCGGCGAAATCGAAGCGCGCCATTCCATCGCGCGTTCGGGGGATTTCGATATCGCGGCCCGCCACGCGCAAGGTCGCGGGCGCGAATGGCCCGTCCTCCATATGAGCGGGAAGTCGCTCCCGCGCCGTCGGGTCGGCGGCGACGAAAAACACCTCTCCAAGACCGGCTTTCTCCAGCCGGAAATCCGCGCGCGCGTCGAGGCGCACGACCTCCATCCGCTCTTGCAACAGGGCGATGAAGGGCAGGAACAGATCGCGGTTGCGGCCATGCTCGTAAAGCCGCTCGGGCGGAACGTTGGAGGTCGCGACCACGACGACTCCGGCCGAAAACAGCGCTGAAAACAACCGCGCGAGAATGGTCGCGTCGGCGATGTCGGACACCGCGAACTCGTCGAAACACAGGAGACGGGTCTCGCGTGAAAATTCGGCGGCGACGCGGGAAACGGGATCACTGCCGCCATTGGCCTCGCGGCGGGCCTTGTGCAGCCGTTGGTGAATCTCCGCCATGAAGGCGTGAAAATGCACGCGACGCTTCTTTTCGACCCCCGCCGCATCGAAGAAAAGGTCCATGAGCGTGGTTTTGCCGCGCCCGATATTGCCCCAGAGATAGACGCCGCGCGTGTTCGATCGCCGTCTGAAAAAAGATGGCAAGCGAAAGGCGCGCGCCGGGCGCGCCAGCTCGCCGGCCAGCCGCTCCAGCGTCACCAGCGCCGCGAGCTGCGAAGGGTCGCGCTCGATCGCGCCGGAAGCGGCGAGCGCATCATAACGGGCCAGCAGGCGGGGAGAGCTTCCGGACAAGGCGTTCTTGCGTTGGAGTGGGAGGTTCGCCTTGGCTAAAGCCGGCGCATCTTTCCGCTTGTCGCAGCGAACGCGCCTTCGCGCAACTCGCGATAGAGCAGGCGGTCCGGATCGACGGGCCCGGGCATGGTGATTTTTCCACGCGGGACGCGCGTAAAGCCAACGCGGGCGTAATAATCCACGTCGCCGACCAGCAACACGAGGCCGTGGCCGGCGTCGCGCGCGGCGTCGAGCGATTTCATCATTAGCGCCTCGCCGACGCCCTGGGAGCGAAAAGCCGGCTCGACGGTGAGCGGCCCGAGCAGCAGCGCCGGCGTCAGGTCGACTAGGATCGGCGTCATGCGATTGGCGCCGACCAGCAAGGTGCCGACCCGCGCGACGAAGGACAGCGACGGATCGGATTCGACCCCCTCGCGCAACCGATAGGCCGTGCGCGCGAAACGACCCGGGCCGAAGGCGCGCTCGTCGAGTTTCTCGATGGCGGCTTCGTCGGCGGGGCTCAGCGGGGCGAAACGCAGGGCGAGGTCGATCATCCCGGCGGGTTAGCACGCGCGGGGCGAAGCGGGAAGCGGGTGGCGA
>JBAUVQ010000267.1:0-2063 GCA_049583305.1 Methylocystis sp.
CCGTCATTGCGAGCGAAGCGAAGCAACCCAGGGGTCGCGCGTGACTCCTGGGTTGCTTCGTCACTTCGTTCCTCGCAATGACGATTGTTGCTTCCACAACACATAAGGAGCGCGCTCTCATGAGCACACAGGTTCAACTGCGGCGCGACACCGCCGCCAATGTCGCCGCCTTCACCGGCGCGCAGGGCGAGGTTGTCGTCGACGCCACCAACAACCGCCTCGTCGTGCAAGACGGCGCGACCGCCGGCGGCTTCGCGGCGGCGAAGCTGTCGGAGGTGGTGACGATCGGCGCCGCGACCTTGCTCGCGCAGGCCGCGCATGGCGGCGGCATTACGCTTGGCTGTCTGGAGCAGCTCGTGACGCTCGCGGGAGCGACGACGAGTTCGACCACGCAGATTCCGAATGGCGCGATCGTGCTCGCGGTTTCGAACCGGGTCGTCACCGCGATCACCGGGGCGTCCTTATATAGTTGCGGCGTCGCGGGAAACGCCTCGCAATTCGGCGCTTCGCTCGGCGTGAGCGCGGGGTCCGCCAACCTTGGGCTGATCGGCCCCAATCCGTTCTATGCGGCGACCTCCGTGCTCTACACGGCGGCGGGCGGAAGTTTCACCGGCGGCGCGGTGCGCATGACGATCCACTATTTGCTGCCGAACGTCGCGACCGCGTAGAGACTTCGCGGCGGGTTTTCGTCAGGCGATTCGTTCGAAAAACCAAAGCCAACCAGGAGGTGTAAGCATGCAATGGCCAAACCCTAACGGGTCAATCACCGAGGGGGTGGTTATCGAGGACGGCAGCGGAAATAAAATCGCGTCTTACAACGTAAAGCCGGTCGGTTCCGCGGCGCTCGCCACGTCGCAAGCGTCGATCGGCGCGACCGCCTCGCAAATCGTGGCGGCGCGCGCGGGCGCGCCCGGCACGGGGCGCATCGACGCGACGCTCTACAACGCGGGCTCGGCGACGGTCTATTTCGGCGCCTCTGGCGTCACGACAACAACCGGCATGCCGTTTCCCGCGGGGGCGACGGTGACGATCAACACGCAGGCGGCCGTCTATGGGATCGCCGCCAGCGGAACTCAAACCATCGGTATCATGGAGACCTTCTAAATGTCGTCAATGTTTGTCCTGCCCCTCCCCGTTGTCGTCACGGCTCAATCGCTGGGCGTATTGACCGATGGCAATGATCATTCGGCGGCGCTGGCCGCCGGCATCGCCGCGCTGCCCGCCGGATCGACGATCTATTTCAAGGCCGGAACCTATGTCCTAAATCACTTCACCATTTCGAACTCGGTGAAGCTGCTGGGCGACGGTCAAAACGGAACCATCCTCTCCCAGGGCGACCCCTCGCAAACGAATTTCATCACGCTCGCGGCGAACTACGTTACCTTCGAGGATTTGACGATCCAGGCCACGAGCACGACGACGAGCGCGGTCAATGTTCCCGCTGGAACCACGGACATCCGCTTCGAGCGGGTCACGATCACCGGCGCTCAGTCCTATGGCGTCAACGCCATATCGGCGACGCGGCTCTCGGTCATCCGCTCCACCCTGACCGGAAATGGCAATTGCCAGTTCCTCTATACGCTCACGGTCGGAAACACTTGCTCCCGCCTCGTGCTGGAAGACAGCCTGTTCGACGGCTCTACCATGTCGTCGAATTGGGTGGCCTGTTTCATCAACATGGGCACAACCGGCGTCGCGTCGCTCTCCGATGTCAAGATCACCGGCAACACCTTCAAGGCGACGACCCAGCCGACCACCGAATGCGACTGCCTTGTGTTGAGTTGCGCCGGCTCGAACGCCAACACGTTCAGCCAGGTCGTGATCGCCAACAACATCATGCAGTCGACCAGCGCGGCCACCACCTCGAACTCATATGGGATCGAGCTGGCCGGCACGTTGAGCGCTATCGTCACGGGCAACACGATCCAGGCATGCGCGCCCGGAATCGTCACCGAGAACTCTCCCGTGTCGGCGCTGCCTCCGGGCAATATCACGATAGAGAACAACATCGTTTCTCCGAACACCGTTCAGACGGGGGCAACCGGTATTTCGGTTCAGGCTGG
>JBAUVQ010000268.1:0-10173 GCA_049583305.1 Methylocystis sp.
GATGATCGAGGCGCCGGAGGCTCCACCGCGGGAGCGCGATCCGGCGGCGGCCAAGCGGGCGTTTTGAGGCTGGACAAATCGGCCCTATTGTCGACGCCGGCTTGACCGCGCCGCCGCCCCTTGGGACAAAGAACCGACGGTCCAACAATCCCGCGAGGTCACCTTGCTCTTCGCCGCAATTTGTCTCGACAAGCCCGGCCATGTCGATTTGCGCCTTTCGACCCGAGCCGCGCATCTCGCTTTCCTCGAAGCCCACGCGCCGCGCATAAAACTCGGCGGGCCCTTTCTCGACGAGAACGACAAGCCGGTGGGCTCGCTGCTGATCCTCGACTGCGCCGACGACGACGCCGCGCGGGCGCTGCTCGACGCCGATCCCTACGCCAGGGCGGGGTTGTTCGAGAGCGTATCCTTGCGGCCCTGGCGGCGTGTCGTTGGCGCGGCGCTCTGAAATGGCGCGCTGGCTATTCAAGAGCGAACCCGCCGCATGGTCCTTCGACCAGCAGCTCGAGGCCGGGCCAAAGGGCACGTTCTGGAACGGCGTCCGCAACCATCTGGCCAAGCAGCAACTCATGGCGATGCGGGTCGGCGAGCTGGGATTTTTTTATCATTCCAACGAGGACAAGGCGATCGTTGGCATTGTCGAAGTCATCAAGCCCTATTACCCTGACCACACTGACGAAACCGGAAAATTCGGCATGGTCGACGTGCGCGCGGTAAGAGCGCTCGAAAGCAAAGTGACCCTGGCGCGAATCAAAGCGGAGCCTCGCCTGGCCAACATGACATTGGTCAATAATTCGCGCCTATCCGTGCAGCCCGTCAGCGACGAGGAATGGCGCGTCGTGCTGGAACTCGCCGGCGAACGAACATAGCCGCGCCGCGCGCCCCGACCAAGGATGGTCTTAAGTGACGGATGCAATCCAATCTCCCGCGCAATCTCCCGCGCAATCCGCCGCCATGCAGCCGCATCCCGGCTGCGAGAACATTCGCGAACAGACCTTCGCGCTGGAACGCATGAAACTCGCGCTCGACGCGGGACGCACGGGAATTTGGGACTGGAACCTCGTCACCGGCGAAGTGGTGCTGGACGCGCGCGTGCGGGCGCTGTGGGGACTTGCCGACGACGCGCCGGCCAATCTCGACGTGTTTCGCAGCGCGCTGCACCCGCAAGACAAGAAGCGCACCAAGGAAGCGATCGAACAAGCGCTGAATCCCAGCAATCAGGAGGACTACGAAAGCGAGTATCGCGTGATCGGCGCGAAGGATCGCGTCGAGCGCTGGGTTTCCGTGCGCGGCCGCACATTCTTTGAAAACGGGCATCCGGTGCGCATCGTCGGAACCGCGCGGGACATCACCGAGCGCAAGCACCGCGAACAGCATGTGCGCACGCTGCTGCGCGAACTCGTTCATCGCTCGAAAAATCTGCTCGCGGTCGTGCAGGCGATGTCGCGCCAGACCGCGACCGGATCGGGCTCGATCGAGGACTTCCAACGCAAATTCTCGGCGCGGCTGCAAGCGCTGTCGATGGCCCACGATCTGTTGATCTCCCACGACTGGCGGGGCGCCTCGATGCACGATCTGGTTCGCGCGCAAATGGCCTATTGTCTCGACGTGGGCGCCAGCGAAGTCGGCGAACACGCGCGCATCGACGGTCCGAAGGTGATGCTAAAGCCCGAGGCCGCGCAGAATATCGGGCTGGCGCTGCACGAACTCGCGACCAACGCCTTGGCCCATGGCGCCTTGTCGCGCGCCGGCGGCAACGTGGCGCTGAATTGGCGGCTTGAAGACGGACGCTTTTTCGTGAATTGGCGGGAGAGCGGTGGGCCGCGAGTGGCGCCGCCGCCGCGCGAGGGTTTCGGCCACAAGGTGATAAAGCGGCTCGTCGCGCAGGCGCTCGACGGCGCGACGACGCTGGATTTCCCGCCGGAAGGCTTCGCCTGGACGCTGTCGGTGCCGGCGAGCTCCACCGTGGCGCGATTGGTTTAGCTCTTGTCGACGCGGCGTCGGAACGCCAGCCGCGCCCATCCACGCGAAGGCGCCCTATCCGCGCTTCCAGGGCCTGACTTCGAGCAGCGTCCACTCGACGGTCTTTTCGCGGCAGGCCGTTCCCTGCAAATGCTCTTGGGCGTCCTTCGTCGCGACCTCGGCGAGAAAAGCCCGGCAAATCTTGCCGTCGATCGGATAGGCGTGGCCGACCGGCGTGAAGATGCCCTTCGCTCCAGTCCGCGGATTATCCCAATCGACGCCGGCGCCTTCGCTCTGGGGGTCGAGCGCCGTCGCCAGCGCGGCGCCGGCGCGGCGTTTGTCCTCGACATCGAGACCCCGCGCCAGCTCCGGCGATGGTTTGCGGATCGAGCCGGTGACATCGGAGGCGTCGGCGACGAAGCCCTCGCCGCGCGGAGAAGAAGGCATCGCGACCGAGCACGCGTTCAAGGCGAGCGCGGCGAGCAACGCCGTCGACGCTCCCCCGCGGAACAGAGTTTGAGGAAACGCGCCGGGGGCGCTATGTCTCGAACGGGATGGACGCAAATCTCACCTTCGACCAACTCAACGCCCCGCGCGAAACGGGCGGCAGGGAGAGGATTTTCTCTTGAATGCGTTAACGCCGGGTGACTTTGTCGACGCCGCCGAGCCGTTTAAGCTGTTCGGCGACTGGTTCGAAGAGGCGAAAGCCAAGGAGCTTAACGATCCCGAGGCCATGGCGGTCGCCACGGTCGACGCGAATGGCCTGCCCGACGCCCGCATGGTGTTGCTGAAGGGTTGGAGCGAATCGGGCTTCACATTCTATACCAACGCCGAAAGCGCCAAGGGGACGCAATTGTCCGCCAATATGCGGGCGGCGGGATTATTCCACTGGAAATCGCTGCGCCGTCAGATTCGCCTGCGCGGTCCGGTGACCCCGATCTCCGACGCCGAGGCCGACGCCTATTTCGCCTCGCGCCCCCGCGACAGTCGGCTCGGCGCCTGGGCCAGCCAGCAATCGCGGCCGCTCGAGAGCCGCTTCGCGCTCGAAAAGGCCATCGCCCATGTCGCGCTGAAGTTCGGAGTCGGCGATATTCCCCGCCCGCCGTATTGGCGCGGATACACCATCGTTCCGTTGTCGATCGAATTCTGGGCCGACAAGCCGTTTCGCCTGCATGACCGCGTGCGCTTCACGCGGGTTTCGGCCGGCGACGCCTGGACCAGACAACGGCTGTTCCCATGAGACGCGGTCCGCGATCCTCGTCGCGACGCGGGCCGCTCCTTCGCGCGGCCTGCGTGCTCGCGTTGCTGTGCCCTTCGCCGGCTCCGGCGCAGGATTTTTTAAACGACCTGTTTGGGGGCGACGAGCGCTCCGGCCCCGCCAGCCCAACGCGCCGCCCCGCGCTAAAGAGCGCCAAGCCGCGCGAACACCGGGAACCGGTGGCGAAGCCGCCTCTCCAGACGCCAAAGCGTGTCGAACCCCACTCCGCGGCCAAGCCCACCGCCAAATCCGCGGGCAAGACCCCGGCCAAAACCTCGGGCAAGACCTCAAGCAAGCCGCCGCCGGAACCCGCCGAGCCGCCGCCCCCGCCTTACGACGCCCAGGTTCAAAGGCTGGCCGAAGTGTTGGGCGGTCTGTCCTTCCTGCGGGATTTATGCGGCGACGGCGATGGCGACGACTGGCGCGACAAAATGGCGCGGCTGCGGGACGCCGACGCGCCCGCGGGAAGCCGACGCCAACGCCTGACCGCCGCGTTCAACCGCGGTTATCATGGCTACGAGCTCACTTATCGCGTTTGCACCCCGAACGCGCGACTGGTGATCGCGCGCTATCTGGACGAGGCCGAAAATCTTTCGCGGGACGTGGCGTCGCGTTACGGCAATCCCTAGGCGCCGGGCGCCGGCCCGGAAGTTAACCTTTTGGCAAGAGCCGCCTCGCGCCCCCGCGCGAGCTTGTTTAAGATGACGTCATGATGCAGATTCACCCCACTCATCTCGACGAAACAGGCGCTGAACAGCACCGCGCGGCCTTGGTCTATGTCACCGAAGCCTTCGCCGAGGCGATTCTCGCGGGGATAGAAAGCGATAACTTCGCGCACGCGGCCCTGGCCGCCGCCCTGCGCGAATTGGTCGCGACCCACGGCGAGGAAAGCGTCGCCGGCTTCGCCGAGCGCTTGCCCAGCCGGCTACGCGAGGGAGAATTTTCCACCAAGGCGAAGCACTGATCGGCGCGGCGGGGCCAAGCCTCGCGCCAGAGCGGTCCCGTCTCGCGATTTTCGGCTTGCCCGGCGCGCCAAATCAGCCGATAGGCTGCCGCACCGAAACCTCGCGCCGGCGCTCTCTCGGAACAAGACATGACCCGCACGCTTATCTGTCTCGCCCGGCACGGCGAGACGAACTGGAATCTCGAACGGCGCTTTCAGGGTCAGCTCGACATAGCCCTCAATAAGAAGGGCCGGCTGCAGGCCGAGGCGCTTTGCCGCGCGCTCGCGAACACTCATTTCGACCATATCTACAGCAGCGACCTGCGACGCGCGGTGACCACCGCCGAGCCCCACGCCGCGCTGCGCGGACTGCCGATCCACAAAAGGCCGGAGCTGCGCGAGAAAAACGACGGCGCCTGGCACGGCCTCAGCCACCCGGAAGTGGAGGCGCGTTTTCCGGCGGAATATCAGCATTATCTCGCCCGCCGGGCCGATTACGCCGCGCCCGGCGGCGAAAGCCTGATGCGTTTCGCGGCGAGGGTGCGCGCCGGGCTGACCAAGATCGCCGAGGCGCATCCCGGCGAGACGCTGCTGATCGTGGCCCACGCCGGGGCGCTGGACATCGCCTGGCGCATGGCCGCCCATAAACGCCTCGACGAGCCGCGGGAATATCCAGTGTTCAACGCCGCGCCGAACTGGATCGCCTACGAGGACGGCGCGTGGTCGGTGGTCGACTGGTCGCGCGAGCGGGGGCGCGAGCGGGTCGTCGCCCCCTATGAGGGACGCGCGCTGCCGCGCCGCGAGGCCGCGCGCGTGCTGCTGGTCAATCCGCGCGGCGAGACGCTGCTGCTGCGCTTCGCCAGCCGCATTCTGCCCAATGTCGCGGAGCTGGGCCTGACCCATTTCTGGGGCCAGCCCGGCGGCGCGCTGGAGAACGGCGAGAGCTTTGAAGCCTGCGCCCGCCGCGAGATTTTCGAGGAGACGGGCCTGAGGGATTTCGACCTCGGCGAGCCCATCGCCACGCGCGAATTTCCGATGCTGCTGGGCGAGGAATGGGTCCAGGCGTCCGAGCGCTATTATCTCGTCCGCTGCGAGAATTTCGAGCCAAAACTCGGCGCGCTGACGGCGGAAGAGAAAACCTATGTCGAGGGCTGGAAATGGTGGCCCCCCGCGGAAGTCGCCGCCTCGAAGGAACTGATCTACCCCGAGGCGCTGGCGCATATGCTGGCGGGGGTTGGGGTGGGGTGATGAAGCGCCCCCACCCCAACCCTCCCCCGCTAAAGCGGGAGAGGGGGCAGGCCGCGCCCTTCATCAAGCCCCCGGCTCAAGCCGAAGAGGCGCGTCCCCTCTCCCGCGAAGCGGGGGAGGGCTAGGGAGGGGGCGCGGCGCGGCTACCCCTCCCCATGCTCGGCGCGAAAGCGGGCGAAGTCGGCGGCGACTCTTTGCGTCCGCGGATGCTCGTCGCCGAGTGACTGGCGCAGGATTTTTTCGGCGCGGATGAAATTTTCGCGGGCGCGGGCGATATTGTCCGCCCCGCCGATGTCGGCGAGAACCGCCGCGAGATTCGAGAGGTCGATACCGACATAGGGATGCTCCGGCTCCAGCGCTTTTTCGTCGATCGCCAACGCGCGGGAAAGATGCGCGCTGGCCTGTGCGAGATTTTCCGACCCGCCGAGGACTTTCAGCACCATCGCCAAATTCGAGAGGTCGATGGCGACAGAGGGATGCTCCGGTCCCAGCGCTTTTTCGTCGATCGCCAGCGCGCGGGCATCATGCGCGCGGGCCTGTTCGAGATTTTCCGCGCCGCCGAGGTCTTTCAGCACCAGCGCCAGATTCGACAGGTCGATGGCGACAGAGGGATGCTCCGGCCCTAGCGCTTTTTCGTGGATCGCCAGCGCGCGGGACAGATGCGCGCGGGCCTGTTCGAGATTTTCCGTCCCGCCGAAGTCTTTCAGCACCAGCGCCAGATTCGACAGGTCGATGGCGACAGAGGGATGCTCCGACCCCAGCGCTTTTTCGTCGATCGCCAGCGCGCGGGCAAGATGCGCGCGGGCCTGTTCGAGATTTTCCGCCCCGCCGAGGTCATTCAGCACCAGCGCCAGATTCGAGAGGTCGATGGCGACACTGGGATGTTCCGGCCCCAGTGCTTTTTCATCGATCGGCAACGCGCGGATCAGATATGCGCGCGCATTTTCTAAGTTTTCTGCCCCGCCGACGTTTCGCAAGAGATTGCCGAGAGCAACCAGAGCCGTGGCAATTTCGACATGATCCGGCGGGTAAATTTGCTCCGCCAGCGCCAGCGCGTTTTCGAACAATGACCGCACCGCGCGATAGGCGCCGAACACGGCTTGGCGATATTGCGCCAAAACGGCGAGGACAAACAACGCTTCGCTTTCCGCCCCCTTGGGCGGCGCATCTTTCTCCACCAACGCCAGCGCCAGCGCATCGAGCCGCCGGGCGCGCGGCCAGCATTTCGGGTCGTCGTAGACCTCCCTCGGATAGACCGCCGCCATCGCCTCGATCAGCCCGCGCCGCGCCGCCTCCCGCGCCTCGCCCTGTAGCCGCTCGCCCGCGACAAAGCGCACGAGGCGGTGCAGGCGCAGCGTCTTGGTCTTGATGTCGGGGTCGCGCTCGTCCTCGATCTCGTCGACATCGACCAGCGCGAAGCGGCGCAGCGCGGCGACGGCTTCCTCCAGTTGCTCACCCACGGGCGCCTCTCCGCCGTCATTGCGAGGAGCGAAGCGACGCGGCAATCCAGGGGCCGCGCGTGACTCCTGGATTGCTTCGCCTTCGGCTCGCAATGACGGTTGGGGCGTCGCCTCCATGCGCGGCCACAGTTCCTCCAGAAAGAAAAACGGGATCGGCTCCGGCTCCAGCAGCGCGGCGCATTCGATCAGAGAAATTGCGGCGGCGTCGATTTCGCCGGCCTCGTCGATCGCCAGCGCGAAGGTTTTGGCGACAGTCAGCTTGTCGTGATATTCCGCCGGCGCGTCCTTTTCCGCGTCGAGCAGACGCGCGGGCTTCGCTGTAAAGCGCGCCAAATAGTCAGCCAGACCCACCTCCAGCCGCTCGCAATAGGCCGCCGCCTGCTCATGCGCCAGCGGCAGGCCGTGCAGCGCCGCCGACAGCGCTTCCGCCGCCGCGCGGTCCTTCTGCCCAGTGCGGGCGATCAGAAAATCCGCGCCGATTTCCTTTGGCCACAGCCGAATTTCCACCGGGCTGGCGAGGCCGCGCCAGTTATGCGCGTTTGACGTAACGATGATTTTCGCCGCCCCGCCCTTGGGGAGATACGGCCGCAGGGAATCAGCGTCGATGGCGTTGTCGTAGATCAGCAAAATGCCGCCGCCCTCAACCCGCAGCCGCTCCAGCACGGCGCCGACCGCCGCCTCTTCCTTCGCGTCGGGCGAGACCCACGCCAGCCGAACGCCAAGGCCGACAAGATCGGCGCGCAATGTCGATTCGCCTTGCGCCCGCAGCCACCATGTCGCGCGATAATCGCCGCGGTGTTTTTCGGCGTAAGCCGCCGCCAGCGTCGTCTTGCCGACCCCGCGCAGCCCGTGCAGCGCGGTGATCGCGACTCGGCCCTCGTAACGCGCCAGCGCGGATTCGAGAGCGGTCATGTCCGCGTCGCGGCCCAGAAAATGTTCGGGGACGGTGATGCTGATGTTCGACTGCGCGACGGGTTTTCCCGGAAAGGCGGGAGCGGCGCTCGGCGTCTCCACCGCTATCGCCGCGCGGCCGGGAAAGGACGGTTGCGCCGCCGATCTTTGCGCCGGTTTGAGAAACGCCTCAAGCCGCTCGCGCGCGGCTTCGGCGTCGTCGCCCGCGCGGAACAAATCACACCGCTTGATGTGAGCGAACAGAGTGGACGATTTGCAGTCCTCGACAAATACCGGCAACGCGAAGTTCGGGCGATCCGTCGCGGCCGCCCATTGCGCGGCCCGACGCTCCCAGCTTGAATAAGGCGCTTGCAAATAGTTTTCAGAGACGACGCAAAGAACATGATTAGCCTCTTGGTGGCGCTTCTCCATCCAGGCCACTATGTCGCCGCCGGCGGAGAGCTCCCAATCGTGCAAATGCGGCGCGTGGCCGAGTCGGATCAGTTCGTGTCCGATCCACTCGGCCCATTGCCTATCGCTGCTCGTGTAAGAAACAAAAATATCGGCCATATGCGCCTCGCGCGGGGTATCCCGCCATTCTGGGCGGGGCGGGAGATTGAAGCAAGGGCTTCGCCGCGCGCCGCCCAAACCCGCGCCGTCCCGCCGCATTGCCCGCCGCGCGCCCTAAATGCTACTACTCGAGCGTTCCCCTCTCCCGGAGCTGCCTCTTGACGCCCGCCTCGCCGCCGTCCGCACCGATGCTCGCGCGCGAGACGGGAGACTTGCGCGGGTCTGTTCCGACGCGCGAGGGCGGCTCTTTTTCACGTCGGTTTTTCGTCTTCGTCGGCCCCGGCTATCTCGTCGCCACCGGCTACATGGACCCCGGCAATTGGGCGACGGCGCTCGCCGGCGGCTCGCAATATGGCGGCGCGCTGCTGTTCGTCGCGGTGCTCTCAAGCCTGATGGCCATCGTGTTGCAGGCGTTGTCGGCGCGGCTGGGCCTCGCCTCCGGCCTCGATCTCGCGCAAGGCTGCCGCGCGCGATTCTCGCGGCCCGTCGCGATCGCGCTGTGGCTCGTCGCCGAGGCCGGCATCGCCGCGACCGATCTCGCGGAAATCATCGGCACCGCCATCGGCCTGCAACTGCTGTTCGGCATGCCGCTGGCCGTCGGCATCATCGTCACGCTGCTCGACACTTTTCTCGTGCTGGCCTTCGAGCGCGCGGGCTTTCGCAAGATCGAGCTGTTCGTCGTTTCGCTGCTCGGGCTCATCGCCTTTTCCTTCACCGCGCAGCTCGCCCTGGCGCATGTCGATTTCTGGAGCGTCGCGCGCGGCCTCGTCCCGACGCGGCAATTTCTCGACGATCCGAAGATGCTCTATCTCGGCCTCGGCATTCTCGGCGCGACGGTGATGCCGCATAATCTATTTTTGCATTCGTCGATCGTGCTGACGCGCGCGGTCGGCGCCTCATTAGCGGAAAGGCGCGAGGCTATTGGTTTCGCCGTGCTCGACAGCACGATCGCGCTGTTTTTCGCCCTGCTGGTCAATGGCGCGATCCTCGTGCTGGCCGCCTCGGTGTTCTTCGCCAGCGGCCACACGGAAGTCGCGGACCTCTCCGAGGCGCATCGGCTGATCGCGCCGCTGCTCGGAGCGCCGATGGCGTCAAAGCTGTTCGCCGTCGCGCTGATCGCCTGCGGCCTCAACTCCACCGTCACGGCGACGCTCGCCGGTCAGATCGTCATGGAAGGCTTCGTGCGCCTGCGCATGTCGCCAACGCGGCGGCGGCTGTTCACGCGATTGCTCGCCGTCATCCCGGCCGTCGCGCTGACGCTGATCTCCGGCGAGGCCGCGACCGGGCGGCTGCTGGTGGCCAGTCAGGTCGTGCTGAGCTTCACCCTGCCCTTCGCGATGATCCCGCTGGTCTGGTTCACGGCCTCGCGTGGGACGATGGGCGAGCTTGTCGCCCCGCGCCCCCTCAGCGCGCTCGCCGCCGTCATCGCCGCCGTCATTATCGCGCTCAACGCCAAGCTGATTGTCGACGCGCTGGCTGGGTGAGCCCGGCGCGTGAGACGGGCGGCTAGACCCTTCCGGAGAGTTCCCGCCACACCGCCGGCAGCGTCGCCGCTATATCGTCGGCGATGAGCCCGGGGCCAAAAATCGCCGCCGCGCGCGCATGCATCCAGGCGCCGCAGGACGCCGCCGCGAGCGGCGCCATTCCCTGCGCGAGAAGTCCGGCGATGACGCCCGTCAGCGTGTCGCCGGAGCCGGCCGTCGCCAGCCAGGGAGACGCGTGCGAAAGAATCGTCGCGCCGCCATCCGGCGCGGCGACCACCGTATCCGGCCCCTTGAACAGCAAGGTCGCGCCGCAGTCGCGCGCGGCCGCGCGCGCCTTGTCGAGTTTCGAGGCGGGCG
>JBAUVQ010000269.1:0-3801 GCA_049583305.1 Methylocystis sp.
GTCGACCATTCGACGCTCAATCGCTGGGTCGCCAAATACGCTCCCGAACTGGATCGTCGGTTCCGTTCCCGCAAACGCCAAGTCTGGCCGCCATGCGGGAGCGCTAGAGATAGGAGTTCAGGGAGCCATTGCTGAGCGACAGCGAACGCGCGATCACGCGTTCGCTCAGCCGGTTCTCAAATTTCATACGCAGGACATCGCGGATTTTCCGCATCGACAATCTTTCGGTTGGCATGGCCCCCTGCTGTTGGACGAGGGGCCATAGACCACTTGGACTGTCGGCGAACGCGCCCGCCAAGGTCGTCCACAGGCTACTCGCGATGCCGTGGAATTGCTTCTCACCATCGCGTGGATTACGCATCTTCGACGATTTAATTCTTCCACTCGGCGGCGTGCCCAGGGACCGCTTCCCGCGCCGCGATACGTCGATGGAGAAGCTCGCCGAATTGAAACCCGCCTTTGATCGCTTGAGCGGACGCGGCACGCTCACCGCCGGCAACAGTTCGCCGCTGACGGACGGCGCGGCGGCGATATGGGTCGCTACCAGGGAGGGCCTCGAAGACTTTGCAACCAAACTAACTGACTGCCTTTTCAGCGGCGCTCCGGACAGGGTAGCTAAACGCAACATCGCCTCGACAATCGGAGTCGGTCGTCAGCAACTTTGAATAACTGTTCGGGTCGAATCCGCCATCCATTCAGCCGCCTTCGGCATCGTCTCGAAGCTTGAAAAGTTCGTGTATCCGTTCGGAGAACCAGATGCTCAGTCCTCGCCTCGGCTGGATATTGTCGACCCCGGTGGAAGCGAACGCGCGTCCTGCCGCTTGCCGTTGAGCCAGGGCGCGACTGAGATCCTGTGCTACCTGTGGACTAGACTCCAGAATTGGCGCGAGATCGGATTTCGTCAGTTCATAGACGGCGGAATGAGCGAGCGCGCTAATGCTCGCGTGGCAGCAGGATCCCGTCAGCAAGCTAACCTCTCCAAAGTAATCCCCCGGTCCAAAACGCAGAACTTCCGTCTCGCCGTCGCCGTCCCGGCACTGTTTGACCGAAAGGACGCCGTTGCCGACGATAAAAAGCGAATGCAGCGGGGACCCTGGCTCCACTAATGTTTCGCCCGCCTCGTAAAACGCGTATTTCAACTTTGAAGCGATCGCTTTTCGCTCTTCGGACGTCAAGGAAGCAAAAAGCGCCGTTAGATCAAGCGCTCGTTGTGGTCCCATCGGCGTGATGCTCGAAGCTTTTCCATCGTAAGCCTGAGATGAGCCGTTCTCGGGCGACGCCAGACGCGCGCCGGACGCGGTTACGTGTCGATAGACATGATCGAACAATTCGTTCCGCGCGGCTGTCTCCAACTCATGCTTCTCGATGAAGAACGTGAGTTCGTATCGCGTTCGCGCGGCATCGATAGAGGCGACACGAATGGTTGGAGAAGGCGCGGCTGAGATTGTCATGCAGTTGAGTATGGCAAGTTCTAAAATGCCTATACCGCTTGCCGGGGCTGTTTCGGAATCGAGCTGGACCGCCACGCTAATTCCATGGATGCTCGTGGGGAAAGTTTCATTTACGATTTTCGATTTCGCGATGATGCTGTTCGGCACGATCGCGAGATCTTTGCGCGATGTCAGGACATGCGTCGCGCGCCAATTCATTTCGACGACACGGCCCTCGGTACCGCCTTCAACGCTGATCCAGTCGCCCGGCCCGTACGGTCGGCTGAGACTGAGCACAAGGCCTGAAAACAGGTCGCTCAACGTGCTTTGAAGCGCGAGGCCGAGGACGATGGCGATGACGCCGGAGGTGGCGACCAGGCCGCGGACTGGGAGATCGAAGACGAAGGCGATGATGGCGAAGAGCGCGGTTAAGTAGATCAGACCGGAAACGAGATCCTGAATCAGTTTTCCCTCGCGCGGTCGGCGTTCGAACACGACGACCGCGCGAATTAGGGCGACCAAGAACCAGGCCGCCCAAAGCCACCAAGCGATCTTCAGCGTTGCTGCTACGACGTCATGCACGGCTTCGCCGCTGACCTGTAGGGGCTGATAAGGAACGATTCCATTTTTCAAGAGAAGCAGAGTCAGCAGAATCAGAAAGACAACCCGCGCAATTGCACGCCAAATCGGTTTCTGGAATAGGAACCGACTTACGATCACGCCCGCCAGAATGATCGCGAAAGCGCCGACCAACGGATCTCGTCCGGTTGTCTCGGCAAAAGCGATCATGTCCTCAATCATGGCCGTTTTCTCCGCTGATCAAGAGCTGATCAGCCTTCAGTGATGGGTTCACTTTTGTTGTTCATGTCTTATCGACCCCGGAGCCAGTGTGTACGACGGAATTGATCAGGGTGGATGAAGCGCTTGGGAATGGTGGTCCAGGGCCAGAGTTAGTTTCCGACCGCGTTCGCACCCCTCATGTTATCGAACCGACGGCCCCCAAAGCGTATTCGCTGGGCGGGATATTGCCAAGAGCCATTTGAGAGCGGCTCTCGTTGTAGAACAAGGGGCATCTCGAAAAATAGGGCTTCCCGGCGCGGCGCGAATCGGATTGAGGATTCGTAGGCGGCGCGAGCGGGGCATTGGCGATGGGGCAGCTTGGTTTTTTCGATTTGAGCCGGCGTCATGACGGGCTGGACAAGAAGAACGATCCGCTCGTCGCCATCGCTGCGCTGGTTCCGTTCGAAGCCTTCCGCGACAAGCTCAAAGCGGCGCTGATCACCGGCGGACTTCGCGCGAAGGCTGAGGAGCGCAAGAGCGCGGCAGGGCGCAAGCCTTGGGATGAGGTGCTGATCTTCAAGGCCCTTGTCCTGCAAGCGCTCTACAATCTCTCCGACGACCAGGCGGAATATCAGCTGCGCGATCGGCTGTCGTTCATGCGCTTCTTGGGGCTCGGTCTGGAGGACGCGGTTCCCGACGCCAAGACGCTGTGGCTCTATCGCGAGGCGCTGACCAAGGCCGGCGTGGTGGAGGAGCTGTTCGACATGTTCGACGCCTTCCTCAAGGACAAGGGCTATCTCGCCATGGGCGGGCAGATCGTCGACGCGACGATCGTGACCGCGCCCAGACAGCACAACAAGCGCGAGGAGAACGAGGCGATCAAGGCGGGAGAAACGCCGCAGGATTGGAAGGACAAGCCGGCCAAGAACCGCCAGAAGGACAAGGACGCGCGCTGGACCAAGAAGCACGGGCGCTCCTATTTCGGCTACAAGAACCACGTCAACGTGGACCGCAAGCACAAGCTCATCCGGCGCTATGCGGTGACCAATGCCGCCGTGCACGACAGCCAGAAGCTTGACGACCTTCTCGATCCAAAGAACACGGCGTCCGACGTTTGGGGCGACAGCGCCTATCGCAGCAAGGAGGCGGAAGAGAAGCTTCGCGAACGCGGGCTGAAAAGCCATGTGTGCCGGCGCGGCGCGCGGGGCAAGCCGCTGGGCGAGCGGGCGCAGGCGGCGAACCGCACGCGCTCGAAGGTGCGGGCGCGCGTCGAGCACGTGTTCGGCGATCAGGCGACAGCGATGGGCGGCAAGATCGTGCGCACGATCGGCATGGCGCGGGCGAAGGTGAAGATCGGCCTGCAGAACCTCGCCTACAACATGCGCCGTTTCGTCATCTTGGATCGGACGGCCGCCCCCGCATGACCGCCGCGCGACGCGGGGCGCTCCAGCGGAGCGCGAAAGAGCCCCGGACGGGGCCGCCGCAGCTAGGCGACATCGGCGTTGGCGACGCCAAAAGCCGCTTCGCGCCCCTCAATCCAGGCCGCTCCGACCCTCATCACGCCCAAAACCCGAATTCTTCGAGGTCCCCA
>JBAUVQ010000270.1:0-9210 GCA_049583305.1 Methylocystis sp.
GGCCCGCCTCCACCGCTTCATTCGCGTCCGAAACGGTCTGTTCGTTCCGCGCGTTCTGACTCTCGCTCATATGGCTAACTCCATCAGTTGCAAAAAACGGCCTAATGCCTACCTTACGTCATAATTAAACTATCGTTCGCGGCGACTGTCAAATGCAAGGGGAATTTATCCCCATATAATCGCACGCATTTGACGTGACGTTCCGGGCGCATCTTCGCCCATGGCGACGCGGAGCGGGTTGTCGATGCTCGCTCCCGCCTTGCATTCGCCTCTCCCCCACGCCACATTCCCCCCGCCCGAACTATTTTCAGACGGGCGAGGGACAATGGCTTCGGCGCAAGCACGCGCCGCGACCTTTTCGACAGTGGAGACATGAATATGGCGACCAAGAGCGATTTCACCGCCGACGAATGGAAGACCGTATTAGAAAGCCCCATTCTGGCGGGCTTCGCGATCAGCGCCGCCGATCCGAGCGGCTTCATTTCGACGATCAAGGAAGGCTGGGCCGAGGCCACCGAGCTCGCGACCGCGAAAACCAGCGCCAGCGACGAATTGATCAAGGCCGTGGCCGACGATCTGCTCACGGCGGATGGACGCAGCGCCGCTCGGGACGGCATCAAGTCGCTGGTCACCGGCTCGCAGCTCGCCGAATATAAGGACAAGTCCCTCGCCGAATTGAAGCGCGCTGTCGCCATCATCGACGCCAAGGCGCCCGCCGACGCCGCCGCCTTCAAGACTTGGCTCGGGCATATCGCCCAGAAAGTCGCCGAAGCCGGCGCCGAGGGCGGATTCCTGGGCTTTGGCGGCGTCCAGGTCAGCGACAAGGAAAAGGCGACGATCGCCGAGATTAATACCGTGCTCGGCGTCTGACGCAAGCTTTCGCGTTGTTATGCCGCCGCCGGTCCCGCCGGCGGCGGCGGACTTACTTTATTGGCCCGTTTTTGGCGCAGGCGTTCGAAATCCGCGCCGGCGTGATGCGACGAGCGCGTCAGGGGCGACGCCGCCACCATCTCGAAACCCTTGGCGTAGGCCAGCGTCTCATAGGCCTTGAACGCCTCGGGGGTCACGAATTCCACGACTTCGTGATGCTTGCGCGTCGGCTGCAAATATTGGCCGAGCGTGAGGAAATCGACCTCCGCCGTGCGCAGATCGTCCATCACCTGCGCGACCTCGCTCCGCTTCTCGCCGAGCCCGACCATCAGCCCGGATTTGGTGAAGATGCTCGCGTCGATCTCCTTGACCCGCTGCAACAGCCGCAGCGAATGGAAATAGCGCGCGCCCGGCCGCACGCCGGGATAGAGACCCGGCACGGTTTCGAGATTGTGGTTGAACACGTCTGGCCGCGATGCGACGACCCTCTCCAGCGCGCCAGGCTTTCTCAGAAAATCCGGAGTCAGGATTTCGATCGTCGTCGCGCGGCAATGGGCTCGGATTTCCTCGACGGTTCTCGCGAAATGCGCGGCGCCGCCGTCGGGAAGATCGTCGCGGTCGACGGATGTGACGACCACATGCGCGAGGCCAAGATCGCGCGTCGCCAGCGCCACGCGCTCGGGCTCGGTCGGGTCGAGCGGCGCCGGCAGGCCGGTCGCGACATTGCAGAAAGCGCAGGCGCGCGTGCAGACCTCGCCCATGATCATGAAGGTCGCGTGTTTTTGCTCCCAGCACTCGCCGATGTTGGGACAGGCCGCCTCCTGGCAGACGGTGGAAAGGCCCCTGCCTTTCAGCAGCGCGTCGGTCTCGCGCCAGAGCGTCGAGCCCGGCGCCTTGACCCTGATCCACGCCGGCTTGCGAAGGACGGGACTGTCCGGCCGATGCGCCTTCTCGGGATGGCGCTCGCGCGGATCGTCGTGGAGGAGATCGAGGGTTTTGGGCATTTTGGCTCGCCTTCGCGCTGTCGATTGTAGGTAAGCCGCTCGGACCCGCGGAGCAAGATTCGTCGCGCGCGTCATTCGCCCCAAGACCGCCGGTCGTCGCGTCCAGAGAAATTCTCACCGCGCGTTTTTGCCGTCGCCGGGCGCGATGTTAATAAACCTCAGTCGCTATGGTTAATAAATCACACGTCAGTCTCGCCCGGAATGAGTGCGCCGGGATTTATGGTTAATTTCTATAAACCATGATTTTCAGATGGTTGCGTATGCCCACGAAAGGCGGCGGGCGCTATCAGGTCTCGGCTCGGCGCTTCAGCGCTTCGTTCATCGCGACAAATCCCGCCCGCGTCGCCTGGAGCATCGCGCCGTTCATGATCAACGGCGCGAGCAGCCCCGAAAAGGTCTCGCCTTGCCTCATCAGGGTGTTTTGGGCCGATCTACGATCGATGAGAAAGAAGTGCTCGCCGGCGAATAGGCTTTCCGCGAGGAAACTTCCGCGCCAGCGCAGTTCTCGCGCCGGTTTGGCGGCGAGTAGAACCGGCTTGAACGACATGCTCGACCGGCCGGGCGGTTCAATCAGGACATTGAGACGCTCGCCAGCCGTCAGCGGGCCTGCGATTGACCGAATGAACGGGTTCCACGAAGGCATTTCCCGAAAATCCGTCAAAACGGCCCAAACGCGCTCGGGAGGGGCGTTTATCTCGATCCGCGTCTCTATTTTGCTCACGGCGTCCTCCGACGAAATGCCCCCGTTTGAGCCGCCGCCGCGCGATCCGCCCAACGGCGGGCTGCGGGCTTACAGGTGCTCGACCTCGACCACCCCGGGAATCGCCCTCAGCGCGCCGGCGACCTCCGCGCCGACGGGATAACCGCCGGGCAGCTTGATTTCGATTTGTTCGTCCCCGTCGCGCAGCACGACCAGCGAAACCTCGCCCTCCCCCTTGGCCGTGAGCTTCGCCTTGATGCCGTCGAGCGGCGCCGCGTCGCGCACGAAAATCCGGAGCCCCTTTTGCGCCCGCGCGGCCGCGGCGGCCAAGGGTTCGGCCGAAACAATCCGTGCGCGCACGTCATCCCCGTCGAGGGTTCCCGACAGCGTTAGTTTCACGGTCGCGCCTTTTTCGAGCAGGTCGCGATATTGGTCGAGACCCTCCTGATAGGTGATCGCCTCATATTGGCCGCTGTCGTCGGAGAGCAGAAATATGCCCATTTTCGAGCCGGATTTGGTGCGCTTTTCGCTGCGTTCGAGGACGACGGCGGCGACCTGCCCGGCGGCCGCGCCGCGCTTGACGGCGACGACGAATTCGCTCCAGCGCATCAGCCGCAGCCTCTTCAACACGGAGCGATAGGCGTCGAGCGGATGGCCCGAGAGGAAGAACCCCGCGGCGTCGAATTCGCGCTGGAGCAGTTCGGCGGCGGTCCAGGGAGGCGTCTTGGGCAGCGCGAGGCGCTCGCCCTCGGTCTCCCCGAACAGCGCGTTCTGGCCGACCTGTCGCTCCTCCGAACTGCGGTTGGCGCTGGCGAGGATCGTCTCGATGCCCTTGAAAACCCGGGCGCGGTCCGGGTCCAACTCGTCGAAGGCGCCGCAGCAGGCGAGGTTTTCGAGCACCTTCTTATTGACCTCGCGCGGGTTAATCCTGCGCGCGAAATCGGCCAGGCTGGTGAAGGCTCTATCTCCGCGCGCGGCCGCGATGGAGGCGGCCTGCCCATCGCCGACGCCCTTGATCGCGCCGAGCGCGTAGCGGATCGCCAGCTTGCCGTCCTTGCCCGGCGCCACGTCGAAATCGGCGCCCGAGCGGCCAATCGACGGCGGCTCGACGACGATCCCGAGCCGCTGGGCCTCGTGGCGGAACTCGGCGAGCTTATCGGTATTGCTCTTGTCGAAAGTCATCGACGCCGCGATGAATTCGACGGGGTAATGAGCTTTGAACCAGGCGGTCTGGTAGGTGATGAAGGCGTAGGGCGCGGAATGCGACTTGTTGAAGCCGTATTCGGCGAATTTGGCGCAGGCGTCGAAAATCAGATCGGCGGTCGCCTTCTCCACGCCGCGCTCCACCGCGCCGGTGACGAAGCGCTCGCGCTGGGCGTCCATTTCCGACTTGATCTTCTTGCCCATCGCGCGGCGCAGAACATCCGCCTGGCCGAGGCTGTAGCCTGCGAGGTCGCGGGCGACCTGCTGCACCTGCTCCTGATAGGTGATGACGCCAAAGGTCTCCTTCAAAATCGGCTCGAGCTGGGGATGGTCGTATTCGATCGGCTCGTCGCCGAGCTTTCGCGCGCAATAGGTGGGGATGTTGGCCATCGGACCGGGGCGGTACAGCGCGACGAGGGCTATCAGATCCTCGAAGCGGTCCGGCCGCATCTCGACCAGCGCCTTCTTCATGCCCGCGCTTTCGACCTGGAACAGGCCGACGGTTTCGCCGCGCCGAAGCATTTCGAAGGTCGGCTCGTCGTCGAAGGGGATCGTCGTGGGGTTCACGACGATTCCGCGCCGCGCCAGCAGCGCGACGCAGGCGGCGATCACCGTGAGGGTCTTCAGCCCGAGAAAGTCGAATTTCACCAGCCCCGCCGGCTCCACCCACTTCATATTGAACTGCGTGACGGGCATGTCGGACTTGGGGTCCCGATAGAGCGGCGCCACCTCATCCAAGGGTTGATCGGCGATGACGATGCCGGCGGCGTGGGTCGAAGCGTTGGAATAGAGGCCCTCCAGCGAGCCAGCGATCTTGAACAGCCGCGCCACGCGTTCGTCCTGATCGACCGCTTCGCGCAGTTTCGCCTCGCTGGCCAGCGCCTCCTTCAGCGTGACGGGCTTGGCCGGGTTCTGCGGGACCAGCTTGGCGAGCTTGTCCACCTGCCCGAGCGGCATTTCCAGCACGCGGCCGACGCCGCGCAACACCCCTCGCGCTAGGAACGAGCCGAATGTGATGATTTGCGCGACGCGGTCGGCGCCGTAGCGCGCGCGCACATAGTCGATGACCTCGCCGCGCCGCGTTTGGCAGAAATCGACGTCGAAATCCGGCATCGACTTACGCTCGGGGTTGAGAAACCGCTCGAAGAACAATCCGAAGCGTAGCGGATCGAGATCGGTGATGGTGAGCGCATAGGCGACGAGCGATCCCGCGCCCGAGCCGCGCCCGGGCCCCACCGGAATTCCCTTCGATTTCGCGTATTTGATGAAGTCCGCGACGATTAGAAAGTAGCCCGGAAACCGCATCTTCACGATCACGTTTAGCTCGAAGTCGAGCCGCGCGAGATAGTTTTCGCGCGAAAGGCCGGGCGCTGGCCCCGTCGCCGCGAGCCGAGCGTCGAGGCCCTCCGCCGCCTGCTGGCGCAGTTCCTTCGCCTCGATTTCGTCGAGGGTGAGCGACGATTCCGGCGGGGCCTCGCGAATGAATCGCGGCATGATCGGATCGCGCGAACGTGGCCGGAACGAACAGCGCCGCGCGATCTCGACGCTGTTTTGGGTCGCCTCGGGCAGATCGGCGAACAGGGCGAGCATCTCCGCCCGGGTCTTGAAATAATGGGTGGGCGTGAGACGGCGGCGTTCGACCGCGCTCGTCACCGTGCCTTCGGCGACGCAAAGCAGCGCGTCATGGGCCTCGAAATCCTCGGCGGTCGCGAAGAACGGCTCGTTGGTCGCGACCAGCGGCAGGCCGCGCCGATAGGCGAAATCGAGCAGTCGCTCCTCCACGGCCCGTTCTTGTGAAAGGCCGTGTCGCTGGATCTCGATATAGAGCCGGTCGCCGAACAGCGCCTCCAGCCGTTCGAGCCGCGCCAGCGCCTCGTCGACGCGCGACTGAAGGAGGAGGCCGTCCAGCGCGCCATCGGGTCCGCCGGTCAGCGCGATCAGTTCGGCGCCGTCGCTGCCGAGGTCGGCCAGCGAGACGCGGGGCGGCTCGCCCGGCGCGGCGTCGAGATAGGCGCGCGAGCAAAGTCGCATGAGATTGCGATAGCCGATCTCGCTCTTGGCCAGCAGCACGAGATTCGCGCGAGAAGCTTCCGCTTGCCCCTGCCCGCTTCCCTTGGCGTCGGCGAAATCCACCGTGAGCTGAACGCCAGGAATCGCCTGAATGCCGCTCTTTTCGGCTTTTTCCGAAAACTCCAGCGCCGCGAACAGATTGTTGGTGTCGGTGACCGCGAGCGCGGGCTGCGCGTCCTTCTCCGCGAGCTGAATGAGCCGGCCGAGAGTCAGCGCGCCTTCGCGTAGTGAAAAAGCCGTGTGGGCGTGAAGATGGATAAAGCCGGGGTCCGCGATCATGCGTTCATTCTAACGCATTCGGACGGATCTTCGCGAGTCGGCGCGCGCTCTACAGCTTGCCGTAAACCACGCGCGTGCCGCAGACGATGTCGTGCAGCGCCTTGTGCTCGTCGGTCCAGAGCGCCATCAGGAACCCGATGAACAAGGGCAGCGAGGAAATAACGTACGCCAGATCGCGGAATATCGCGAAAGGCGCGTCGATTCGCTTTCCGTTGGTTCTGATCACATAAATCCCGCAAATTCTTTTGCCCGGCGTCGCCTGCCAGGGCCCCGCGGTAAAATAGGCATAATAGGTCAGCGCGATGACCGTGCCGACGATGTTGAGCACGGTGCGGTGATCGTCCAACCATTCCTCGGTCGGCGCCTGACCGAACACCGATACGGAGACGACCGCGAAAATCACGGCGGCGATGCCCACCAACCCCAGGGTCATCACGTAGTCGATAACGTAGGCGCCCAGTCGGATCCAAAAGCTCGCGAATTTCCCCTGTTCGCGCGCCGCCGCCTCGCGCGGCGCGCGCGTATCGGGAAGAGCCGCGCTAGCCGCGCTAACCGCTTCGGAACCGAAATATCCCGAGAAAGGCGAAAATTGCATGATCGGAACCCAATCCGGCTCACCCACCAAATTGGCGTTCGATTCGCGCTTGACCGCGCCGCTTTCGATCATCTCCCTCAGCTTCGAGCCCTTGATGGGACCGATAACGCCGACGCCGTCGTGCAGATAGTACAGCTGCTCCATCGGGTCGGCGGCGGGAGACGGGTTCTGGTCGGGACCGGCGAGTTCTGACACTTGGCGATTCTCCAGCCCGTCGCGCCGAAGGTACGGGATTTGGTTTTGGACTAGGGGCGAATTTCTCGGGATCGCGTCGATCGACTCGGGCCGACGACTTTTCGAGGCGCTTGACGCGCGAAGCCTGCTTCTGCCCCCCCCGCCGGCGAGGTACATATAGGATGGCGCCAGTAGACTGTCGAGCGGCGCCGCTCCAGATGCGCGCGCCCGCGTCGCGCGAATGCGCTTTTAATCCACCACACGAGGTTTCGTATTGGTATAAAGTATTATTGATAATAATAAGTTGTGTTGAATTCCTCATCCTCTACAAGAACTGTAAAAGAACCGCGCCCGGCTTCCGTTCGAGTCCGTGATCTGAGTCCGCCAGGCGAAGGACGCGAAAAAAGCCCGGCCGCGCGCATGCGTCGACCGGGCTTGATTGGCATGGCGCCGTCGCGTCCGAACTGTCTTTCCATCTCTATAGAAGACGGAATGCCGATCGACGCGACGCGCAAGCTTTCGCTCGCGGGGCGGGCCGAGTTCGGCCCAGCCCGGTTTTCTGACTTACGCGGCCGGCGTGAAAGCCTTGGCGGCGGTCTCGATCGGCTTGAAAACTTCCTTCGCGAGCGCGGTATAGAGTTCGCCCAGCTTGGTCGTCTCGGCGATGAAATCCTCGTAGGAGGACTTGGCGAATTCGGTCTGAAGCGCGACGGCTTCGTCGATTTTCTTCACGCCGACCAGCTTCTCGGCCAGTTCGCGGGTCTTCTCGAAAGACTTCTTCGAATAGTCGGTGGTCTCGGTGGCGATGCCCTGCAGACCCTTGGTGAACGCGGCGGTAGCCGCGGAAACCGCTTCAAATTGATCCTTGCCGAGCTGCTGAACGCTGTCGAAATTGGCGACCATGGGCGTACGTCCTTGTATTTGCGGCGCGGTCCTTGGTTGAAACGCCGCCCCTTGGCGGAGGACAAACGCGCACTGTTTACAGGACTCTTATATCGCAGCGCACAATAAATAGTCAAGGGATATGTTGCGTTGCAAAACACTCGAAAAATACAACTCGGCCCCTTAACCCCGGAGTAACCGAGTTACCGTAACGTCGTGGACTGTGATGTTTTGGTGACGGTTTCGCTCGACGGCCCGTCGCCGAAGCAGGTTGTTAGTCAGTTGACGGACGAGTAAAATGACGGCTTTCGGTTTAAGCGTACGCTCCCGGCGTGTTGAATTCGTCTCCTGCGCTCTCCTGATCGGCATGGCGCTCAGTCTTGTCTTCGCGACTCACTCCGAGGCGCGCGGACGCCACCGCCTGCACTTCGCGCACCATGCGGGGCATCACCACCACAGGCGGTCCGTAACCCTTTACGTCTCCCATCATCATCGCGGCGCGCGTCACGCGTATCTGCGTCGACATGGCCGGCGTCATTATGCGCGCGCCAGCTTCGGCGGCGGCGAAATGACGACGCCTCGCGGCGTCGCGGCCATCGTCGTCGACGGCAACAGTGGGCGGACGCTGTTCGGCGTCAACGAGAACCAGCAGCGTCATCCCGCCTCGGTGACCAAGGTGATGACCTTGTATTTGCTGTTCGAGGAGCTCGAGAAGGGGCGTCTGCGTCTCGACTCGCCACTGATGATCTCGCAGCACGCGGCGGCCCAGGCGCCTTCCAAGCTCGGCCTCGAACCCGGCGAGACCATCGCGGTCGAACACGCCATCAAGGCCGTGGTCACGAAATCCGCCAACGATATCGCGGTCGCCATCGCCGAAAATATCGGCGGCGATGAAGAAAGCTTCGCGCGGATGATGACCAGCAAGGCGCACGCGCTTGGAATGCATGGCACGCATTTCGCGAACGCCTCGGGCCTGCCGAACAGCGAACAGCTGACGACGGCGCGCGATCTCGCCGTGCTCGGAAGGGCCATTCAGGATCGTTTCCCGCGCTACTATCGCTTTTTCTCGACGCATAGTTTCGCCTATCGCGGCTCGATCATGCGCAACCACAATCATCTGCTCGGCCGCGTCGAGGGCATGGACGGCATCAAGACGGGGTACACCGCCGCCTCGGGGTTCAACTTGCTCACTTCCGTGCATCGCGACGGTCGTCATATCGTCGCCGTCGTGCTGGGCGGCGCGACCGCCGGCGCCCGTGATCGCTACATGGCCAGTCTGATCGAAGATCACATCGAGGACGGCGCGGGCGCCCGAACCGCGCGCGCGATCACCGAGGACGAGCCGGCCGAGCGCGTGGCCATGACCGAATCCGAGCCCGCGCCCGTCGCCGAGCAAACAGCCGACGCCCAACTCAGCGAGGACGACGCGGAGC
>JBAUVQ010000271.1:0-6549 GCA_049583305.1 Methylocystis sp.
CGCAAACCAGGGAGAGAAATCGTGAACGTTCCGGTGTCGCGGGGCCTTGCGCTCGTAATCGCTCTTTCGCTGTCCTCGGCGGCTTTCGCCGAGCCGGCGCGGATCATCATCCTGCGTCACGCCGAGAAGCTCGATAAGCACCAGCTGTGCGAGATCGGCGCGCGGCGCTCCGAGGCGCTGGCCAGCCAGTTTCTGGGCAAGGACGCCGCGCAATCCCTATTCGCTTCGGGCGAAAAGCCGGCGGCGATTCTCGCGGTCACCATTCACTCCGTCGAGACGATTTCTCCCACCGCGCAAGGCTGGGAATTGCCTGCGATCGTCTACAGCGTGCTGCCGAGCGACGACAAGGCCGCCAAGGATGTCGAGCTGAACCGCCGCACGCGAGAAGCCGTCCACGACGCGCTGACCGACCCGCGCTACGCAGGCAAGACCTTGATCATGAACTGGGAGCACAAACACATCGCCGACGCGAAGCTCGAGGCCAAATTCCCGAACGAACAGGTCACGCTGCGGCAATTGCTGCATCTCGATAAATTCGCCGACGCGCCGAAGGATTGGCCGGACAGCAACTACGACTACTTCTGGATCGTCGATTTCACGCCGGGCAAGCCGAACCCCACGGGGTTCCGCGTCGCGCGCGAGACGTTCAAAGCGCCTTTCGACGATCTGCCCGCCAATGACTGGGACGCGCCGGAGCCGCGCCACATCGAGGCCGGCTGCAAGAAGTAGCGCTACTCCACGCCAGTGATTTGCAGGCCGACATACCACGAGAAGGCGTCGGTCTCGCGCGCGTGCTGGAGGCCTTTGCCAACCGACGCCAGCAGATGATAGCGCTCGCTGAGATCATAGACGCCGCCAACGTTGAAGCCGGTCGATTGATAACCGCCAATCTCGTACGGCGTCTGGTGGAACAGTTCGATGCCGACGGCCAGTTGCTCGGTGAGCTTGCGCTGTAAGACCCAGCCGACGAACCAATAGTTCTTGGCGCGGGGGCCGGGGTTGATCCAGTAGCCGCCGCCGCCAAAGGTCGACCAGTCGCCAATGTCCTTCTGGCCCCAGAACGGCAATAGCGCTCGGGTTCGTCCGGCGCCGAGGCCGCGCGTGGAATCGCCCGTCGGCGCCTCCAGCAACGGATAGAAGGCGACGGACGGGATGGCGTTCGTCTTGTCCTGCTCGATGAAGCGATATTTTAAACCTAGCTCCGTGTCGCCCGGCCCCCAAGCGGGCGACACGCCGCTCGCGCGACGAAAGGCGACGCCCGGCTGAAGATGCAACTGCACGTTCGGCAGCACGCCGTAATTACAATCGCAGGAGGGCGCGATGCCGCTGGTCTCGCCATTGGCGCGCCCGCCTTGCGAGAAGGCATAGAATTCCCAGCGCTGGTAATCGACCGGCTCCGGATCGTCGGTGATGTAAGGCGGTCCGGCGAAAGCCGGCGACGCCGCGAGGAGCGCGATCAGAACGTAGCAGGCGGAGGAAAGTCCCGTGCGGTCTCTGATCATCGGGACTGTTCGACCTCACGGGCGAGCTGGCCGCTCGCCGGGAGGCGGCGCGGTCGACGATTTGCGCGTGCCCATGGCGAATGCAGCCATCGCGACGAGCCGGGCATCGTCTCTCGAACATCATTCCTAGCTCATGTCCACCGTCATATTGAAGTGGCTGACGGCGCCGCGCGCTGTTTTTCGGCGCGGGATTTGGACCGCGGATGTCGGATGACGCGGCCTCTCCAGCGTATTGACAGCCTCGAAGCAAAATCCAATAATCATCAGTATATAAGTTGCGTTTAGCGGGGGCTCGTTGTGAACAGGCAGGAATCTCAAGACATTCGGAACGGAGCCGCCAAAGGAAACAGCGCGCTCGGAGTCTCGCGCCTCGCCGGACTGCTTGCTCTTCTCGCCCTGCCATTCGTCGCGGCCCCGTCGCCGGCGTTCGCGCAATGGGACGGCGTGGCCGGCGCGGTCGCGGGCGCGATGGTCCGCGGAATGGTCAATAATGGCGGCGGCTACGGCGGACAGCCATACTACCCAAACCAGGGCGGCGGCTATGGCGCCCCGCGTCGCCACGAGCATGCGAGCAAGCCGAAGACGCATGTCGCGACCCGCCACGAGCCCCCGGCGCGCGCGCATCACGCGAGCAGCGCGCCTGCCCACAACACCGCCAGCAGCAGCCCCGCGCCCGACGGACCGGGAAGCGGCGGCAGTTTTCACTGAGGCGGGCGACACGCCCCTCCCCCTACAAACTCCGTAACTCCTCCGCCGGCTTCCGCGCCAACGCGCGCCATGTCCCGGCGAGGCCGAGCAGCATGGTCGCGGCGAGCGCCGCCAGCGTGGTCGCCGCGACGGTTCCGGGCAGGAAAACGAAGCGCATCTTCATGAGGCCTTCGACGATGGCGAAGGCCGCCCCGGCGCCGGCCGCCACCGAAAACAGGCAGGCGACGACGCCCAGCAGGCCAAATTCCAGCCCATAGGCCGTTATCAGCCACGGCCGCGTGGCGCCTAGCGTTTTGAGCACGACGGCGTCGTGCTGGCGCGCGCGCTGGCCGGCGGCGATCGCGCTGCCCAGCGCCAGAAGCGCCGTGAAAATCGCGACGCCCGCCGCGACGCGCGCGGCCAGCGCCAGTTGACTGGCGATCTTGTCGACGGCCTCCAGCGCGTCCTTGACCCGCACCGACGCGACCATCGGGAAACGCGTCGCCGTCTCGCGCGCGAGCGACGCGTCGAGCGCGTCGGCGTTTTTAGCGTCATAGCCGATCGTGAACAGCTCGGAGTAGGGCGCGCCCCTGAAGGTGGCCGGCGAGAAAACCATGACGAAATTGATGGCGTAATTGCGCCATTCGACGCGCCGCAGATTGGCGACGCGCGCGGTGATTTCGCGGCCGAGGACATTGACCGTGATCTCGTCGCCGATCGCGAGCCCGAGCCCTTTCGCGACCCGCTCCTCGAGCGATGCCAGCGGAGAGGACGTATCGGCGTCCCACCACGCGCCCTCGGCGATGCGCGCGCCCTCCGGCGGCGCGGCGGCGAAGGTGATCCCGCGGTCGCCGTCGAGCGCCCAGACCGCGTCCTCGCCGACGCGCAACGTCTCAACGCGCGCGCCTTTCACCGCGACGATGCGCCCACGCATCATCGGCACGTGATTCACATGCGAGCCGGGGACTTGCTCGGAGAGGAAGGTCTCGAACGCCGCGGAGTCGTCCTTCGGCACGTCGATAAAATAAAACCGCGGAATTTCGCCCGTGCCCGAGCGCGCCAGCTCCGCGTGGATCGCGCCCTCGACCAACGCCAGCGCGACCAGCAACGTCGTCGTCACGCCGATCGACAGAATCAGCGCCGGCGCGAGGCTCCCCTTGCGCGCGATGTTGGCTTGCGCGAGCCGTAGCCGCGCGTCGCGCGCGCGCGGCAAAACGCGCGCGGCCCATGTCGTCGCGAAGGCGACGCCGCGCAGCAGAAAAAACGCGGCCAGAATGGCGCCGAGAAAATAGATCGAGAGTTTCTTGTCGTTGGCGGAAAGCAGCACGGTCGCGACGAGCGCCAGCATCGCGAAAGCCGCGGCGACGCGATAACGCATCGGACTGGCGAGCGGCGACTCGGTATCGCCGCGCAGTAGCGCCGCCACCGGAATATTATGCGCGGCGCCCAGCGGCCCCAGCGAAAAAACCAGCGTCACCAGCACGCCATATAGCGCGCCGATGGCGAGACCCGCGGCATCGACGCCGACGACGACCGGCAATTCGATGGCTTCGCGCAGCGCCCGCGCGCCAAGGAAGGGAATCGCCGCGCCGACCGCGAGGCCAAGGCCAATCGCCAGCGTCGCCATCAGCAGAACTTGCGTCAGCGCGATGGCGAAGACGCGCGAAGCCGGCGCGCCGAGAGCCTTAAGCACGGCGAAGGCCGCGCGCTTGCGCTCGATCAGCCCCTGCACCGCGTTGGCGACGCCGGCGCCGCCAGCGACGAGAGCGGTCAAGGCCACCAGGGTGAGCAATTGCGAGAAGCGTTCGAGATTGCGCGAGAACTGCGGCGACACCGCGTCGTGCTTGCGAATGTCCCAGCCGGCCAGGGGAAAAGCCGCGCCCGCCGCGTCGGCGAGGCGCGTGATCTCTTCTTCGCCGGGCGTCCCCGGCAGCGCGAGGCGCGCGATGTAACGCACGATTGTTCCGGGCTGCACGAGGCCCGTCGCCTTGAGCGCGTCGAAGGAAATCAACACGCGCGAGCCAAAGCCCACGCCGCCCGACAGCTTATCCGGCTCGACGCGGAGAATCGCGCGTATTTCGAAACGCGCGGCGCCTATCGTCAGACGGTCGCCGATCTTCGCGTTGAGGCGCGCGATCAGCAGCGGATCGGCGATGAGGCCGAAGACGCCGTGCAGCGTGTCGAGCGCTCGCGCGACCTCATCGTGGGGCTCGATTTCCAAGGCGCCGAAGGCTGGATAAACGAGTGGATCGACCGCCTTCACCTCGATCAGCGCGGGGTCCGCTTCCCCGGTCGAGTCCTCGCGCTTCGCCATCGCGCGCATCAGCGCGATCTCGTCGACGCGCCCGCGTTGTTCGAGCCAGGCGCGTTCCCTTGGCTCAAGCTCGCGATGAGCGAGATTGAACGAGAGGTCGCCGCCCATGATGACGCGCCCCTCCTGCGAGAGGCCGCGCGAGAGCGCGCGCGAAAGGCCCTCGACGCCGGAAATGGCGGCGACGCCAATCGCGATGCAGGCGAGAAACACGCCGAAGCCGCGCGCGTCCCCGAGCAGGTCGCGCAATGCGAAGCGCGGGGCCAGCGGCAGTCGGTCGAGAAAGGCGCGTCGCGCGACGGTCATATGCTGTTCCTAGCCTTTAGGCGTCGATTCGGCCGGAGCGCAGCCGCACCACGCGGTCGCAGCGCGCGGCGAGGCTGGCGTCATGCGTGACCAGAACCAGCGTCGAGCCGCGCCGGTTTCTTTGTTCGAAGACAAGGTCGATAATGCCGGCGCCAGTGTCCGAATCAAGATTGCCGGTGGGTTCGTCGGCGGCGAGAATCAGCGGATCGGGGGCGAGCGCGCGCGCCAGGGCGACGCGCTGCTGCTCGCCGCCCGAAAGCTGGCGCGGATAATGCGAGAGCCGTTCTCCGAGCCCCACCGCGGCCAGTTCCTCCTCCGCCCGCGAAAAGGCGTCGGAGCGGCCGGCAAGTTCAAGCGGCGCCGCGACATTTTCGAGCGCGGTCATGGTCGGGATGAGCTGGAAGGATTGGAATACGATGCCTATGTTTTCGCCGCGAAACCGCGCCAGCTCATCCTCGTCGAGCTTCCCGAGGTCGCGCCCGTCGACGCGGACGACGCCGGCGTCGGGCCGCTCCAGACCGGCGAGAGTCATCAAAAGTGTGGATTTCCCCGAGCCGGAAGGACCAATGAGGCCAACGGTCTCTCCACGCGCTATGTTTAGGGATAGACTTTTGAGAACATGAACCCGCGCCGCGCCGGCGCCGAGGGTGAGGTCGATATCGATGAGTTCGATCACGGATTGCGACACGAGGGAAATCCCGTCCGAAACGCCCCGCCGGGCGACGCCGATTGCGCGCCCTTATCGCGCGTTATCGGCGCGCCTCCAAGCGATCTTGATCTTCGCCTTGTCCCTTTGCGTTCCCGCCCACGCCGAGCCTCTGCGCGTGCTCGCCTTCGGCGACAGTCTTACGGCCGGCCACGGCCTGTCGGCGGAAGAGGCTTTTCCGGCGCAGCTGGAGCGGCGGCTGCGCGCCGACGGGTTCGACGTGAAGGTCGTCAACGCCGGCGTCTCCGGCGAAACGACGGCGGGCGGCCTCGCGCGCGCGGATTTCGCGCTGGGCGAGGGGGCCGATCTCGTCATTCTGGAGCTGGGCGCCAACGACATGCTGCGCGGCGTCGACCCGAAGCTCACCAGCGCCAATCTCGAAAAACTCGTCGCGGCGATCGAGGCGCGCAAGGCCGCCATCGTGCTCGCGGGCATGGTCGCGTCGGGCAATTTCGGACCCGACTACAAGAAACGATTCGACGCCGTGTTTCCCGCGCTCGCCGAGCGCCACAAGCTGCCGCTTTATCCGTTTTTCCTGAGCGGCGTCGCTGGCGACAAGGCGCTGGTTTTGCCCGACGGGCTGCATCCCAACGCCGACGGCGCGGCGCGCATCGCGAGTGGGATCGCCCCCTTGGTGGAAGAGAATCTCGCGCGCCTCAAAACGGCGCGGGAGCGGCGCGCCCCGCGTTAGCGCGGTTTCACGGGATGGAGGAGCAAATGCCCAGATTGTTCACAGCCCTCGAGATTCCTCTTTCCGTGGCCCAGAGCCTCGCTCGCTTGCGCGGCGGCCTCAATGGGGCGCGCTGGATCGACGCCGAATATTATCACGTGACGCTGCGGTTTATCGGCGACGTGGACGAGCGCGTCGCCCAGGAGGTGGCCCACGCGCTCTACGCCATTCGCCGTCCGCCGTTCACGGTCACGCTCGACGAACTCGTCTCCTTTGGCGGCGACAAGCCGCGCGCCATCGTCGCGCGGGCGCGACCGGAGCCGGCGCTGATGGAGTTGCAGGCCGAGCAGGAGCGGCTGCTGCGGCG
>JBAUVQ010000272.1:0-7045 GCA_049583305.1 Methylocystis sp.
CTCGCCCAGCGCGGCGTCTATGCCGAGCTGTATCTCAAATATTTTCCGATCAGCCCGTTTTAGCTCGGCTCCCGTTCACACGAGGCGTTGCTCCCTCGCGATGCGGAGCAGTTCCAGCGAGGTGCGCCGCGCGGCTTGCGTTCCATCAGCGCGCGGCAAGATGCGGCGAGGCCGGCTTCGGCGTCGCGCGCATCGAACACCCTCGATGTCGCCCTCGTCGGCGAGCATCGCCGCGCAGCCCGCCACGATGATCGGACGATCCTCGACTTCCCGGCCGCCCGAGTCGGCGCGGTCAGTGGTGAATGGAAGCCCAGATGCGGCGCTTCACGAAATAGAGCAGGCCCGCGAACACGAGAAGGAAGGCGACGACGCCGCGGCCGATGCTCTTGCGCTGATCGAGATGCGGCTCCGCCGACCACATCAGGAAGGCGGAAATATCCTGTGCGTATTGCCCGACCGTTTGCGGGGTCTTGTCGTCGTAAGTCACCGCGCCATCGGACAGAGGCGGGATCATGCCAAGCCGTCGGCCGGGCATGTAGACGTTGTAATATTGACCGTCGGGGAGCTTCGCTTCCTTTGGCGCGTCCTGATAGCCTTGCATGAGCGAGGCGATGTAATCGGCGCCCGCCTCCTGGTAGACGAGGCCCGGCAGCCCATCGAACAGGAAGGTCGGAAAGCCGCGCGAATAGCCGCGCGCCTTGGCCAGCACCGACATATCCGGCGGGTAGCCGCCGCCAAGCGCCGCGCGCGCCGCCTGTTCATTGGGGAAAGGCGGCGGAAAACGATCGCTGGGGCGGCCCGGACGATCGACGAAGTCTCCGGTCGCGGTGGGGCCATCCTTGATCTTGTAACTCGCGGCGATCTCCGCGACTTCCGCCGGCGAAAAAGCCGGGCCGCCGGGTTCGCCGAGGTTGCGGAAGGCGAGCAGCTTGATCGAATGGCAGCTTGAGCAAACCTCTCGATAGATCTTGAAGCCGCGTCGCAATTGCGCCTGATCGTAACGCCCGAGGAAGCCGGCGAAGCTCCAGCTAAAATGAAGCGGCTTTTCCTCGTGATTGGCGCCGTGCTCCTCGTTCGCACGCGTCGCGGACGGGGTCGCGAAAGCCAACGCCGCCAGCACGATCGCGCCAAACCTCATGCTCTTCATCGGCAAAATCCGCTTTTCGATGTTGTTTCCGCCCCGCGACTTATACATGAGCCGCGTCCTCGATGACGGCTTCCTTCGCCGCGATCGACGCGGCGATGGATTCGGGCTGGGGCCGCGGCTTTTCGAATTTGCCGAGCAAGGGCAGAAGCACCAGGAAGTGGAAGAAGTAATAGGCCGTCAGCACGCGCGCCGCGATCAGAAAGCCGCCTTCCGCCGGCTGCGAGCCGAGATAACCAAGCCCAACGCCAACCGCGACGAAGACCCAAAACGCCTTGGCGAACAACGGCCGATAACGCGCCGACTTCACCTTGGAGCCGTCGAGCCAGGGCAGCGCCGCCGGAATGATCACCGCCGAGAACAGCGCGATGACGCCGAGCAGCTTGTTCGGGATCGCGCGCAGGATCGCGTAGAAGGGCAGGAAATACCACTCGGGCACGATATGCGCCGGCGTCACCAGCGGATTGGCCTCGATGTAATTGTCGGGATGGCCGAGATAATTGGGCGCGAAAAAGGTCAGCCAGGCGTAAAGCACCATAAAGGCGCCGATGCCGAAGGCGTCCTTGAAGGTGGCGTAGGGAGTGAAGGGCACGGTCTCCTTTTCCTCGTTCTTCACCTCGACGCCCGTTGGGTTGTTCTGTCCGGTCACATGCAGCGCCCAGACATGCAGCGCGACAATCGCGACGAGAACGAACGGCAACAGGTAGTGCAGCGCGTAAAAGCGATTGAGCGTCGGATTATCGACCGAATAGCCGCCGAGCAGCCAGGTGGTGATCGAATTGCCGACCACGGGAATAGCCGAGAACAGATTGGTGATGACCGTCGCGGCCCAGAACGACATCTGCCCCCAGGGCAGCACATAGCCGAGGAACCCCGTCGCCATCATCGCCAGGAATATGACGATGCCCAAAATCCACAGCAGCTCGCGCGGTTCCTTGTAGGAGCCGTAATACATGCCGCGAAAGATGTGGAGATAGCAGGCGAGGAAGAACATCGAGGCGCCGTTGGCGTGCGCGTAGCGCAGGAACATGCCCCAATTCACATCGCGCATGATGTGTTCGATCGAGTCGAAGGCCAGCGTCGTCTCCGGCGTGTAGTGCATGGCCAGCACGATGCCCGTGACGATCTGCGCGATCAGCATGAACGACAAAATCGCCCCGAACGTCCACATGTAATTGAGATTCTTCGGCGTCGGATAGGCGACGAAGGAATCATACATGAAGCTCAGGATCGGCAGCCGGCGTTCGAGCCAGCGGGCGAAGGGGCTCTGGGGCGTATATTTGGAGGGTCCGCTCATGAAACTCGTCTCTGGCGCTGGAGGTTGCCCGCGGGCGGGGGCCGGTCAGCCGATCTTAATCTTCGTATCGGTGAGGAAAACATAGTCCGGCACGTCGAGATTGCTGGGAGCGGGACCGCTGCGGATGCGGCCCGAAGTGTCGTAGGTGGAGCCGTGGCAGGGGCAGAACCAGCCGTCGAAGTCGCCTTCGTGGCCAAGCGGGATACAGCCGAGATGGGTGCAGACGCCAACGACGATCAGCCACTCGGGCTTTTTGACGCGCTTGGAGTCGGGTTCGGGATCGGGCAAGTCCGTCAGCGGCGTGTTTTCCGCGGAGGCGATCTCGGAAACCGTGCGGTGACGCACGAAAACCGGCTTGCCGCGCCATTTCACGGTGACAATCTGGCCGGGAACGATGGGCGAGAGGTCCACCTCGGTGGAAGCGAGCGCCAGCGTCGACGCGTCGGGGTTCATCTGTTCGAGCAGCGGCCAAACCGCCGCGCCCGCGGCCACGGCCGCCATGGCGCCAGTGGCGATGAAGAGAATGTCGCGGCGTTTGGGATCGGCGGTCGTCTCGTCGCTCACTCTGGACCCTTCCATCATTCCCGCGCGCCGCGCGGTCTATCGTCCTTGCCCGCCGCCGTCACGGAAGGCCTCCACTATGCGGGTCGTCGGTTTGTGGCGCCAAACTTCCGCCTTGTCCACAACGCGGCATGGGGAAATTTAGGCAAGCCTCGAATTTGACGACGCGATGCGGCGATTTTCGCGACCTTGACACGAGTTGGCGCCGCGGCGAAACCTAGACCAGCGGGGGCCTCGTCGCCATCGAGAAAGCCGCCGTGGGAGCGGGTCGAGACCTTTCGCCGCGGGGGCCCCGGAGCACGAGAAATGACCGCGTTGTTCGCGCCGCCGACGCTGATGCTCGCCCTGTTCGAACCGGACATTCCGCAAAACGCCGGGACCATGCTGCGCATGTGCGCCTGCCTCGGCGTCGACGCGGCCATTATCGGGCCGGCGGGTTTCGCCACCGGCGACCGCCAATTGCGCCGCGCCGGCATGGATTATCTCGACCATGTGAAGCTCGCGCGACACGCGTCCTTCGCCGATTTCGAGCAGTGGCGAGCGTCTTCGCCTTGCTCGCGCCGTCTGGTCCTGCTGACCACTAAATCGTCCGCCTCCTATCACGACATCAAATACGAAAACGGCGACGTGCTGATGGTCGGACGCGAATCCGCCGGAGTCCCGGCCGACGTCGCCGCGAGGGCCGACGTGACCGTTGCCATTCCCATGCGAGCCGGGATGCGCTCGCTCAATGTCGCGGTCGCGGCGGCGATGGTGTTGGGCGAAGCGCTGCGACAGACGCGCGAAAGGTGACGCAAGGCGACGTAAACTTGGGAGGCGCCGATCGAAGCATCGGCGGCGCGTTGACGATTCGTCTTGGTTTCGCGCCGTCGCCGGGCTAGACTAACTTGTTTGCAGGAAAGCGATTTACCCGGAGAACGACGATGGGCGACGAACCCGGCGGCTTCGAGAAATCGGCCAACGTCGTGGAGCGCGTGCTGGCTTGGCTCGGCGCCCTGCCAAAAATCGCGCTGTCCATATTGTTCGTGTGGCTGATCGTGGTCAATTTTTCCGCGATTTCCAGCGGCGTGGGCGGCTTGGCGAAGCGGCTGCGCTGGGCTCAGAAGGTCAGCGTCCTTGGCGCGAGCGCCGAATGGTCCGCGGGCGGCATCACCGACAGTATCAAGTCGAGCAATGTTTTAGGGGAATCTGACAGGAACGCCTGGCACGCGAACAATTCCGAAGACGCCGTGAACAGCGTCAAACTGCTCAAGGCCAGCGACAAGCAAGCGCTGATGCGACTTATGTATGTCGGCGTGCTCGATAATTTATGCCGTTTCACGAAACCGACCGCGGCGATGCAAGCCGCTTACGGTATTGATCACGTTCTCGCGGGCGACGGTCTCGTCACGATCGAGCCGAATGAAAAAACGAAAAAAGAGGTGGAAAGCCGCATCCGCAAGCGCGAAAACGCGCCGGACGGGAAGCCCTCCGACATCGGCTATCCCACCGAATGTTACGACCTCAAGCTCACATCCAAGGGCGCCGATGCGCGCACCGTGATCACTCACGAACTGGTCGACGAATTCGGCGCCGCCAGCCCAGCCGATAACGCGCAAAATTGAGTTGACCAGAGGGCGCCGCTCCGACACAACCGCGCTTAATCGGAGACCCGCCCATGAACATCGCGTTCGACCTGCCGGAGCAACGCAAGAAGACGGCGGAGGCGTGGTTCCAATCCCTGCAACAGCGGATTTTCAACGCCTTCGAGACGCTGGAGGACGATGCGCCGGGGCCTTTCGCGCCGGAGGCGGCGGCTGGACGGTTCGCCGTCTCGCCCTGGAGCCGGACCGATCACACCGGCGCGCCCGGCGGCGGCGGGCGCATGGGCATTCTCAAGGGGCGGGTGTTCGAGAAAGCGGGCGTGCATGTCTCGTCGGTGTTCGGAACTTTCGCGCCGGAATTCGCGGCCCAAATTCCCGGCGCGGCCGAAGACCCGCGCTTTTTCGCGACAGGGATTTCACTGATCGCCCATCCCTGGAACCCCAATGTTCCCGCCGTGCACATGAATACGCGCTTCGTTTCGACGACCAAGGCGTGGTTTGGCGGGGGCGCGGATCTGACGCCGGTGCTTGACCGGCGCCGCGTTCAGGACGACCCCGACACGATCGCGTTTCACGCGGCGATGCGGCGCGCCTGCGACGCGCACGCGGGGGTCGCCGATTACGGGCGGCTGAAACAATGGTGCGACGAGTATTTCCACCTCAAGCACCGCGACGAGCCGCGCGGAATCGGCGGCATTTTTTACGATTACCTCAACAGCGCCGGCGACCCGGAAAACTCGGGATGGGAGGCGGATTTCGCCTTTACGCGCGATGTCGGCGAGGCGTTTTTGAACGTCTATCCCGCCCTCGTTCGCGCGAACTACGCGACGCCCTGGACCGAGGCCGACCGCGAGGAGCAGTTGATCCGGCGCGGGCGCTATGTCGAGTTCAACCTGCTCTATGACCGCGGCACGATCTTCGGCCTTAGGACCGGCGGCAATGTCAATTCGATCCTCTCGTCGATGCCGCCGATCGTTAAGTGGCCGTGATGTCGGCGAGGCTCAGCCTTCCAATAGGCGCCGCGCGATCACCTGCGCCTGAATCTCCGCCGCGCCCTCGAAAATATTGAGGATGCGCGCGTCGCAGAGCACGCGCGAGACCGGATATTCCAGCGCGAAGCCGTTGCCGCCATGGATTTGCAGCGCGTTGTCCGCCGCCGCCCAGGCGACGCGCGCGCCGAGCAGCTTGGCAATGCCCGCCTCGAGGTCGCAGCGCGCGCCGCCGTCCTTCTGGCGCGCGGCGAAATAGGTGAGCTTCCGGGCGATGTGGATTTCCACGGCCATGCTGACGATCTTGCCGAAGACGCGCGGGAAGGCGAACAGGGGCTTGCCGAACTGCACGCGTTCCTTCGCGTAGCGCAGGCCCAGATCCAGCGCGCATTGCGCGACGCCGAGCGCGCGCGCCGCCGTCTGGATGCGCGCGGATTCGAAGGTCTCCATCAACTGCTTGAAGCCGTTGCCCTCGACGCCGCCCAAAAGATTTTCCTCCGGCACCTCGAAATTGTCGAAGCCGATCTCAAACTCCTTCATGCCGCGGTAGCCGAGCACCTCGATCTCGCCGCCGGTCATGCCCTTGGCGGGGAAGGCATTTTCCTCCGTGCCACGCGGCTTTTCGGCGAGCAGCATCGAGAGACCCTTGTAGCCCTTCTCGTTCGGGTTGGTGCGCACGAGCAGCGTCATCACGTCGGCGCGCACGGGATGGGTGATCCAGGTCTTATTGCCGGTGACCTTGTAAACGCCGCCATCCAGGGCGGCGCGGGTGCGCAGGCCCGCGAGGTCGGAGCCATTGTTAGGCTCGGTGAAAACCGCGGTCGGCAGGATTTCGCCAGCGGCTATTTTCGGTAGATATTTCTCTTTCTGCGCTTGCGTGCCACCCACGAGAATCAATTCGCCGGCGATTTCGGAACGCGTTCCGAGCGAGCCGACGCCAATATAGGCGCGGGACAGTTCCTCGGAGACGACGCACATCGCGATCTTGCCCATGCCCGAGCCGCCGAACTCTTCCGGAATCGTCAGGCCGAACACGCCGAGGTCGGCGAGACCCGAGATGACCTCGAGCGGGATATATTCGTTCTTGGCGTGCCACTCCTGCGCGAAGGGCGTCACGTTGTCGCCGGCGAATTTGCGCATTTCCGAGCGGATCGCCTCGAGCGTGTCGTCGAGGCCCGTGGCGCCGATGGTTTCAGCCGCCTCGTGATGATCGATCAACTGCGCGAGGCGGGCGCGATTGGCGGGCGTATTGCCTTCGAGCACCAGCCGCCCCATCGCGTCGTTGCGATAGGCGGCGATTTGTTCGCACGAGAGGCCGAAGTCGGAGGGCCTGACGATCTCGCACTGGCTCATCGGAATGCCGCCGAACACCTGCGCCAGGAATTCCGCGAAGCCGATCCGCGTCAAAAGCTGTTCGGTCTCGCCATAGGCGCCCTCGGCCGAGAGCCGCTCGGCGTAATGGAGAAGTTCG
>JBAUVQ010000273.1:0-3267 GCA_049583305.1 Methylocystis sp.
CACCGGCAATCTGGACGAGGCGACCGGCGACGCTGTGCTGACGCTGGCGCTGGAACTCGTCGCCGCGACCGGCTGCGCCTTTCTGATGGCGACGCATAGCGCGCGGCTGGCCGCGCGGCTTGGACGGCGGGCGCTGCTCGCAGCCGGCGGATTGGCGGCATCGTGAAAGAAATGCTGTGGACGCTCGCTGCGCTGCTCTCCCATTGGCGGCGCCATGCGGCCAATCTCACCGCGCTACTGGTCGGGCTCGCCATCGCGACGGCGCTGTGGAGCGGCGTGCAGGCGCTCAATGAGCACGCGCGCAAAAGCTACGCGAGCGCCGCCGCGGCGGTCAGCGGCGCGGATGCGCGCGGACTGGTCTCGGCGCGCGGCGGACTGTTCGCGCAGGACCTTTACATCAAGCTGCGGCTGGCCGGCTGGAAGGTCTCTCCGGTGCTGGAGGGCGCGCTCCGCGTCGGCGACAAATCCTTGCGGGTGATCGGCGTCGAGCCCCTGACGCTGCCGCGCGACGCTCGGCTCGCGAGCCTGCGGGAGACGGAAGGCGTCGCGGATATTCTTAAATCCCCCGGGTTGGGCTTCGCGGCGCCGGAAACGCTCGCCCAAATCGGCGAGAGGGCGAAAACCGACAGGGGATACTCGCTGCCGCCGCTGCGCGCGCTGGACGCAGCGCCGGCGGGAACGCTGATCGTCGATATCGGCGTCGCGCAAGATCTGCTGGATCGTCCCGAGCGCCTGTCGCGACTAATGCTGGAAACGAAGGGCGCGCGGCCACTCGCCAGCGTCGTCGGCGACGCGCTGCGGCTGGTCGAGCCGGACGAGGACTCCGATCTCGAACGTCTGACAGGCAGTTTTCACCTAAATCTCACCGCTTTTGGCCTGCTCTCTTTTCTCGTGGGCCTGTTCATCGTCCATGCGTCTTTCGGCCTCGCCTTCGAGCAGCGACTGCCGACGATCCGAACGCTGCGGGCCGTCGGCGTTTCGACGCGCGCCTTGATCGCGGCGATGACCTGCGAAATTCTCGCGCTGGCATTGCTCGCTGGCGGCGCCGGCGTAGCACTCGGGTATGGAATCGCGCGGGCGCTGCTGCCCAATGTCGCGGCGAGTCTCGACAGTCTTTACGGAGCGCAATTGTCCGCGCGGCTGACGCTCGACGCAGGCTGGGCGTTATCGGGCCTCGCCATGGCGTTGATCGGCGCTTCGAGCGCGGCGGCGGGTGGGTTGATCAGAACGTTTCGCCTGCCCGTGTTGTCCGCGGCGCGCCCACAGGCATGGCGCGAGGCGCATCGGCGTTTCTTGCGGCGACAGGCCCTGGTCGCGGGGCTCGCCTTCGCGGTCGCCGTCGCCGCGCTGCTGTGGGGCGGCGGGCTTGTCGCCGGCTTCACGCTGATTGCCGGCGGTCTGCTCGGCGCCGCGTTGGGCCTGCCGGTTGCGCTGGCCGGCGCTCTCGCGCTTGGCGAGCGCCTGGCGAAGGGGCCAGTGACGCGCTGGTTCTGGGCCGACAGCCGCCAGCAGCTTCCTGGCCTGTCGCTCGCCTTGATGGCCTTGCTGCTGGCGCTGTCGACCAATATCGGCGTCGGCGCGATGGTCGAGGGCTTTCGCGTGACCTTCACGCGCTGGCTGGACGACCGGCTGATCGCCGAAGTCTATTTCGAGGCGAGCGACAATGCCGCCGCCGCGCGCATCGAGGCGTGGCTGGCGAAGCAGCCCGAAGTCGAGGTGATTCTGCCGGTGTTTCGAACCAAGACGCAAATCGCGCGATGGCCGGTGGAGGTCGGATCGCTTAAAGCGCACGAAACCTACTCCGCGCATTTTCCGCTGTTGGAGCACAACGAAGACGCCTTCGAGCGGCTGGCGCGAGGAGACGCGGTGCTGGTGAGCGAGCAGCTCGCGCGGCGATTAAAGCTCAATCTGGGCGACGCGCTCGACATGCCGACCGAAGCTGAAAATTGGTCCGCGCGAATTGTCGGAATCTATCCCGATTACGGCAATCCCAATGGACAGCTGCGCGTCGATCTCGACGCGTTCACGCGTCATTGGCCAAGGGCGCCGCATACCCATTTTTCCCTGCGCGTCGCGCCCGGGAACGTCGCGGAATTCATCCGCGATCTCCAGGCCGAGATGGGGCCGCGACTTGTCCGGGTCGTCGATCAGGCCTTCGTGAAAAACCTGTCGCTCAAAATCTTCGAGAGCACCTTCGCGGTGACGGCGGCGCTGAATGCGCTGACGCTGATCGTCTCCGCCATCGCCTTGCTGACGAGTCTTCTGACTCTTAGCAATTCGCGCATCGCGCAACTCGCGCCGTTGTGGGCGATGGGCGTGACGCGCCGGCGCCTCGCGGGACTGGAGTTGTCACGCATAGTTCTGTTCGCCGCCGCGACGGCGTTGTGCGCGCTGCCGCTCGGACTGTTCATGGCTTGGTGTCTCGTCGCCGTCGTCAATGTCGAGGCCTTCGGCTGGCGGCTGCCGTTTCATATCTTTCCCGGCCAATGGGCTCAGGTCTTCGCCATCGCGGTGCTGACAGCCTTTCTCGCGGCGCTCGCGCCCACGCTGCGGCTCGCGCGCGTCGCGCCGGCGGATTTGCTGAAGGTGTTCGTCAATGAAAGCTAGCGTGTTTCTGGCGGCTATTTTGGCATGCTGCGCGCCGGCGCGACTTTGCGCGGACGGCTTCGCCGGGCTCGGGCAAGAGGCTCCGGGCTTTACCGCGGTGACGCCGGGCCTGGCGCTGGAGTTTCCGCGCGACTTCGGCGCGCATCCGGGTTTCCGGACCGAATGGTGGTATCTGACCGCCAATCTTCGCGACGCTTCGGGCCAATCCTACGGCGTGCAATGGACGCTGTTTCGCTCCGCCCTCGCGCCTGGTCCGGAGCAGACCGGCTGGGCCGATCAGACCGTCTTCATGGGCCACGCCGCCGTGACGAGCGCGAGCGAACATCTCTTCGCCGAGACTTTTGCTCGCGGCGGAGTGGGACAGGCGGGCGTGATCGCGACGCCCTTTCGCGCCTTCATCGACGACTGGTCGCTGGAGTCGCGCGATGACACGGCGGACGCAGGCGTTTCGCGCCTCTTGGTCGCGGCTTCCGACGCGCGGTTTGGCTACAGGTTGACTCTAACCGCCGACAAGCCGCCGGTCCCGCAAGGCGACCACGGATATAGCCGGAAGTCGGAAGACGGTCAGGCTTCCTATTATTACAGCCAGCCCTTTTTCACGGTCGAGGGCGAACTTGTTTTACGCGGCGCGTCGATAAAAGTCTCTGGCCGCGCCTGGAT